>CAYNMW010000204.1:0-7285 GCA_964398295.1 uncultured Saprospiraceae bacterium | reverse complement strand
TCATACAAAGAAGATTTTATAGAGCGATTTGTCAAGACCAATTTAGTGAGTCGGTAGTTCACCGTTTTCTTAGTTAACATTTGTTGTTCATATGTGAGATATCTGTAGTTGCTATAACGCGACTTACCTTCTTAAGGCACCTAACGTATAGGCTATATGGCAGACATAAAATAGAACCGATAAAATTCAAAACAGTACTTTATTTTCAAATATTGACCGTTCATTAATTTGTAAAAAATAATTTATACCGAATGATAAATTTGTAAGCAAATAAACACAAATCCAACATTTGGAAAATGATTCTTTATAATGGAAAATACTTATGTGTTGCATACGAAGCAGAGAATAACAGGTTTGTAAACTCTTGGAACCTTAGTCCAACAACCGAGATGGCCTTTAAATCCGAATTGCTACAATACCTCAAATGCTTGAAAAAAATAAACCCTACACAAATACTTTGGCTCAATACGAATTTTGGATTTCAAATAAACGATGCTACAAAGATATGGGTTGAAAAAAATATTCTTATGCCTAGGCATAAATCTAGTTTTGTAGTACCAAACGAGAAGGGATATCATCTTATGGCATTCGTAGTCGGTACAGACGTTTTAAGTCAAATGGAAGTTATGGACTTGTTTGATAAGCCGAATCTAAGTGTTTTTAATCCTAAATATTTTGCAACAGAACAAGAAGCACGCAACTGGCTTAATGGCGACTTTACAGAATACCTAGAGAATCCTGATATTAAAATAATTTACAAAGGATTAAATGAGGATGGTCTCGCTACTTTTGAAATAACCAAATCCCCAAAGGATATTTCAAGAACACTGAAATTATTTAAGACCATGGTAGAAGAGAATGACTTTATAAAATCCAACTTAGACCGATTCTCAAAGCTTACACTAAAAGAAAAAGAAGTAATGTCCCTAATAGCGAAAGGACTCAAACATCAAGAAGCAGCAGAAGAAATGAAAATATCGATACATACCGTTAGGGATCATTTAAAAAGTATCAAATCGAAGCTTCAAATTGTATCAAATGCAGAATTGCACACATTTAATGCTGCTTTTTTAAAGTAAAATCTTACACCCCCCCTACATCTGGGGATATAATCGAAAGTGACTTTTCATTTTATTTGTCAGAAGACAATTGTCACATGCTTATAACAAAAGTTATAAGGTGGACTACAGATGTGTGATTCATCTTTGTGTATATATCTGTAGAAGCAACTCAATTGTTGATAAGCTAGCTAATAGACCGAACGTGGAAAAATAGATAGACTCCAAAATATTTTTGAAAACAAAAACACTTAATGATGAAATCCTATTCTACCCTTGCTATAGGTATTCTCCTATGCCTATTCTTTAATAATGGTTTTTCACAATGTGAAGAAGCCTCAATTAATTGTAACAACAATAATTATTCAAACTCGATTGTAGATTCTGACAGCGATATATATTCAACACATTGTGGTCACTCAGGATATCTTGATTGGGAGGATATTATAAGAGTAGATGTGACATCCGTTCCTGCTACACTCACACTTTCTGCCATGACAACCGATTTGGATATGTTTGTTTATGATGAATGCGTAGATTTTGTAAAAGGATTTTTATTAGATGAGTGTCTTTATTCAAGTAGAGAAGTAGGAACAACAGAAGAGACGATTATAATAAATACTGACGGAACCTATTACGTTGTCATTGAGACTTTTTTAGGTCTTCAGAGTCCTTATAATCTGAACTTGTCATGTGCCAACACAGGTCTTGATTGCAGCAATGCCAGATCTTTAGGTTGTGGTCAATCTGAATTATTTGGCACCTTTAATGAACCAACAAATGTGGACAGTTACTGTAATAGTCAATTCACAACTCTAGACCTTGGCGAGGTAGTCTATGAAATCAATATTCCATTTGTAGGACCTGGTTTGGATGGTGATTACGTATTTACACTTACTGGTGTAAATCCATCTACAGACCTTGATATGTTTCTGCTGGCATCCTGTGATGAAGACGATTGTATAGCCTCTTCAGATTCATCTTCTCCCTCTGCACCCGATGTCATTACGACACCCTTATCTGGAGGGAGATATTATTTGGTAGTAGATACAGATGGTCCGATTGCAAGTAATTATACAATAACTATGGAATGCAATCAGAATAATCTATGTTCTAATGCTATTGATATATTTTGTGGTGAAACATTGACGAGAACGACAATCGCTCAGAGCAATGACTTTACCATCTCTGATTATTCCTCATGTTATTCGTCCAACAATAATTTTAATGGCAGAGATATTGTCTTCCAATTTGAAAGATTTTCCTTTGGAGAGATATCCTATATTACCTTAGAGTCAGGAACGGAAGATTTAGATTTATTTATACTGGATGAATGCACTTCTGGTCTGAATTGTATTGATTTTAGTGTCAGGTCCATCACGTGTAGTGGAACACAATCCCTTGATCAATGTTATCCTTCTGGGATTAATGTAGATGTGGTAGAGATAAGAGACAGACCTGCAGGCACTTATTATATTGTCATAGATGGATTCAATAACTCCCAAGAAGGCACCTTCAATCTTACCTTAAGTTGTGAGGGATTAGATTGTAGTAATGCAACACCTCTTACTTGTAATACAACAGTCACAGGAACCAATGTCGGTGCACATAATGGATCATCAGCCTATGATTTGGAATGTTTTGCTCCTAATGAAGCACAAGGAATGTTTACAGCAGGAGAGGCAATGTATGAGTTTACAGCTCCAACTGCAGGTGAATACGATATTTGCTTGATTGCACAACCGGTTTCTACAGACCTTGAATTATTTATCATATCAGAATGCTGTCCGGTTGATGTGGTGCCTCATGATGGTCAAGTGTTTACCGTAGGCAACTCATCCTGCTTAGAAGACTGTCTTTCTGGCTCTACTAGTAGTAATGGAGAAGAAACGGAAACAGTGTCTCTTGCAGCAGGACAGACAATTATTATAATTGTAGATGGATTTTTAGGTGCGGAAGCGCCATTCACGCTTGAAGTAAAGTGTCCAGAAATCTGTTCTTCCCCACAGAATCAGTTTTGTTTTGATTTCAGCAACTTTAATACTGGTATCGGGGTAAGTGGTCAATCAAATTCTTGGCAAAATATATTTTCTGGCAGTGATTTAGATTGTCGAGTTCAAAGAGAAGCAACGGCTTCATCCAATAATGTGCTGGAAGTAATTGATAGTAATTTTAGTAGGTGCTCTTCAGGACTAACAATAAATGATGGGACTGGCTCTGATAAAGTGCAATTATCGTATAGAGTAAAAATGCCTTATTATAATTTTGGGAGCTTTCCACTTCAGGCGGATGGGGCAGAAATTTCGATTTTTGAAAATAATCCGCTGATTCCCGGAGATGATAATATCTATCTAGCTTTAAGACCGCACTCAGATTCCAACATTGATGACAGAAGAGTCTGTCTAAATATCAATAATGTCTTCGAGTCTGATGGTTGTAGCAGCGGCGACGGAGAACTATTTCCAATAAGAAGAAATGATTGGAATGACGTGGTTGTAACCCTCGAAAAATCAACACAAACTGTCGCTGTCTTTATCAATAATCAACTAGTCGGCTCTGCTGTAGGAACTGGCATTACTCGGCTTGGCGTGGTTGTGTTCAGCTCTTCATTCAACCCTTTTGGACCAAGTCTTTTTGATGATATTTGTTTTGACACTTGTCGTGATTGTGAGGATGAGGTTTTCCATGTAGTAGATGAAAATGGCAATATGCCATGTGATGATATTTCAATTTCGACAGTAAGACAATCATCCTCGACTCAGGTATCTACAACATTTAGTCCTGGAGCTATTCCTGGTCAATTCGAAAGGTGGGAAATAAGAGATGCCAACACCGATCAGGTCATACAAACATCTACAGCGAATGCGAATAGTTATTCCTATTGTTGTTTTCAGCCAGGAAGATTCTATTATGTCTGCTATTGGTACAGAGATACGCAGGGTTGTCTTACCTTTTGCTGTATCAGATATACCCTACCAAACAATTGTACTTATATTAATCCCACATTTACAGGCAATGAGAATAATACCAATTATAATTTAACCGTAGAAAATGTCCCTTCAAACACCTCGGTAGTTAATTGGTATGATGGCGTCAGTACAAGTTCTATTGGATCGGCCAATACAATCTCATATACACCTGTTGGGTCAGGGGGCACTCGATTTATTTGTTGCTTGCTCTTTGATTCTGTTTCAAGAGAATTTGTATTATGTTGTCGTCGTGTATTTGTAGGAAATCCATTTAATTGCAATTCATTTAACTACACATTCTCGGATACTAATAACACTTATACGTTCAATGCAGTAAGTGGTGCCTCAAATATCACTTGGTCTGTTGTGAGCCCTACAAGTGCCGTTTTGGGTTTCAGTAGTTCACAAACATTTAGGCCTACTGATTTTAATATTCCAATAACCAACGGATTTAGTATTTGTTATAGATATCTAGATCAAAATGGAACCATTCAATTTTGTTGTAGAATATTTGATCCACCAAGTTGTGATGATGTTTTTTATACGATAGATGATAATGGAAATCGCCCATGCGATGATATTGACATACAGACGCTAGGACAATCATCAGCATCACAGGTTACAACAACGTTCACTCCTGGAAATATTCCTGGACAATTTGAAAGGTGGGAAATCAGAGATGGAGAAACGGAACAAGTTTTACAGACAAGCAGTACCAATGCTAACGCCTATACATATTGTTGTTTCGAGCCAGGAAACAGTTACTTTGTTTGCTATTGGTATAGAGATAATTCCAACTGTCTTACCTTTTGTTGTATACGTTATGAGATTCCAAGCAATTGTACATTTATAACGCCAAGATTTACCGGCAACCAAAACACCATATCCTACAACTTAACACTAGAAGGGCTATCCGCTGGCCAACAAGTTGTTGCTTGGTATGAAGCTAACTCTAATATTGGCTCTTCTGCTTCGATAAGTTATATTCCCCCAAGCGTAGGAGCTAGATTTATCTGCTGTTTGATCTATGATTCGATTAACAAAAGACATCTAGTCTGTTGCAGAAGAATTTTGATTGATAATCCTTTCGCATGCAATGCCATTTCTTCACAGTATGATCCATTTATAGATCAATATACCTTTACGGCGAATGGGGCTGTTTCTGATATAGTATGGTTCTTGGATAGTCCAACCCAAGCTATAATTGGATTCAATAATCCGCAGACTTTTAGACCATCAAGTTTCAATATTCCTAATGGTTCTAGTTTTCAAATAAGCTACAGACTTCTGGATACAGATGGCAGTTTTAGATTTTGCTGCAGAACTATATCACCCCAACCACAAATTGATCCAGTAAGACTGGAGATAGGCACAACATGTGGGGCGATTGGATCTACTGTCAGAGTTCCAGTCCAAGCCTTTGGATTCAATGATTTAGCACAAGGAGCATTCACTGTTTCTTTAGATAATAGTTTTGCTAGGATTGTTGATGTTGAGTTAGTCAACTTACCACCTAGTGATATTTCTAATTCTATAAACGACCGGACTTTTGTTTTCAATTGGTTTGATAATACAACCAATGGTGTAACACTAGCTGATGGAACCCATATTGTAGATATTGTCCTCGAAATTTTAGGAAACGGATTCCAAGAGAGTGCAATACGAATAACGGATGATCCTGCTGAAGCGTCATTTACAACGGCTGATCTTAATCCAGTAGATGTTATCTCTACTGCTGGAGAAGTGTGTCTTGCGTCACAAGTGACCATCGCTGGGACAATCGCAACATCAGATTCAAGATTGTCCACTAATGTAACCGTGAATCTTATAAGTAACACGTCTAATCAGGACAATACTGGTACTACTGGAGATTATTCTTTCTTGGTAGACGCTGGACAAAACTATACAGTAATACCGAGCAAGGATATAAATGACAGAGAAGGTATATCCGGTATAGATTTGCTGATCCTACAAAGGCATTTGGTTTTCGTGAACAGAATAACCGATCCATATCAGATGATAGCTGCTGACTTAAACAATGATGGCAATATTAATGGTGTTGATTTATTGCTGCTGCAAAGAATGATTGTTTTCATAACGCCTCAGTTTCAATTCGTTGACTCCTGGAGATTTGTAGATAGTGATCATTCCTTTAATACGACCAATCCAATTGCCAATGGTTTTCCAGAAGCAATTGTGTACAATCCTATCAATGGGACTGATCCCAATGCAGATTTTGTTGCTGTAAAAATGGGAGACCTCAATGGTGATGCAACTTCACTAGGAGATAATGGCAGTAATTCAGTAAGAAGAATGTGCAGAGAGTTAGTAGTTTTTGATAATGATGTTGTTGGTGGAGACAATCTTGAAGTGACTTTTAGAGCAGATGGGTTTACAGACGTTGCAGTCTTCACAGCAGAAATTCAATTAGACATGAGTAAAATCAGTTATGATTCGTTTGTAGGAAGTGACCTTGAAATGTTTACTGAGAACAATGTTAGTACGGCAATTAGTGATCAGGGATATTTGATAGTTAATTGGGTGTCTCCATCTGGTACAGGCATTAATCTTGATGATGGTGAATCTGTATTTACTTTAAGATTTAATGCATTAGAAGATGGACAAATAAGTGACCTGATATCAATAACCAATGATAATCTGACATCTGAGGTTGTCAACAATGACCTAACTTCTCAATGTCTTGAACTGCGCTTTGACCAACCCTCCTCGACCGATAATATTAAAGACTTGTTAATCATCAATGGGCCCTTCCCTAACCCAAGTCAAAGTGAATTACATCTTGAGTTATCTTCCAATAGTCTCCGAGATATCGATATAGAAGTCTTTGACCATTTAGGAAAAACACTGGTCACTGAGCAAATTAGCATAAGCGGATTGGTAAATTATAAACTTAACTTGAAAGATATGGGATATTCTGAAGGTCTGTATTTCATCAAAATTTCCTTGGGTGATAAGCATTTGACCAAGAAACTAATCTTGACTTATTAATAGATTGCTAAGAATAGAATAATCACTTAAAAGATAGCAGCCTCTAATTTCAGGGGCTGCTTCTTTATTAATAGCTTTTAATCACTTCGTCCATCCCCTCAACTTTGCCAATCCCGCAAACCATACCAAGAACACCGCAAACACCAATATAACAATCGCCATAATCAATGAACCACTTCCCATTATAGTATAAACATCAGACATAAAACCATGTGCCATTTGAGCCAGTACAAATGCTACGGACAAGGA
>CAYNMW010000203.1:0-7287 GCA_964398295.1 uncultured Saprospiraceae bacterium | reverse complement strand
GGTTTTGATCTGAATGGATACCAACTCATCCTGTATAATGGAATGAGTGGCAACCCATACAATACAATTGAATTAACAGGAGAAATAGATGTTGACGTCCCATGTGGCGCTATTTTCTTTCCAATTCCTGATATTCAGAATGGTGCTCCTGATGGAGTTGCGCTTGTCGACCCGGCTGGTAATGTCCTGCAATTATTGAGTTATGAAGGAAGTTTTGTGGCGACGTCTGGTCCTGCTATAGGGATTACCAGTGTAGATATTGGTGTGCAGGAAACAAATTCTGATCCAGCCAATTCTTTACAATTTACAGATGCTGGTTGGATAGGTCCAGCATTGGCTTCAGCTGGATTGCTAAATGCCAACTTATCTTGTTTGATTGAAGACCCTGAGTGTTTGGTTACAGGAATGTTTGATGAATTAGACTGTTTTGATCCATGTGCGTTTACCGCATTGCCAATGGCCCAAGACTTGTTTGAAGCATGTTCATTTGAGGACCTATTTATTCCAATAGAAGCTGGAAGTTCAATTAGACCTGTTGATGCCACTAATTTATTTTTTAGCGAATACATAGAAGGTACTGGTGATAATCGATGTGTAGAGATATTCAATGGTACAGGTATGCCGATTAATCTTTCAGGCTGGTCTATTGAAATTTATGTGAACGGCAGTACAACTCCAAGTATGACTAGTCTTCCAAATGCTACCATTCTTGATGATGATGTATTTGTTATTTGCGATCCGGGTGCAAGTCCTATAGCACTTGCAGAGACTGATTTTCAATCATCAAGTATTACCGTTTTTACAGGAAACGATGATATTGTACTAGTCGATCCTAATGGAATGCCAGTTGATATTATAGGTACTGTTGGTTCTGCAATAGATTTTGGTACGGACAGATCATTCATCAGAGATTGTAGTGTATTCGAAGGCAATCCTGATGTGACCTTGACATTTATTCCTGCTGAATTTGGGTGGAATAATGGAATTGCCAATGACTTCTCCGATCTTGGAGATCATAATTTTTGTGGTGTTGATGATGTACAAGATAATTGCACATTTGACATCTTTTTAGAAGATCCTTCTACAGGAGCGCAGCCAGTTTTGACAGGTGTTGTTGATGGTTTTGAAGCTAGTGATCTTGGAGAATTCAGTGAGACTCAAACTATATATATTGTTTGTATCACAGATATAGGATGTGTCAGTCCAACTCTACCCGTTCAGATTTCAATACAGGATTTAGGCACGATATCTTGTGAAGATGTCATTCAGGTCTCCTTGGGACAAACATGCGAAACCGAAATAACAGGCGATCTGTTATTTTCAGATGATAGAGACATTAATTTCTTCGACGTAATACTGGTAGCTGAAAATGGTGATACTCTTGACGATAATGTGGTGACGGATGCATATGATGGTCAAACATTACAATATCAATTAGTTGATTTATGTAATCAAAACAGTTGTTGGGGTGAAATAAGAGTAGAAGTCAAATTGCGACCGTTTTTAACATCGCCTTGTTCATTTATACCTGGCTCTACTGGTTCATTCGCAGGAGAAATTAATAATGAGGAAGATGATACTGCCTTCTTCGAAACAATAGATGCGTGTCAAATCGTCAATATTGATGTTGATCCAGATTTTAGATATCAATGCGGAACACAAGATAACCCCGATTGGTGTGAAGGCTCGTATACAGTAAATGTAAAATTTTTCAATAGTATTGTCTATACAGAGTCAGGACTCACAGGAGCTACAAGTGTTCAATTAGCTGATTTACAGCTTGGAGACTTTAGTATAGAAATTTTACCAGAACAAGATAATGCAGAAGGTACCTATACTATCGAAGTGGTCGTCTCTTCATGTGATCCTGCCATTGATTGTATCCTCACATGTGGAGTCAATAGTCCATCGGCTTCACCTGGTAATGGATTTATTTCGCTGAATGAAGCATCCTCTATATTGGCACAATCTTGCTTTCAGGAAGTTGTCGACCTTAGGCAGTTTTTAGACCAGTCTGGTGACAGGTGTACTGGAGGAATTCGTAATGAAGTCGTTTTTCAAGCTACTATTATTGATCACAATGGAGAACAAGAAAAAATAGAAATCCTTAAACAAGTGTACAATGAGGTACAGACTCCATTCGAAGTAATCCAGAGACCACTTGACATTGAGCTTCCTTGTAATGCGCCAAATGACCCAGAGAGTATTTTTGATCAATTCTTTGAATCAAACAACGCCATTGCTGATTTCACTGCAATTTCTAATGCCTATCCGCACTTGTTTTTACTGTCTTCAGATAATGATCCAATTACCAGAATAGCGGAAGTAGAAGTGCCTGTACTAGTGCACTTTTTAGAAGCAATAGATACAGTAAAGGTTGAGCGTTTCATTAATGGCGAATGGTTATTGGTTGATTTGATCGTCAAAGAACTTATGGATTCTATACGTCTCGTGACGGAGAGAAGATCGATTCAAGTGCTTGTTCCATTTACACCAGATAATCCAATTTGCGATTATGGATTAGATTATGAAGATGTTGTTGTGCCAAAATGTGGAAATGAAACCCTAACACTTCGTTCATGGACCTTTGTAGATTGGTGTACGCAAAATGTACTACCACTTCCAGTACAACGTATCATCAATGTAGATACTGGTCCAGAGTTTCAGGATTCCTTAGTTGATCAGTCAATATCTATTGATCCCTTTAGTTGCACTGCCTCTTTTAGATTACCTGACATTGAGGCATTGGATGCTTGCGGTACTCCAGATGGCCTGACACTTGAATGGAGAACAGATGAAGGAAGAATCGAAGATGGCTTTGTCCTAGGTCTCTGGGAAGATAATTCACCAGTCACATTAATAGCTACTGTTAGTGATGATTGTGGGAATGCGATTAGGGACACCTTATTATTAACTATCGAGGATTTAATTGCTCCGACTGCAGTTTGCATCGATGATTTGCAAATTGGCATTACTCAAGGAGGATTGGTTTCTATAGATGCGACTACTTTTGATAATGGCAGTAATGACTTAGGTTGTGGTGAAGTTTGGATCAAGTCAATAAGAAGAGAAGATTTAAGAGGAACAAGTAATGGATTCTGGAATGATGATGGTCCAAATCGCGGACCAAATTATTCATTGATTCCTGACCCAAATTTTACCTTCCGTTTCACTTGCAGTAATGCAGAAACCGATGACTTTAGTGCTTTATTCAGAGATATCAACGATAACATTCTAGGAGTTGAGATAGGTTCGCAAGTATTCTTTGATGATCAAGTGGCATTCTGCTGCGATGAAGTTGGTTCGGAGGACTTATTTGTAATGGTAAGAGTATTTGATGTTGATCCTGGACCAGGACCTGTAGATCCACGAAGAATGGAGAGAGAACCCACAGGCCCTATCTTAATACTAAATAGATCGACAGGTAGCTTTACATCTTCAACTAATTTTGTTGACAATGACTTATTTGGTCATTTCACTGATTGTTGGGTACGCGTTAATTTGACTGACAAGATTGATCCTTCTATTACTTGTCCAAACTTTGATATTAGTTGTGTTGACGATCTCGCTGTTGTCCCTCCAGCTCAATCTGTCGGAGGTGTTTGCTCTGATGGTCTGGTCGAATTGTTAAATGAGAATAATTTGGCAAATGCCTGCGGTACAGGAGATATTATCCGTGAGTGGTTTATTGATATAGATGATTCTGGTGATTTTTCAACGAATGATCCGTTTTGTATTCAACGTATTACGGTAACTGAAGAGGTAGGAAGATTTGATCCATTTACCATCAAATGGCCTAAACATTTTGACGGATCAACAGAGTCAGGTCTCAATCTGGAGTGTGATGAAGAAGGACAAATCATCAGTATTGAAGCCGATATTCCTATGGGCAATGCAGTTAATTGTATTCCGTCATTTGATTTAGAAGAAAGCCAGGCGATCTGGTGTAATTCTATGTGTTCCCTCATTGGGTATTCAATCGATGTCGATACAGTTGTGGTGGCCGATGCATGTTTGCAATTAATAAGGAGCCATACGATAATCGATTGGTGTGTGTGGAATCCAAATGATAGCAATGAAGAAGTAGATTCCGATGATCAATTTATTGCTGTAGAAGACTGGGCGCAAGGAGATTGTTTGCTATGTGAAAATGGCTTGACTAAAATTGCCGGAGGTGATGAGCAAATTTATGTAGCTTATGATTCGGTAGATGAAGATGGATTTTATACATACGATCAAGTGTTGAAAGTACAAGATGACACAGATCCAGATATATTAACGCAGGATACCTTTATCGTACAAATAATAAATTCCACAAATAAAGAGGACGAACAACACTGTTCAAGTTCTGATATTATTTTCGCTATAGCGGAAGATTTATGCGGTCAAGATGTAACCACAAATACCTTGCTTTCATGGGAAGTGTCAGTAATTGATGAATCTGGTAATGTCTTATTTGAAGAGTTTGCATTGACAGATACATTTTCATTTTTATCGCCCGAAGGTAGAGATAACCAAATATTCACTGTTGAATGGAGGGTGAGTGATGGTTGTGGTAATTCAGTATCAACAGAATCAATCATTTTATTTGAAGATTTATTGGCACCAACACCATTGTGTGTTGAAGGTGTTACCACTGCATTTATTCAAGATGAAGGCCAAGTAACCGTCTGGGCAAGAGATTTTGATCTTGGTAGTTTTGATGCATGCAGTGATATACAATTTAGTATTGTTGGTACGGGGTCAGATCCAATACGACCAAATGATCCACTTTTTGAAGAACAGCAGTCAATTACAATTAGCTGTGATCAGTTTGAGCAAATAGCTGAATTTGATATATGGGTTTGGGATGAGAGTGCAAATGGTGCATTTTGTACAGTTGCCGTGACTGTCAATGACAATTGTCCAGATGAAGAAAATGCTGAAGGCGGTTCTTCTTTAATTACAGGATTTGTATTGACAGAATTGGGAGATGGTGTTGATTTAACTGAAGTAAGTATTTCTACTGATTCTCCCGAATATCCATTAACATCAGTTACCAATACAAATGGAGCATATAGTTTTATTAATAACCCATTTGGGAAAGATTATACAATCGAAGCGTTTAAAGACGGTGACTATCTAAATGGAGTTTCAACTTCAGATTTACTTGGTATTCAGCGACATATTCTTGGACAAAGATTATTAGATAGTCCTTATAAGGTAATTGCAGCTGATGTTAATAACGATAAACGAATCAGCTCCGTTGATATCATTGCACTAAGAAATGTAATTTTAGGACTTAGTCGACGCTTTTCAAATAATACCAGTTGGAGATTTGTAGATGCTGATTTCTCCTTCCAAGATGATTTGAATCCTTGGCCATATCTTGAAACAATAGTTATAAATGATTTCTCAAATGCACTGCCTGACCAAAATTTGATTGCTGTAAAAATCGGTGATGTTAACAACAATGCATTGTCAAACAGTTTGTCAAAACCAGAGACCAGGTCATTTGAATCCTTAACTCTTACAATTAATGATCAATTAATTAAGCATGGTGAAACAATTGATATTCCAGTATTATTATCAAATAATGATGAATTTCATGGTTTCCAAACTACAATTGAACACCCAGGACTTGACTTAATTGAGATAATTGAAGGCACACTGCATATAGAGCGCGGAAATTACGGATCACATCCTACACAAACAACAATAAGCTATATTCAGCGCGACATATTTGAAACTGGGGAAGAATTGTTTACCATGAGGTTTAAAGCTACTGAACAAGTTGCTTTGTCTGAACGTGTTAAGTTGTCTTCTGCTATTACAAAGTCAGAAGCCTATCAAGTAACTAATAGTAAGTCTGCTGACATACATTTAAAAATTGAAAACACATTACATAGAATTGATTTATACCAAAATAAACCAAACCCATTTATGGAGTCAACGACAATAGGTTTTTTCACACCTATTGAAGAACAAGTTACTCTATCATTTTATTCCGTAACAGGCGAAAGAATTCATCAAATGAATATCCAATCTGTTATTGGTTTAAATGATGTAGAAATTAGTAAATCAATGTTCCCTTCTCAAGGTGTTTACTTTTATGAACTATCAAGTAACACTGAAAGCCACTTCAAGAAAATGATGCTTATCGAATAGTATTATTAAGTACTTATTCATTCTTAGACAACGTTTCTCGCCTTACCAAACTTTATAAGATTATAGTAGAACAATCCTTTGTGTTGTGGTTTTGTAGGTCTACTAAATTCTGAGTTGTTGAATTTTACCTTCTGGTTTAAATAATATCTGTTTTACTTATCATGGTATATGTTAGATCAAGTCTAATGACATTTCTATATAAAGATATATTTATCAAAACAACGATAATTAATCTCAAATAGTCATTTGATCTCTGTATAAAAAGTGATGGAATGTCATTCTGGAAATAGGGTAGAATCATTTAATTGTAAAAGAATGTCCCCTACTTGTTTTGGCGTTGTTTTTGTTTTAATCTCTTCGTATCCAATAGGGATGCATTCAATAAAACCATTTCGGATTTAAATCCGGACTTACAATACGGATAAGCACCATTTTTGGAATTGCTTATTCGTATTTATTCAGTTTTAGAAAATGGTACAGTTATTGAATATTAAAAAGTGTCCTGTGATGAAAGAGCTCGTTCTCTTTCATGATTCGATAATTACTTAGGAGGATACCTGCGCCGAAAAAGTTCGGTGCAGGTTGATTTATTTAAAACAATTAATAAATTATTATCTATTGATTTGTATCTAATAAATAGTCAAGAGGTAAATTTTGTGTTTAATGTTCTTCACATTCCAAAAACAATTTTCCTTTAAATAGTAATGCAGGACATGCCTTCATTGTTCCATATTAAATAATCTGTGTAACTTTGTACACGAATAAAGCTATATTGCATTCAAAATAATTTAATTATATAATGGCAGTCAAATCATCAAAAGAATTAAAAAAAGCTAAAGATGCTGTAAAGGCAGCAAAGAAAAAGCTTCAAGCAGCTGAGAAAAGGCTTAAAAAATTGAAGAAAAAATCTACTAAGAAAAAATCTTCAAGTGCATCAGCTAAAAAAGTAGTTAAGAAAACGAAAAAAACGACGACTACTAAAAAGGTAGGCAGGCCTAAAAAAGCGGCTGCTAAAAAAACAGTCACAAAACGAAAAGCTGGAAGACCTAAAAAGGCAGTTGCTAAAAAAGCAAAACCAGCAGCGAAAAAAAGAGGCAGACCAGCTAAAGCTAAAGCTAAATCTACTGCAAAACCAGCAGC
>CAYNMW010000202.1:0-7290 GCA_964398295.1 uncultured Saprospiraceae bacterium | reverse complement strand
AAATATTTCGCACCTAACGGCGCTTTGTAATTCTCTTAACTAAACGACATTGGGTCAAGACCCATTGGATTAGCTTTGTACTCTACTAAAGTTTGTGCAAAAAATGAAATCTTTTATTTCTGAGCGTTGAGCATTCAACACCTGCCTGCCAACAAGCAGGTTCAACTTTCACAATTATCTATGTCGGTTGATTCATTTGTTTATATGCTCTCATTTGTCTTGGATTATTACCAAAGTAATCTGACCCAATAAAAATCACCACATCTTCTTTCGTCTTAATTGTCCATTCTTCGGGAGACTTATTTGGATTGTCGTCTACCATTATAAGTGTAGGCTCATCTGTATTGAAAGTCAAATGATATCGCCCTCCACCTTGTGTTTCAGCAAATTCTCCATATCGATAACTAAAATCATCTTCAAACTTTATCCAATGACCCGGAGGAGCAGCGGACGGTCTCTCACCTCCTGCAAAAACGCCATCATATACCCAAAATCCAACTACAATCATAGAATATGCATCTTCACTAACGGATCTGTTATCGATTAGCGCATGTGCATGGCTTCTTAGGTTATCAACTTTCTCTTTGTTGCCAGCACTAAGGCTTGCAGGTGCAACATGAATCTTATTGCCACCGTCAGTTTTTACCACTCTTTCCTCCGCTGCAGGAGAGTTAGGTGAGCTAGATGAGGTATCTTTGCAAGCAAAGCAAACCAAACTTAAAATTGAGAAAAGTAAAATAAACTTATTCATACTCTAGTATAATGGAAAATATTAATATATAACTGTTACTTAACGCTAAATCGTATTGTTAGATTCTATCAGTGACAAATTTCGTAAAACTATTTTAAAACATTGCCTAATTGAGGAGAATGATCGGGTATTGCTTGCTGTAAGTGGAGGAATGGACTCAGTTGCAATGTTGCACCTATTTCTGTCCGAATCTTTCTCTATTGGAATTGCACATGTTGATCACCAATTGAGAGATGAAGAATCAGATCAAGATAGAACCTTCGTCAAGCAGTTAGCTATCGAACACAATATCCCATTTCATGTTGCTCAAATTGATATTGCAGGAATTGCAGAAAATTCCACCAAAGGTAAATCTCAGATAGGCAGAGAAGAACGATACTCGTTTTTTCGTAAGATTTGCAAACAACACAATTACACTAAAATTGCCACTGCCCATCATGCAGATGATCGAATAGAAACATTCATCATGAGGGCCATCACTGGCAGTGGTCTTGAGGGCTTATCTTCTATTCCTCATATTAACGAAGAAGTGATTAGGCCCTTATTGGACATCAGTAGAGAAGAAATTGAAACATATATAACGACAAATAATTTTACTTACAGAGAAGACAGTTCGAATCTAAAAACGGATTACCTCCGAAATTCAATTCGTCATCATTTGATCCCTGCATTTGAAAAAGTATCACCATACTTTAGAAAATCAATCATCCATACCATAAATAATGTTGGTGACAGTAATGATCTACTCAATATATTGATTCAAAAAACACCAATTGATGTAGAGAGTCAAATTCTATGCGAATTAAAAATTCCACCAAATAAAAAAGGTGCACTGACTTATTTACACTATCAGCTTAAAGATTTTGGATTTACAAGGACACAATTGATAAATATTCTTGAAGCTGAAAAATCTGGTGCAATGGTAAACAATGACTCCTATGAAATGCTGCGAGATAGAAGCAAAGTAATTGTCAGAAAGATTGATAAGCATGCCAACAAAGATCAAAAAATCAACATTACTGAAATAGGTAGATTCTCCTTAACGGATAATGAAGACCTAATTATTACAAACACAAATACTTCAGAAAAAAACAACGACTCTAAAGTTGAATACATTGATGCTGATAAAATTCATTTTCCATTGACAGTAAGAAAATGGAAATCTGGTGATACATTCAGGCCATTGGGAATGAAAGGTAAGAGTCAGAGTCTTCAAGATTTCTTCACCAATCAAAAGTTATCTCTGTACGAGAAAGAATCGACTTGGTTGTTAGAATCTAATGGTATTATATGTTGGGTGATCGGTCATCGAATAAGTCATGACATCAGGTTGACAGAAAACACAACAATATTCATGAAGCTAGAATATATTGTTAATCAAGATGATACAAAATCAAGCCACTCAAGCAATTCAATATGATGGAGAATCCTGAACAGATCAATAACTTGGGGCATGCACAACAGCTTGATCAACAAGATGAATTGAAAGAATTCAGGAATCAATTTCATTTTCCTACACAAACAAACGGCGAACCTCACATTTATTTATGTGGAAATTCATTGGGGCTGCAACCAAAATCCACAAAGGAGGCAATCGAACAGGAACTACAATCATGGAAACAATTAGGTGTTGAGGGTCATTTTCATGGCAAAAATCCCTGGGTACCATATCATGAATATCTCACGGAGTCAATGGCAAACATTGTAGGTGCAAAACCCCATGAAGTAGTGGTGATGAACACCCTAACTGTCAATTTGCATTTAATGTTGGTTTCCTTTTACAGGCCTACAGAAAAGAGATATAAAGTGTTGATCGAACAAGATGCATTCCCGTCGGATAGGTTTGCGATCAATTCTCAAATTCGCTTTCATGGTTATGATCCGACTGACGTAGTTATCGAAATGAAACCACGCGATGGTGAACATTGCTTGCGATTAGAAGACATCAAAGACCTAATCGATCGAGAAGGAGATGACATTGCACTCATCTTATTTGGCAACACTAATTATTACACTGGACAATATCTTGATATAAAATCAATTACGAATTGGGGTCATCAGAAAGGTTGTACTGTTGGTTTTGATTGTGCCCATGCAGCTGGTAATATAGATTTGCAACTCCATGATTCGGCTTGTGATTTTGCGGTTTGGTGTACGTACAAATATTTGAATGGCGGTCCAGGAAGTATAGGAGCTGTGTTCGTACATGAGCAACATACAGACAATAAAGACATTCCTAAATTTGAAGGATGGTGGGGACACAATAAAGACACTCGTTTTCAAATGCGTGACAACTTTGATCCTATACCAGGAGTAGAGTCATGGCAATTGAGTTGTCCACCAGTCTTATCGATGGTAGGTGTTTGGAGTTCTTTACAGTTGGTTGAAAAAGCTAGAATGGACAGACTTCGAAAAAAATCAATCAAACTAACTGGTTATTTAGAACAATTAATAGCTACACTTAGAGAAGATGTCATTCAAGTCATTACGCCAACTGATCCATCTCAAAGAGGAGCACAACTTTCTCTATTTGTCAAGAATGCAAAAAAAGAACTATTCGAAGACTTGACAGATAATGGTGTCATAGTTGATTGGAGAGAACCAGGCGTTATTCGTGTTGCTCCTGCTCCACTCTATAACTCATTTGAAGATGTTTTTACATTTTATTCTATTTTGAAATCAGCACTTTAAATACAGTTAAAAAATTAAGGAAGTTTGAGATGAAAATTATTTCCTGGAATTGTAATATGGCCTTTAGAAAAAAGTATGTGCCAATACTTAAATTAAAACCAGACCTATTAATTCTTCAGGAATGTGAGAATGGAGACAAATTAAGAGAGTCAATAAAAGACATTCCATTCAATCAGTTGATTTGGCATGGGAACAACCAACATAAAGGAGTCGCAGCAATTTCTTTTAATGAGACAACAATTACAAAAACGGATAACCATCATTTGGATTTCGAATATGTCATTCCACTAAAAATAAAAACGCATAATGCAGAAATTAATTTGTTTAGTGTCTGGGCGATGCCACATAAATCAGATAGACAAAAAAATTATGTCGGTCAGGTTTGGGGTGCCATTAATCATTATTCGAATGAATTAAATAAAAAAACGATCATTATTGGCGATTTAAATAGTAATGCAATTTGGGATAAAAAATATAGAGTGGGTAATCACAGTGATGTTGTTGCTTTTTTGAGTAAAAGAAACATTCACTCTATTTACCATCGCCAAGAAAAGGAAAAACATGGTAAAGAAAAACAGCCAACATTCTACTTAACAAAAAAGCTAGAAAAGCCCTATCATCTGGATTATTGCTTTGCAACTGAAGAATTAATAAACAACAACACCTCAATTAGAGTTGGTAAGTATAAACAATGGATTGAACTCAGTGATCACATGCCCATCATCATTGAACATTTGAATATCTAGCAATCAACTTATTTCACTAAATTGAATCATTAACCAAGCATAAGTTGTGACTATTCTCACAAGTAATTGTTGTGCTACATGAAAAAAATAATCCTCAGGCTAATTCTCTTCATTTTTATAGTGATACTGATAGCAGGTATTTACATCGGCTCCAAACTATATACCCGTCTCTACCCTTCTCCTACAATCAAAGATTCTGCTACAACATTTATTGGGTTTAATCACATCGGAATTACTGTATTGGATTTGGATGAAATGCTTGATTTTTATACACGTGCAACAGGATACCCTGTCTCACAAAGAATAACGATAAAAGAAAATGAAGCCGCTGATGAACTATACGGAAAGACAGGTATTGCATTTGAACGAGCGATATTAAAAGGCCCAAACATGCTATTGGAATTAACAGAGTTTCATAATCAAACAGATACTGTCATTACTAAAATGACACCGCAAGGACCAGGTATGACACACACATGTTATCAATCTCCTGAATGGGAATCGGGCTACGAAAAATTTAAAAATATAGGTGTTGAAATGATATCCAGAGGAGATCAACCAATAGATTTAGGCGGTTATGGAGTCACGTATGCTTATGCCCGTGATCCAGAAGGAAATATGCTGGAACTAGAACAAATGTCTCAGACGCTAATCAACCTACAAATTGGAAAAGAATTTGCAGAAAACAATTCTCTATGGATGACACAGGTTGCATTGATAAGTACAGATCTTCCTCCGCTCACTGCTTATTATGAAACAGTATTAGGTATTGAACCTTATCGAGTCATCAGTGTACCAAACAATCCTAGGTTTGATGAGATCACAAATATTGACGGAGTTGCTTTTGACTCTTCTTGGTTTCGCTTAGACAGTCAAGGTAAAAAAATGGAGTTGATGCAATTTACCCATCCGTTACCGACACACCAAGATGCACCACCAAAGCGCTCCACTGATCTAGGCTACACCTTCTCATTTGAAGTAACTGACATCCAGGAAGAATATAAACGGCTTACTGATTTGGGAATAGAATTCATTAGTGAACCACGGGTATTAGGAGGCTTCTGGGAAGTATTCGCTGTAGATGTTGATGGCAACATATACTCATTGCGACAAGCTACCGAGCCAAATTCAATCTACTCATTGCTAAACTTCTCAGGTTGAACAAATTGATGCTTTTCCTATTGTTGCTTTTCATTGGTTTGGTGTTCGTCTTTAGCAGACTGAAGCCTCAATTTATTGCCAAGGAATCAATTACTCAGGATGTGCAAACCAATGCATTGTATGAAACCAGATGTGGGATTTGTCACAGTGGAGCAAGTCCAGAGGCGCCACGAATTGAGGCCTTGAAATTATTAACCCCAGAAGCAATTGTCAGCACTTTACAAACTGGTGTCATGCGTAATCAGGCTTCCATGTTGACTACAAAACAGCATGAGGAATTGGCTGAATTCATCTCATCTGTAGAACCAGGATCAGCAACAGCAGTTTCAAAGGGAATGTGTTACGAGGATTCATTAACCAAAAATGATGTCTCAAAAACAGATATTTCTTCTTGGGGTTTTGATGTGAAAAATAGCAGATACTTATCGACAGGCATTCAAATTAAAACAAGCAACGTATCCGATTTATCCTTGAGCTGGGCTTTTGCATTTCCAAATTCTTCACGAGCTAGAGTGCAACCTACGATTGCTGGTAACACCTTATTTACAGCAAGTCAGACAGGTACTGTGTATGCGCTTGATCGACATACGGGATGCATTCGTTGGACATTCCAGGCAGATGCAGAAATCAGAAGTGCCTTGGTTATCGATAGAGATTCGACTGGCCAAGCGAAACGTCTTTACTTCGGTGATTTTAATGCACGCGTTTATGCAGTTGATTTGGAAAGTAAGAAACTAATATGGAAGACTAAGATTGACAATCATGTTGATGCTACGATTACCGGCACCTTGAGCTCATTCGAAGATAAATTATATGTTCCTGTATCATCAACGGAAATCGGAACTGCTATAGACGAATCCTACAGTTGCTGTAGTTTTAGAGGTTCTATGGTTGCAGTGGATAAAGTGAGCGGAACGACGGTATGGAAAACATATACGATTGCAGAAGAACCTTCTCAACATGGGACTACTAAAGAAAATGTTCCAATCCTAGCTCCATCAGGTGCACCTATTTGGACAGGTGTCACTATTGATGAAAAAAGAAGATGTCTTTACATTGGAACTGGTGAGAATTATACAAGACCATCAACAAAAACAAGTGATGCCATCTTGGCATTTAGTCTTGATGACGGCAAGTTGCTGTGGTCACAACAAACTATAGAGAAAGATGCATGGAATGGAGCTTGTGTTACACTAACTAGTAGAGCCAATTGTCCAGAAGAAAGTGGTCCAGATGCTGACTTTGGCGCACCACCAATATTGGTAACACATGACCAACAAGACCTGATCCTTGCAGGTCAAAAATCCGGACACGTCTATGCTATGGATCCCGATAATGGTGGTCAAATTATATGGACATCCTTGGTTGGTAGAGGTGGTACAATGGGAGGTATTCATTGGGGAATGGCAGTTGATGAAAATAGACTATATGTGCCGATCAATGATAGAGGTCCATATTCCTACAATAAAGGAAAGCCAAAATCTCCTGGACTTCATGCGCTTGATATAGCCACTGGAAATAATCTGTGGTCTACTATTGAAAAGAACAGGTGTCCACCACTTACGATCAGAGGTTGTGGGCCAGGTTTATCTGCTGCCATTACTGCAATCCCTGGAATTGTATTTGGAGGGACTTTAGATGGTTATCTGAAAGCATATGCTGCTAAAGATGGTGAAGTGTTGTGGTCTTATGATACAAAGCGTGATTATGAGGCTGTCAATGGAGCCAGGGCTTTCGGTGGTTCTATTGATTCTGATGGGCCTGTGGTTGTGGAGAATCAGGTGTTTATCAATTCGGGTTATGCAAAGTTTGGGGCGCAGGAAGGTAATGTGTTGTTGGCGTTTGAGGTGGAGTGATTGATTTTTAAGTGCAATGGGTCGAGACCTAATGTCGTTTAGTTAAGGAAAATACCCCATTAGGGGTATCATATTAATAGCAGCG
>CAYNMW010000201.1:6222-7311 GCA_964398295.1 uncultured Saprospiraceae bacterium | reverse complement strand
GATGAGAAAAAAAGAGGCAGCAAAAAACCATTCACTGCCTCCTTAATCCTACGTCGTCGTCACATTCCCCTCATCAAAAATATCTTCCACAGTCTCTTCTCGCAGTACTGCATGTTGATATTTCCTTCTAGCCGAAGACACCTTATTAAATGCATAAGACGTCCCTTCCTTGCTGTCCGAATAACTCATCATCCGATCACGCTTGATCCCAATACTCTGCGCGTGCATCATGGATTCTTGAGTCGTTCCCATGAACGTAATAGTCCATCCCAGTGCTTCCTTAGCTTCGATCAATGACTTGATGTCCGCAGCCTTGAATTCCTTTGAATCATTTTCAAGGCCGTCTGTGAAAATGGTAACGAGTACACCGTCTTTGGTTTTCGGAACTTGCGAAAAGGCTTTCCCAATAGCATCATACAATGCTGTCATCGAACGAGGGACATAGTCTCCATCCTTTAGTTTCTTTAATTTGGATGGTTTGGCATTGTTGTACAAGACATTGAAGTCTCCATGCGAAGAAAAGTCCACAACGGTGATTTTGTTTTTCACAGTAGCGACTGTCTTCTCATCCTCCTTTAGTTCTTTGAACAGTTGGTTGAGACCGCCTTGCACTTCTTCGACTTTACTCCTCATGCTCCCAGAAGCATCAACGATAACTAAATTAAAAATGGATTTTGTTTTGGACATATAGTTGTGTTTAACCTGACGCTTGAAGGTCAGGTGATTAAAAAATAGCCCGTCGAATAGTTCGTCATTCTTGTGGCTCAAATAACAAAGTAAAAGTGCAGGGTAGGGTGCATTCTATTTGCACGATAACTGAGCCAAAGGACTCCGTTCCTCTTGGCGGGCTTTAAAAATCCTAAACATTCTGTGCTGACAAAATGAGCTAATGAGATCGAAAAAGTCACTCTCGGTAGTGAAGAGCTACCCGCCCAATTCTGATGAATTGGTTCCTTCCTTTCAAAGGTTGATTTACGACCTTCGATCTCGCCTTTTGGCGAGACCAGTCAGTGCCCCATCCTGATCTGATGATCAGGTTCCTTCCCTAATCAGTGACATTTAGTCACTGATTTCCTTCGGATCGGTCAG
>CAYNMW010000201.1:0-6122 GCA_964398295.1 uncultured Saprospiraceae bacterium | reverse complement strand
CTCCTGCCAAGACCCAGACGCCCAACTCCGCAAAGACCTTGACGCCTCCATCTTCAAACAAGACATGCTACAAAAACAACTGGATAGCAAGCAAGTCCCAAAGTCCGGCGACCTCATCCACATGGTATTCATGAATCTCAAAGAAGATCTCACAGATAAACAAATCAGCAAATTTGTCGAAGAAGTCAATCAATTACAAGGTGCTCCAGGAGTCCGCAGTTTTACTCTGGGAGATTTTAAAAATCTGAAAGACGAAAGAGCATTCTCTGTTTATGAAATGGTCGCTACCATGGCATTTGATAATGAAGAGAGCTACAGGATATACCAAACTGATCCACACCATTTGGCGTTGAAAGAAAAGTTTAAGCCGTATTTGGATGGAGTGCCAGGGACATATGATTTTATTAAGAAATAGGTTGAGCGAAGCGAAATCCCACACAGAGCGAAGCGATCGTCGGGATCAATAAGTTTTTTCACCACAAAAGGAGCAAAAGGAAAACCTCAAAAGGAACAAAAGGGGAACCACATAAAGAGCAATCCTGACGTTCATTTCATTCAGTCAGGATATAAGGCGCATAAGATAGGACACCAAAGGAACTCAAAATTCAAATCAACATCAACTACAACTTCAATTTGCCGTGGGCAACACATTATTTCAACATTCAACATTCAAAATTCAAAAATACCTGACCCCTAAAACCTGACTCCTCAAGGCAACGCCTCAAGATAAAACCCAACCCAATTCCCCGAACACACATTCTGCACATCATCCAAAGAATAACCCCGCTTCAACAAAAGAGAAGGCAACTTTTGCAAATCCGCAATCGTATCAATATCCATCGGACACTGCTCATTGCCAAAAGCACCATCAAGATCAGAACCAATACCAACATGCAAACTGTTACCGGCAAGTTGACAAATGTGATCAATCTGATCGGCGATCAATTGTAGACTGACATTCATACTTTGTGGGGTGGAGACACCTCGCTGCCAATCACTGATCAACATCCAGGCATCCATGACTACACCGATGACGGCATTTCTTTCTATTAGAACACGTAATTGTTCGTCAGAAAATTGGCGGTGGTGGGGGACTAGCGCACGGCAATTGTTGTGACTGGCACAAACGGGTCCGTTGTAATGGTCTAGTGCTTCCCAGAAACTTTCATCGCATAGGTGGGTGGTGTCTAGGACGATGTTGAGTTTCTCCATTTCTTTTAAAAGCTCTTTGCCCTTTTGGCCAATGCCACCTTTGGAATCTGTACCGTGAGCATAGACACCGGGACCATAATGTGCTGGACCAATTGCACGAAGACCATCCGCATATGCTTGTTGTAAATGATCAAAACTCAATATGGAGTCTGCACCTTCTAAGCTACGGATGAGTCCAATAGGTGTGTTGATTGGATCAGCATTCCAGTTCTTGATGTGGGTATTGAATGATGCCTTATCTGTAAGCTGTTTTATCCATCCATCAGCTTCCATTGCTTGGTACCAGGCAAGTTGTCCCTGTGTTTGTGCCCATGCTTGTTCTGGTGAATTCCAACTGGCTCCAGGAAATTTGACATGCTTTGAATAACGCGCGATTTGAGTGCCGACGACAATGCCAATGTTTCCTTGTCGCAAGCTATCAAAATTTACGGTGCCATGCGTGCGGTCTGGTTTGTCGGTCATACCTTCTTCCCAACTCCTGATGTCTTCAATGGACCAACGCAAATCGCGGTTCCATTCAAGAGCGTTCATGGATAAATCGAGATGAGCATCAAAGATGAATGGGGCGTTTTTAACAGCCATTTTACTTCTATTCTATTATGAGTGCAACTGCCAAATAGCTTCGATTTCTACTGCTGCATTTCTTGGTAAAATCATGCCGACAGCGCTACGTGCACCTTTGCCATTTTCCTCACCCAAAAGATCAACCATAAGCTGACTGTATCCATTGATCACTTGGGGTTGTTGTTTAAAATCCATCGTGCAATTAACCATCCCTAAGGTTTTAACCAGCCGCTTTATTTTATCTAAGTCACCAAGGTGTTCTTTGATGGTAGATAGCATGGTCAAACCAACTTGTCTAGCGGCTAGATTTGCTTCTTCCAAATTTAAATCCGAACCTACTTTGCCGATTATCTTGCTGCCATCAGGATTTACTGGTAATTGGCCTGATACATATAACATGTCACCAACTACTACGATGGGGTGGTAAATACCTCCAGATGGTGGAGGAGGTGGTAATTCCAGACCGAGTTGTTTTAGTTTGTCTTCTATTCTATCCATAATTTTATATAAAAAATTCAATAATAAATACCATTGCCAATCCGACAATGGACACTGTGGTTTCCATTAAGGTCCACGATTGCAATGTCTCTTTGATACTCACATTAAAGTATTCTTTAAAGAGCCAAAAACCGCCATCATTAATATGCGAAAAGGTGATGCTGCCAGCACCTGTTGCCAAAACCAATAATTCTGGTGATATATCTGTATTCAAAGAAATGGAAGATACCATGATACCTCCTGCAGTCAATGCTGCAACTGTTGCCGAACCAACACAAATGCGGATAATCGCTGCGATTAACCAAGCCATCAGATAAGGTGACAAGCCAAGTTCGGCTAGAGAATTGCCAATATGATCACTCACCTCTGTCGCAATCATAATTTGTTTAAACGCCCCTGCTCCTGCTATAATTAATAATACTCCTGCAACAGAGGCTACAGATTGAGTCATAAATGTCATGACCTGTTTCATTGATCTTCCTGTGCGAATGCCCAAAAAATAAATAGCTAACAATACTGCAATCAACATCGCTAGTGCAGGTTCTCCGAATGCAGAAATGATTGGATGTTCGCCTACCAGTATTTTTAATACTGATGCCCCACCAATCAATAACACTGGTATCAGCGCAATCATCAATCCTGTCAAAAAAGAAGGCGTTCTAAATTCATCAGACTCCTCCACCACATACTCCTTCAACAAGGTGGGCTTAATTCGTTGCATCGTCGGTCCCAATATGATCTTGGCAATCCAGATTGCTGGTAATGAAGCAATTAGCCCATAAATCAATGTAATGCCTAAGTCAGCTCCATACATTATCCCAATAGCTGTCGGCGCTGGATGTGGTGGCAAAAAACCATGTGTCACAGATAGCGAAGCCAACATTGGTAAACCCACATATAACAACGGCAAACCAGTTCGGTGCGCAATAGCAATAACCAATGGAACCAATACCACAAATCCAACAGTATAAAACATCGGTATACCAACGATAAAGCCAGTTACAATTAATGCAAACTGAATATTTTTTATGCCAAATACATCGACAAGCTTGTTTGTGATTTTAATAGCCGCACCACTCTCTGCAACCAACTTACCTAACATAGCACCAAGACCTAAGATCATCACCAGTGAGCCAAGTGTATTTCCTATACCAGTCTGAATAGCAGTTAGAGTATCAGGTAAACTAAGGCCACTTATGACACCTACTGTCAGGCAAACAACCATGAAGGAAATGAATGCATCTAACTTGACAACAGTAACCAGAGTAACCAGTAATATGATGCCTATGATGATTGGAAGTAATATCATGCAATTATTAACTAGAGGGTTTAATTTTCATCTCGTTTTATTAGAACACCTGGATTTAAAATCCACTTAGGGTCAACTGCTGTTTTTGCTGAAGCCAACATTTTACCAAATATAGCAGTATGCTGATTTTTATAAAATGGCTGATGGTCTCTACCTACTGCATGATGATGTGTAATCGTCCCACCAAATTCAATAAGCTTGTTGGAGACTGCCACTTTAATTGCATCCCATTGTTCGAGCTGTTTATTTTCTTTTCCTTCAGCAATAATGGTGAAATAGGGTGCAGGACCATCAGGATAAATATGCGTGAATCTACACGTGACAATGCCAGTTCCGCAATGTTGCTTGATGGCTTCTTGTGCCGCCTTTTTTACTTCTTTGTAGAATGTCGGAAATTGATCCCAGGTAACTGCAGTTTCAAACGTCTCCACAACTAGACCTCGTTTCATGAACTCGTCTCTTAGATAAGGCGCAAGTAAAAATGCTTGTTTCCAGGCATCACCTTTTTCACTTCTTTTATCAGAATGGACTCTTGCTTCATCCCAAGAGCCTCCAGCTTGCTTGCAAATTTCCAATGCTTCAATCATCCATGGTGTGACATCACTCTGGTGTGATTCAAAACCAATTATGAGTACAGCTTTGCTCCCATCTCCCAAACCATTATTGAACGCTTCTATTGCATCAATTAATCTGGCGTTTGCTGGGTTTAGTCCAGACTGCGCAATTTGTCTTGCAGCTTCTGCACCAGCTTCAAAACTATCAAAGGCTACAGTGATGGTTTTTTTAAATGTTGGAATGTTTTGCAGACGCATCCATGCTGAAGTAATGATACCAAGAATACCTTCTGATCCACAGACTAACCTTTCTTCACTTGGTCCAGCACCTGACCCCGGCAAACGTCTTGTTACCATTTCTCCTGAAGGTGTGATCATGGATACATTTTGTACAAACTCGTCTATGTGTGTGTATAAGGTTGCGAAATGTCCACCACTTCTCGTTGCAATCCAACCACCAAGTGTTGAAAATTCAAAGCTTTGGGGAAAGTGTCTTAAGGTAAGTCCATGAGGCTTTAATCCAGTTTCAATTGCAGGGCCAAACATGCCACCTTGGATGTGAGCTGAACGAGATGTTTGATCAATCTCTAAAATATGGTCGAAGTATTTCATATCGACGGAAATGATTCCTTTGTAAAATTCATCATCTGTTGGTTCAACACCACCACAAACGCTACTACCTCCGCCAAAGGGAACAATCGTTGCATCTTCTGCAGTTGCGAAGATCATCAATTGTTTGATGTCCTCAATCGTTTTTGGGAAGGCAACATAATCTGGAGGGTTTGGAAAAATACCTCTCAATCCTCGCCAAACATCTCGAAATGATTTTCCATATGAGTGACTTGCTCGATCAAAATTACTAGAGGAGCAAAATGTCTGTAGGATACTTGGTAAAGTTATCCTCGGCTGCCTTAAGTTTAATTCATCGACTTCAATTAAGTCATGGTGTTCAAATTTGTCAATGCCAAGGACGGCTTTTGTCATTGCCAGATTTTTATTGAGTAAAGATTCTGGTAATGCAAATCCTTCATATCCCCAGCCCCAATAACTTCTTTTGCGAGTCATGATTCTGTGTTTATGTCATAAGTAAATGTCAGTCCCGCATTTTCACTGAGTCGATGTAATAGCGCATCACCCATTGCAACTGAAGGCGTGATAATACCATAGGTTTCAGGTAGTTCGTCTTTTGCCAATGCAATAGCACATTCTGCCAACATTTTTGAGGTAGAGCCATAACCTGGATCCATGTCCCCTGTTACTTTTCCAACGACACGTGAATCGTCTTGTAGTTGGGTGTAAAAACGTAGATTGTAAAACCCTTCTTCGCGTTCTTTCTTGGTAGGTCCTTCACCTGGTTTTGGTAATTTTTTATCTACTATTTTTTTAATGAACGATCCAGGCTTAGCCAACATCATCATTCCTAAAGATGCGGCAGCTGAGGTAGCTTTCAAGCGATTAGAAAATCCTTTACCGGTCATCGAAGATTCACTGTATCTGAATTCTTTACCATATGGATAATCCAGCAATGCATTACTTCTTCGTACGACTTTTGTATTGATGCCAGCCATAACAAAAGGATAATTCCAACTTTGTGAAACCTCGTCGAATACAACAGCTTGCAAGTCCTTTTGGTCTGGTCCATATTGCTCACCTTCTGGATTTAAACTATAGGGATTGGTTAAAATACCATAGACTGATTTGTCTTCTCGAGCGTCTGCCATTACATTTGATAGAGAAGCATAAGTCCCACCACTTAAACCTCCAGCAAAAGCTTTTACTCTCATGTCTATTGTTTTAGCATAAGAGCCAGTTTTTTCTTTTGCCTCTCGTTGCATGAAGTATACACCCATATCTGATGGGATAGAATCGAATCCACAGTTGTGCACAATTTTTAAGTTTTTGGAGGATGCTTGATCGTGATAGAGATTGATCATTTTGACCATCCATGGAACTTCTCCCGTCAGATCACAATAATGAGCTCCTTG
>CAYNMW010000200.1:0-7358 GCA_964398295.1 uncultured Saprospiraceae bacterium | reverse complement strand
AAAATTGCCGAGAGATTTAAGTCGCCAACCAATTATTTCCATTTTGTTCAACATCATCAGCACCATTATCAATTCTTACACATATTGTTCCACTAGTCAAAGTGCCTTCACAAACACAGTTGTTATTAAGGACATCATTAATGGTGTTTGGATTTCCATCATTGCATGGATCACCAATAATTCCACCAGCCGTTTCAGGGCGATAAAAAGAATATACTAGATCATCATTATTTACATCAGATGCGCTCACATCAATAATTTGTTCAATCTGATTACAAAGGACAATTTCCGGATCATTGTTAAAGACAGGACTTGAGTTCTCCATTTGTTGCTGGGCCTCAGTTGATATAATTGTACTTGTTACGGAACCAGTACCTCCTGGATCAACAATATTTAATAGTGTACTTTGTCGACAACATCGTTGAAACGCAATTAAATAGTCTTCATTTATGATATCAAGTGTTATTTCTTGGGATGTATAACTTGTTACTCCGGCTCCAAATCGATCTAGAAGTTCAGTATCAAAACAAATATTATTGCCTAATTCCAATGCATCTTCTGGGCCATCAGGTAAAACTTCAAATCCAATAGAACTTCCTACCATTTGGAAGATACTTCCATCGCTTCTGTAAATGGCTATTTCTACAAGCTCTTCAGGTGGAACAGGAGGTAAACCCTGAGGAACATCTGGTTGTATGGCATCTCTGAAAATTCTAGTTTGAACTGTAAAGGTGAAGGTTGTAGCAGTTTGTGAAGTTATAACATAGGTCATCTCAGTCCCTATAATATGATTACTGAGCACCTCATCCACATATATGAACAAGAAAGTAAAGATGAAAAATAGCCTCACCAAATTAATTTAGTAATAAAACGGTACCTCTTACCAAATCCTTGTCTCCAGCCACATTAAAAAAGCGTGCTACGTAGGTATACACACCTTGTGGCAAGAGATCACCTTCATTAAATCGTCTTCCGTTCCAGAATTCGTCAATATTGAAGGCTTCAAAGACTTTTTGACCCCATCGATCAAAGACCCGTAATTCAAAATTACCAAATCCGTCGATAAGATCAATACCCAGGAATACATCATTTTGGCCATCTCCATTTGGAGTAAATGCATTTGGGAAAATAGGCTTGATTGGAGGGAAAACCAAAACTTGCTGCGTAAGTGTATCCGAGCACTCCCCTTCCCCTATTTTGCCTATAAGGGTGACATCATATGTATCTGGCAAATCATAGGTATGGGTGGGGCTAAAATCTGTAGACGTATTACCGTCTCCAAAATCCCATTCATAAATATTGCCATCACGAGACAAATTGGTAAACAGGATAGGTGTATTTAAATCTTCGACAATATCAGGTACATCAAAATCTACTTTTGGTGATGGTAAAATGTCAATAGTACTTGCCAAAAAAACAAGATCTTCACAGCCGGAGGGAGATTCTATATTTACTGATACTGGAAAACTTCCTGAATCCTCAAATTCATGTGTTGGAATAAGTGCATCAGAATCACCACCGTCACCAAAATCCCATTCCAATTCATAAGTATCATCAATGATTTCTGGTAAATTATCGAATCTAATTTCAGCTGGTTGGCATGCGATAAAACGTGTCGGTTGGATAGAAATATTGGAGGGTATTGGAAAGTAGTCAAGAAAAATACTATCTGTCTCGCTGCAATTGCGATTACTCAGATTTAGGGTTATTCTCTTTCGCCCCGGTTCTGTGTAAGTAACACTTTGATTTAAAATACCTGGGGTTGAATTAAATAATCCTTCTACCGTTTGACCGTTACCAAAATCCCACCTGACATTAAATCCACTATCTGGGATGTCAGAATCTGAACCATCTACATCAAAGGTTATTGCGTCGCAGGCATCAAATTCAATTTCATCTATTTTAGGCTCAAGGTTATCAGTGATGTCAATCACTCGTATGCAAGTATCTGCACATTGCTCATTTGGATTGATGATCAACTCAATTCTGAATTGTCCTACACCAGGAAATCTAACTCTTGGCTCCCACACATCTGTAATGATTTGTCTTTCGGTAGGACCTGTTTCAATTGTCCATTGCCAGGTAACATCACGAGGATCTGCATTTGTAAAATTTCTCAATTCTATATCGAGATCTCCGCAAGAATCAAATGGTTGGTTCAATGCACATTCTGCCCTTACTTCATCTATTGATTCTCCTTGATTTCCGGGTAATGCTTCGACAAGGCAATCTAATACGGTGAATTGAAAATCTCTTCTGATTTCTCCAATTAATACGCCGTCCCTCCATTCTTCTACACAAACTGCCAAGACATATGTACCTAATACCGTAGGTGTACCAGATAGAATTCCCGTTTCAGTATCTATGGTAATACCAGGGTCTCCTGTTAAGCTGACATTTCCTGGAATAGGAATTTGTGGATCTCCAAGTAAAATCTGTGGTATGAACAATTGAGGTCCACAATTTTGTGGATTAGGCGTTACACCATCGCAATCCCCTGGTCTACCAGTCGGACTCCCTTGTGCAGATCCTTCCAATCCCCCAGCAGCTAAGGGTTGGCAAAATTTATAGGCAAGACTATCGGGTCCGTTTACAGGGTCTATATCAACATCACTCGCGGAAAAATCAAGTGTTTGATGTAATCCTGCACAAATAACTATATCCTCTTCAGAATTAAAAACAGGTGAGTTATTACACTCCTGTTGGGAAATAGGATCTACAATAACTGAATAAACAGATCCTGTGACTCCGCTATTGACTAAGTTTGAAATATTATTGTTTCTACAACATCGCTGATAGGCTAATAACACTTGGTCTGTCCCAACGGGAATCGTTGTTTGTGTTACATAAATTGCCCTGTCTGTACGAATATCACCTATGTTTTGAAAACATGGATCGTCTGGGACTTCAACAAGTACATTTCGCTCAATTGGTGCCACATTGAAGGAATTGAAGAATCTATAATTTCCTGGTCTTCCTACAAAAACACCAATTCGTGCTGTATTGTCAAAGTCGCTAGGGTCAATCCTTCCATCTTGAAATGCATCTCTATAAATGGTGAGTGTCAACTCAATTTGCATACTTCTATCATCTGCAGATATACACCGATATGTCATATCGCCACCAACAATATGCCTAGAAGACAAAGAGTTTGCTGCAAAAATGATTAGAAAAAATATGAATAACTTTCTCAACGTATACATTCTACACACGATTTATAAGATTCTTCGTAGAGTAATATAATCAAAGCCAAAATTCAAACGTTTGAATGGCTTTCATTGTTGCTTGCAGAAAACTGTCAATGACCTACATAGACCCTATTGATAACATCGTAAACGTCCTTAAAAAGGACGGGGTCATGCTATATCCTACTGATACAATTTGGGGACTTGGAGGCAGTATTTTTAGTGAACGAGCAACAGAACAAATTTATACAATCAAACAAAGAGAGAGACATAAGCCTCTATTAATTCTTGCTGATAGTATCAAAATGATGAAAAATTATGTTAAAGACATACATCCAAGAGTGGAGACATTACTGACCTACCACCGACAGCCATTGACTATTATCTATGAAGCCAACCAACACGTCCCTTCACATCTACTCTGTGGTGGAACAAGTATTGCTATTCGGATTGTCCAAGATGAATTCTGTAAATCCCTAATTAATTTATTGGGACATCCTATAAGTTCGACATCAGCAAACATTGCAAATCACCCCTCTCCAACGTACTATAGTGAGGTTGACAAACAGGTAATCGCGCAATGCGATTATGTGGTAAAATATCGCCAAGAAGACACTAGTAAAGCCAGAGCATCGGTAATTGCAAAGTTTGATTTCAAGGGAAATCTACATTTCATCCGAGTATGAATCTAAAGTTGGAGTTTATTTCAACTGAAATAATATGCAGTGGAAGGTGCCTAGGTTACTTTTCTCTGAGACCACACAAAGACTATTCTTGGATGCTTTTGACGAGTAAGTTGCTTGTTGAAACAGAATGGATAGCTTCTTGAATAAATGGATCATTCTCATGCAATGTTTGAAATGCCACGGCATCTGAATGCAAAAGACTGAGGATTTTAAATTTCACTTTTCTGGATAATTCAGCAATGCATGGATCTGCTGAATTATTTTTCAATGCAATATCATCGTCAGCAAATCCCATTAATTGGTTAAAAGATAATTGTTTGATTTCATTAGGCGAATTGGATTTATGCCATTCTTGGTCTCTGATTATTTTGTAAGCCGTGAATGTTAAGCCTTTAGATAATACAGTTGGACAATTAGTTGGAATATCAATTTTAATATCAGGGACAATTCCTTTCTGATTAGCCAAAGGCCTCTCATGTATTAAAGAGGCATAATCTTGTGTATCGGCTTCTATTTCATCAAAAGGTTTTTGAATAAACCTTCCAGATGGAGTCAAGTATTTTGCAATTGTTAGTCTGAGAGCACCTCCATTTTTCAAATCATATTGTTCCTGAACCAATCCTTTACCATAAGTAGTTTGTCCAACAATTGTTCCTCGATCCCAATCTTGGATTGCGCCAGCTAAAATCTCACTGCCAGATGCAGATCGTGTATCCACAATTACAGCTATTTTATCAAGTGGGTAAAACTGCCTACCTGTAGATTTGTATTCAGAAACTCGATCATTTTTATCAATAGTTTTAACCAACAACTTATCTTTCTCTTTGAAGAATAGGCTTAAAATATTTGCAGTTTGAGGCAGGTAACCTCCAGGATTTCCTCGCAGATCTACAATGATGTGCTTTATTTTATGTTGTTCTAATGACTCTAATGCGAAATTGAAATCTTTATATACGCGAGCATTAAACTGCTTGATCTTCACATAGCTAATCGAATCATTTATCATATAAGCCATACACGTACTTTCAGCGTTTACTAAAGCGTTTGTGATTTCTATTTTTATTTCTTCGCCATCTCTAATTACCGTTAATGTAGTAGTTTGCCCCTCCTTAGTTGAATGATTAGTGTTATTAGTATCATCTAATTCAGTTATTGATTTGCCATCAATAGATATAATTCTGTCAAGCAATTTCAACTCTGAGGTTGCTGCTGGGCTGTTTTCTAGAATTTCTACAACAACCAATGAATCACCATCTTTAATTGTTTCTATTCCAATACCATTGTAGTGACCATTCATCTGCTGGTTAACTGATTCCAATTCTTCTTTTGACAAATAAGTAGAATGAGGATCAAGTTCTTTTATGATACTAGATAAAGCAATTTCGGTTAACTCAGCTGCGTCTACATCATAAACGTATTTAGAATCAATGAATCGGATCACTTCTTCTACATCACCAGTTTTTCCAGCATTTGCTTCAGTACTTTCAAATTTTTTGACAAAGAAGTGTTGAGGATTGGAAAGTTTAAAACCTATAGCCATACCTATCGAAATGAGAAATGCATACAACAAAGGTTGATAAATGTTAGATTTTTTTAAATGTTTATCCATTTATATTTGACAAATACTAATTTATTTTGTAAGTTAAATTAAGATTAATTATAATCTTATTCGCTATATTTACTGACATTTTAAACCTAGCCAAATACATGAAAAAAGGATTGGAGTTAGACAGCATTGATTTGCAAATATTGTCTATTTTGTCTAAAGATGCTAAGACTTCCTATGCTGAAATTGGAAAACAATTGTTTGTTTCCGGTGGAACTGTACATGTTCGCATAAAAAAAATGACTGAATATGGGATAATTGTTGGTTCAAAATTGAGTATTAATTACGCAATGTTGGACTACGACATTATTGCATTTATTGGTATTTACTTGGAAAAGAGTCAGTTATACAAAGTCATTGCTGAAAAACTCCAAGAGATACCAGAGGTTATAGAATCTCACTATACAACTGGCGGCTATAGCATTTTTGCAAAAATAATGTGTAAAGATACCGTTCATCTTAGAGAAGTGCTATCAGAGAAAATTCAAAAAATTGATGGGATTTCACGAACAGAAACCTTTATCTCCTTGCAGGAAGGTATAAACAGACCTCCTGAGATATATGAGACGACTCAAAAACAGGGTATCAATATCAACTCTGCGAAAAAACAATAACTACTAAGTCTCCCTTTGGTCGACAGTATTGAGCCCTACTGGCGTTAGACAGGTGTTGAGTTACATACAGGACTTATATGCCTTCCTTTGAACGACGGTGGTGAGTTCTAAGCGACGGTTTATAGGTCTTTCCTTGGATGACGGTGACAAATTGATTATACCACAATGGTATACAATGCGTCTTGAGCCATTGCTACCTACCACAATTAATATTGACTTTGAAAGAGGTGTATCTAATTCTTTACGCTCCCAAATAGTGCTTGAGGAGTCTGCTTCTTGATGCAGATCGTAATTTATTGATTGCTTTATCCTTAATCTGGCGAACTCTTTCTCTTGTGAGTCCAAACTTCTCACCAATATCTTCTAAAGACATTGGGTGCTCGACACCAATACCAAAATATAGCTTAATGACATCACATTGTCTTTCCGTTAAGGTATTCAACGATCTCTCTATTTCTTTACGTAAAGATTCAGCGTACTCTAGCTTGGTATCTGTACCAGGAGTTTTTGTGTTTTCTAGGATATCCAATAAACTATTGTCCTCTCCATCAACGAAAGGTGCATCCATAGATACATGCCTTGCTGCTACTCCGAGAGTTGTTTCGACTTCTTCAGAAGGAATCTCAAGCAATTCTGCCAATTCATCAGAAGATGGCTCTCGCTCATATTCCTGCTCCAATTCTGAGAATGCTCTATTTATCTTATTCAGAGAACCTACCTTGTTAAGTGGTAAACGAACAATTCTTGATTGCTCAGCCAGGGCCTGTAAGATCGATTGCCTTATCCACCAAACAGCATATGAGATAAACTTAAACCCTCTTGTTTCATCAAAACGTTGAGCTGCTTTGATAAGTCCAAGATTGCCTTCATTGATCAAATCACTGAGTGATAAGCCCTGATTTTGATATTGTTTTGCAACGGAAACTACAAATCTAAGGTTCGCTTTAGTTAGCTTCTCTAGAGCTTCCTGGCTACCAGCCTTAATTTCTTTTGCTAAGGTGACTTCTTCCTCTGGTGTAAGGAGATCAACTTTCCCTATTTCCTGCAAATATTTTTCTAAAGATTGGCTTTCTCTATTCGTTATAGACTTAGTAATCTTTAACTGCCGCATATGTCTTTTTTAAAGGATTGTTAATTTCGAAAAGAAAGCAAATGTACGACTATAATATGTAGATATCAAGCTATTGTAGTTGCTTTACCTTCATTTTATCTTAACATATATTCTACATTTAAATTTAAAATTTATTTGGTTTTCACAATATTTTCT
>CAYNMW010000199.1:0-7380 GCA_964398295.1 uncultured Saprospiraceae bacterium | reverse complement strand
CGTCTTTTTTCTCGTAAAGGATTATTTCGTTTTCAATATTATCACTCATATTATAATTACTCTGTTTGTTAATAAAACTCTAGACCACTGATTGTTGCGCTCTTGCATCGCTGATTGTTACCGCTCCTGGGTCGCTGATTGTTGCGCTCCTGGGTCGCTGATTGTTGCGCTCCTGGGTCGCTGATTGTTTCGCTCCTTCGTCGCTGATTGTTAGATTGTTGGGGTGATCAATTCAATCAAACAACCGCCAACAATCAAACAATTTAGCAATCTAGCAATCATCCTCACAACCCCATCGACTTCCCAATAATCTCCCTCATAATTTCATTCGTCCCACCCAGTATTCTCATGATACGATGGCCTGCATAAGCTTTGGCAATTGGATATTCCCACATGTAACCAGCTCCACCATGCAATTGTAAACATTGGTCAATCACTCTATCTGCCATTTCTGTAAACCAGTATTTGGCCATGGCTGCTTTTTCATTGCTGAGTCTATCTTCATTTAATTCTTGAATGCAATCATCTAAGAAGGTTCTTCCTATTGTAATTTCTGTTTGCATTTCCGCCATTTTGAATCTGGAATTCTGAAATTTCCCAATGGGTCGACCAAAGGCTGTGCGCTCTTTTACAAAGGTTAAGGTATCTTCAAATGCCCGCTGAGCCATAGCTTGTGACCCCACTGCAATAGACAATCTTTCTTGCGGCAAATTGTGCATCAGGTAGTAGAATCCCATTCCTTCTTCACCCAAAATATTTTCTACAGGAACTTTGACATCCTCAAAAAACAACTCTGCGGTGTCTTGTGCTTTAAGTCCTATTTTTTCTAAATTTTTACCTCGTGTAAACCCTTCCATTCCTCTTTCTACGATCAAGATGCTGATACCTTTATGTTTCTGAGTTGTGTCCGTCTTACAGCAAACCAAAACCAAATCACTTAGGATACCATTTGTGATATAGGTCTTAGCTCCATTTAACACATAATGATCTCCTTGTTTAATTGCTGATGTTCTCATTCCTGCCAAATCACTTCCAGCATCCGGTTCTGTCATCGCAATAGCCGTGACGATTTCTCCAGATATGATTTTAGGAAGCCATTTCTCTTTTTGTGTTTTTGTAAAGTACTTTTCAAAATAAGGAGCCATGATGTCATTTTGCAAGGTGAATCCTGGCCCATCTATACCAAGGTTTATCATGACTTCTTGAAGAATTGCATTGTATCTAAAATCCTTTAAACCTAAGCCGCCATATTCTTCAGGCATATCCATGCAAAGCATTCCCATCTCCCCTGTCTTTGTCCATATATCTCTGTCGACAATGCCTGCTTTTTCCCACTTTTCAACGTGAGGGAGAGCTTCCTTTTTCATGAAATTTTCGACAGTCTCCTTAAACAACAAATGTTCTTCTGTATATGTTTTGCTCTGCATCATTTTCTAATATTTAATTAATATTAATCCTCCATTTATTTTAAGTCTAATTTTACCATGTGTTTCTGAATTAAATTTGATATTCATCAATAAACAAAATCTCTTCGAAATTTAATTTGTCACATTTCCTTTAAAAATAGAAATCATTCCAGCAAGAGATTGACACACTGCCGAATTAAATTTGATATAACCGATTGACCTACGGATCATTCAAATCTGAGGTTACATGGATAAATTCATCTATCATTGCCTTGCGGCGTACAAGACTACAAATATGTTGCAACGCTGATACCTCTGGTGCTTATTAATGAATCGTACCTAGTGCTGTAGATAGATAGCACTACAGGCTATATTTCAAATCTCGATACATACTCCATACCTCCTTCTCCATTCAATATTCAACATGCCGCATTAAGTCTTCATTTCATCCACCCACCCTGATCTGATGATCAGGTTCCTTCCTTATCGAGAGACATTAGTTCTCTCGATTCAGCCAAAGACTGATCAGTCAGTCATACCTTTCGGCTTCTTCTGTTTCATAAACCCAAACATATAGCCTGCGACTCTTCGCATTTGTATTTCTTCTGTGCCTTCTGTGATTCGGTAACGTCGGTGGTGGCGATATATATGCTCAAATGGTTTATGTCTAGAATAACCTAATCCACCATGTACTTGCATTGCTTGATCTGCAGCTTGGCAACAGAGTCTATTTGACCAATAGTTACACATGGAGACTTTGTCTGATACAGAGAAAGCGCCATACTTATCCATCTGCCAAGCGGTTTGTCTGATGAATACTCGCAACATTTCGCATTGGGTTTGTAATTCTACCAAAGGAAATTGAATGCCTTGATTTACAGCTAAGGCTTTGCCAAATGGCTTGCGGACTCTTGCGTATTCTACGGCTTCATTGATGCAATATTGTGCAGCACCTAAACTAGATGCCGCTTGTCTAATTCGGTTTTCATTAAAGAAATGCTGAACGATAGCTAGTCCTTTACCTTCTTCTCCTAATATGGAAGTATGAGGAACTCTAACATCTTTGAGTGATACAGTTCCATGATCGCTAGGCATATTAAACGTCCACAGAAATTCTTCAATGTTTAAGCCAGCTGCATTCATCGGAACGAGAAATGCGGTGATGCCAAAACCATCTCCAGCCTCACCACTCGTTCTAGCGAAAATCAAATCGTAGGCGCAAGTGTGGATTCCAGTATTCCATGTTTTACCACCATTGATGATCCATTCATCACCTTGACGGACAGCAGCAGTTTCCATGTGTGTTGCATCTGAGCCATGATCAGGCTCAGTAATTCCAAATGCAAAAGATTGACTAGGGTCTCCTTTGATTAAACCTTCTAGATGTTTAGCTTTTTGTGTTTCAGATCCATAGGCTAACATAAGAAGTGCGCCAACTGTATTTCCGACTATGGAATGTTCGTTTTGTAAATCATTGTGCAAGCCTAATCCTTTTGCAGCTAGATGATCTCTAATGATAGCCATCGCCAAATTAGTCCCATCCTGTCCTCCATAGTCTCTAGGCATCGCGTATCGATAATGCCCTGCAAGATCAGCTAAGCGTTTTGCCTCCGTTAATAGTGCTTCCCATTCTTCTTTTGGTACACCTCCCTTATCCCAATCGGTTCTCGCATACTCTCTACGGTGATCAAAGAAGCGGATATTATCTTCTATTTGTTCTAAAGGACGAATGGTGTTTTCGATAAACTCATCTAGTTCTTTCAAGTAAGCAGAAATATCATTTGGTATATCGAAATTCATTTGCTCATAATTGTATTGTTTTGTGAAAACTTGACATCATAGATGTATCTCTAAAATTGAGTAAGATGAATGAATTAGCTGTATATTTAAAAAAATTGAGCTAGATATGCTAATAGCAAGATATATTACATTTTGAATTTTAGCATATTAATTTTTCATTTTACTAATTAACACATGAAGACACCTACCAAATACACCGTTCAACTAATATTTTGTGCTTTCCTATTGACAAATTGCCAACAGGAACCTACTGTCAGCGAAATCACAAAACATATAAACGACATTACAAAGGCAATAGATGATGAAGCGCTCGTCAATGCAGATATTGATGGAGATTGGTTAACCTATGGAGGTAATTATGAAGAAGATAGATACAGTACTTTAGATCAAATTAATAAGGAGACAGTAAAAGATTTGAATTTAGCTTGGTCTTTGGATTTGGGGGTGCGACGAGGTATAGAGGCATCACCAATCGTGGTAGATGGGATTATGTATATAACAGGTCCATGGAGTATTGTATGGGCAATTGACTTACGTAAAGGAGAAAAGATTTGGGAGTATGACCCAGAAGTTCCCAGAGATTATGGCGAAAAAGCATGCTGTGACGTGGTAAATCGTGGGGTGGCTTTATATAAGGGAGCAGTGTTTGTAGGTACCATTGATGGCAGACTCATTTCCTTAGATGCAGCAACTGGATCGGTCAATTGGGAAAAATTGACAGTTGATCGAAACCGAGCGTATACGATTACAGGCGCACCTAGAATTGCTAAAGGCAATGTTATCATTGGTAACGGTGGTGCAGAATACGATGCAAGAGGATATGTGACTGCTTATGATGCAGAAACTGGAAATCAAAAATGGCGATTTTATACGGTCCCTGGAGATCCGTCTCAACCTTTTGAAAATCCAATTTTAGAAGAAGCTGCGAAAACATGGACTGGGAAGTGGTGGAAGTATGGCGGTGGTGGTACTGTTTGGGATGCTATTGTGTATGACCCTGAAATGAACTCAGTTTATTTAGGCGTTGGAAATGGCTCTCCCTGGGATCAATTGCAAAGAAGTCCAGAAGGCGGAGACAATTTATTTCTATCCAGTATAGTAGCTGTAGATGCGGATGATGGGACTTATAAATGGCACTTTCAAACGACACCTGGAGATACTTGGGACTATACCTCTACTCAGCCCATTACACTAGCCGATCTAGAGATTGACGGGACAATGAGAAAGGTCTTAATGCAAGCACCTAAAAATGGTTTTTTCTATGTGATCGATAGAACCGATGGGAAGTTCATTTCTGGTTCGGCTTATACGCAAGTCAATTGGGCAACAGGTCTGGATGAAAATGGACGCCCAATAGAAGCGCCTTATGCTCGATATAAAAACCCTGGGGAAAATACTGTCATTGCACCAGGTGCTTACGGAGGTCATAATTGGCAACCTCAAGCTTTTAATAGAGAAACAAAATTAATGTACATCCCAGCACACACTGCTAGTATTACTTTCTCTCATGAAGAGGAAGATACTTACAATGAAGTGGAAAGGGGTGGTTCTGGAACAGGCTGGAATGTCAGTTATGCAGATAAATTATACAAGCCTTTTAGTCCAGGTTCAGCAGGTGCACCAGATCCACTGAGACCTATGGGCAGGACTATAGCTTTTGATCCCGTTCAACAAAAGGAAGTGTGGGCGGTCGAACATCCATTAACACATTGGAATGGAGGTATCCTAACAACTAAAGGAGGTCTGGTTTTACAAGGGGCTGCAACTGGAGAGTTTACAATTTACGATGCAACTGATGGATCAAAACTTTGGCAAAAAGATTTGTTAACCGGAATTATAGCTCCTCCAATTACATATACTATTGACGGCGAGCAATATGTTTCTGTCGTTGTTGGGTGGGGAGGTGTTGTTGGTTTGACACGTAAATTTACTAAAAACGTTCACCCAGGCCGACTCTTCACTTTCAAACTGGGAGGTGAGGGCGAAATGCCTGCGGAGATGGTGGATCCTGTAGTGGCTACCTTAACTACCCTCCCGTATACAGGTGAACCTTTGCAAGTAGGTCGAGGCTTAAATACTTATATCAAATATTGTTTGACTTGTCACGGCGATGCTTTTGGTGCCGGCGGTGGTGCATTACCGGACTTAACCCACTCCACTGAAGGTGTCTTCAATAACTATAAGGAGATTGTATTAAATGGTGCCTTGGTAGCTAATGGCATGCCCAATTTTGGTGAACGGTTAACGGAAGATGAAGTGGAAGACATCACACATTTTTTAAAGTACACTTCGGAAAGCCTACGTGGTGGTGCTGACCCTGTAGCGCTGTTGACTAATTTGGCTGGGATGCAGTATTTGGCGGATAGTACTCCGCGGATTAAGGATTAGGTTAGACATTCCAAAAGTGAGATCGTGGCACTGGAATTGGTATTTTTAGGATTTAGGTGTGGTAAGATTTCAAGAAGATTCTTCATTTCACAGATTGGTTGTTTGTTGGACTATTTGACTTTTTTTACTATAGCCTTAAGCACTACAAATACCTATCTTAGACTAAGCCATTGCTTCAATTGTGGAGACAATGTCTTTTTTTATGTGATATTCGATCTAGACCAATTATTACAATTCTTGTGTTAATATTTGCTTAGCTATGTCGGTCATGGCTATTACTGATAAGCCAAATTTTTTCATTCGTTCATCTTTGGTCTGACCACTTACATATCGTTGATGTAATTGGGCGGCTACAACAGCTCCTTTCCAATATGCAAAAGCGTGATACCAATCTATTCGCTCTAATGAAAATCCCGTAAACTCTTGATATTTATTGAGTATGAATTCTTTATCAGGAAATGACTTACTTAACGTTACAGGTAGGTCATACTTGTCAAAATATGGCTCTGGCCAATAACTCAGAGTCGAACCAATATCTACCAATGGATCTCCAAGCGTAGTCATATCCCAATCGAAAATCGCAGTAACAGTATCCGGATCATCTGCTTGGAATTGACAGTTGTCAGGTTTTATATCGTTGTGAATTATGGAGACCGCCTGAGGCTTTGGAACAGACTGAGACAGCATTTCTAAAACCTGATCCATGCCCTTACTGTCTCCTGTCTTTACTAAGTCCCATCGCTTTGCCCAACCAGTTAGTTGCCTATCTATAAATCCTTCTGGCCTACCTAAATTCATTAGGTCCGCTTTCTCTATATCGACCGTATGTAACTCTGACATTGCTTTGATCATTGCTGTGGATATGCGTTCTTCTGCTCGATCAAACGACTTGAAACAATCAAGGATTTCGGAGCGTACCACGACACCATTCTTTCGTTCGACGACAACAAAAGGTGATCCTATAATGCTTTCGTCATCGCAAAATAAATAGGCCTTTGGAGCTCTTGGAAAGACTTTGTATAATTTGGATAAGACTCGATACTCTCGCTTCATATCATGCGCACCAGGAGCTATCTTTCCAAAAGGTGGTCGACGCAGAACTAATTCAGTATCTCTAAATTTTAATAGGTAAGTCAAGTTTGCATGACCTCCATGAAACTGAGAAACTTCCATCTCTCCTATTGCTTCTTCATGAAGTTCTGACCGCAAGTATGACTCAAGTTTTTTCCAATCGAGTTCCTCGCCTTGTCGTACTTCTTTTGCTTTATCGATCATATTTTAAGTGTTAGGTATCAGGTGTTAAGCGTTAGGTGTTAGGTATAAGCAGATTCATAAAATATGTCATTTATACCTTCGACTTTGCGCCTATTACTTTTTATTCAAATTTTTCTTTTTCGTTAAATAGACCTTGTTATTAATTTCATAACTTCTATAGCGTCTTTATTTAGTGTTTCGAATTCACTGTCCGTTATATAATCTGTCGCTTGTAATAATTCTATTCAATAATTGTCTCACCAATTTCTTTCTGACCTATGACCAATTTGTGAATAAAATCTTTATCACTCTCGGCATTAAATGCTTTTCTTACTCACTAAGTATTTATGAAAATTCACAATCCGAACAGCAATGGCAAAAGACTTTTCTTTTAATGCACTCATTTTATTAGGTGTTAAGTTTTAAGTATAAGGTGTTAGGTATTTTCTCCATTTTTTAATTCTTTTTTGTTTATACTCATTTTATGATTCATCTTTTATTGATACTTAATCTGCCCTAACACCTAAGAAAC
>CAYNMW010000198.1:0-7471 GCA_964398295.1 uncultured Saprospiraceae bacterium | reverse complement strand
GCACAGTTTTCGATATAACTTACTCTACATAATTCGCATGTAGAATCAGTGCTTACACAAACGGAATCTAATCCGTTAACAACTGAACTGGTGCTCCAGTCAACTGAGACAGCGTTATTTGTTGCTGTAAGCGTAGCTCCATTGTTTGTCGTCCAAGTGTAGGTACTTACTCCATCATCATCGACGAGAAAGTCAGTTACAACATCGGCGCAAACTGTATCAATTACGGTACAGCCAGCTTGTGCCTGCACGTGTTGATTTTGTAAACCGAACACTCCAAAAAACATTAGAATCAATGTCTTTAGAGTATGGTTTTTATTATATATTAATTTTATCATTTTTTTATTTTTTATGATATGCTTTATATTTTTCTAGTCTTAGAATCTTAGTATCCATAGTCTACAGATGCGTCTCCAAATACAAATTCACCTACGACAGTGCCAGAGGCATCTTCACAGATTTTGAATGTGGATACGGCATATGTGCTATACATAAAATTCCAATTGACACATCCATGAACTCCATCTGTTAGGTTACCATCATATTGGGTACCTACTGCGGAACATAATCCATTGCCATCTATACTTGGATGATCAAGAAAAGTCGTACACACATTTAAAGCAGCTGCAATCGTTGTCGCAAGAACTGATCCTGTAGCAGGAACCGCGCAGCCTGTTGGCAATGTAATCACTGTGCCATCATCTAACGTCACTTCGCATATGCTGAGACCAGGTGCTGCAAGCATTTGTGCCCAACCTACTGGTGCACACACTAGATCACCTGTCTGGACATAAGCGGCATCTATAAATGTAGGTCCACCTACACCCCAGTTTGGTAATGGTGGAGGCAAGGGCCATGAACTTGTAGCTGTTGCTGAACCATTCACATAGTTACCACTTCCATCAATCCAACTTGTTGTACCAGTTGCGTCTCGTTGAGGTCCTTGATTATCAAAGGTCATCGCTCGCATTCTAGGAATAACGACTGATGATGTTTCTGTACATCCGCAAGAAGAAGAATTAGCTGTCATGGTAAATGTGATGTCTTCTCCAAAGCCTCCAGGAAATGCATTGGCAAAGTCCTCTCTGTCTATCCTAATTTCATTTCCACATCCTAATACGGAAGGTCTGAACGAATTAGAGGTTGGCGCATTCAATGTTGAAGTACTGGTTCCTGTAATGCTTTCTGTTCCTGCTGTAATCTCATAATCCCATGAGGTAACTGGACAAGTCGAATCATCACAATCTAGATCAACAAAGAATCTGCAAACCCCTTGATCATTAAATGTATACGACATGTCAAAGCCTAAATTACATGGGACAACATCATCGCTTGGGTCAGATGGGTCTAAGCCTTCAGCACATTCGGTGATGTTATCTTTTCCTCCTCCATCGCAGTCTAAACTTGCAAGTGGGTGAGATGCATCCCCATTTATTTGGCTGCATATATCTGCTTCTCCTACTTTCTTAATAAAATAAGGACAAACTGGTTCGACAGGTTCTTCACAAAAACAAGCATCACCTCTTGCGACCTCTTCCATTGCACCATCACCATCTGCATCAAAATTGGCAGAGAACTCTTGATTGGTTGCGTCAAAACAGACTTCAGCTTCAAATGGGAAAGTCCAGTTAGCTGTTTGCCATCCTGTCGAAATTGCACTTCCTGTATTATCAATCACAGAAATGATTCTCCAACTGTTAATGAGTGTGTTGCCTTCAAAATATATCTGACAAGCTGCTGTCCCCCAGGTTGTTCCGTTTGGTTTCCACATGCCCACAACAAAATGGCCATCATATTGATCTTCTGGAATCACAAAGGAAATACAACCTGATTGGTTAGAAGGTAAAGGAGTAGAATTGTTAAATGCGGTATGCCATGAATTGGTTCCACCAGTATAACAAACTTCCTCACCAGCAGTCGTTCCAGGGCCAGTCGATAAGACTCCCGTATTTGCTGTGTCTCCAGTCCAGGTGCTACTAATACCTGACCAGCTAGTGACAATATCATCTACACAGGTGTTTGGATCAAATTGTCCTAGTCCACCTGTTCGTACAAACGGAATATAGTCAAAACTCCCACAAGTCTGTGCTTGCACGGATTGAGTCATTGGTAAAAGACCAACGATTAAAATTGAAAATAATGGAATAACTATGCTACCAAATAACAATCTGCTTTTATGAAGCATCTTTTGATAGCCAATTCCAGTGTTGATATCAACATTTGATTTTGAATTGGATTTTGTTCTTTGTAAATAAAGATGAACACCTGTTTTACTATAATCTAGATAAGGTATATACTCATCATTATAGGATAAAAATTCCATAAGTAGAAATTTTGGTTAAAAAAATAAAATGGCTAGGTGTTCGCAATAGGATTATTGACGTCCATAGATTGAACACTCTAAAATCAAAGGCAGATAAAAAGGAATTGCGAGTAGAGGTGTGAAATTAGGATCAAAGATGTTGAGTTATTTTCAATCATGTTGCTACAAGAAGCTTACAAAATGGAATAGTTTATGACACTTTGACTACAATTTAATACATGTAAACTTCATCCTCATTGTTAGAATAGAATCGATTGTTTCTGGGTTTCTCATATTTAGTTTATCGTTTGGAGTCGGAAGGATCCATGCCTTCCAAGCATTGGTTGATGTTATCTTTTCCTCCGCCATCACGTTTAAGACTGCTTAGGGATGAGTGACATCTCCATTTATTTGAGCGCATAATGATGGCTCCCCTACTTTTTTTAATAACAAATGGACATTGCGGATTTGCAAGCTATGCATGGCTGGTTTGGCTTATAGAAAACAAGCAATAACGAATAGTCAGAGTAAGCGAATGACTAGATGATTGACGAATGTGTTTATATTATGATCAGTGCTCAATAGCGAGTAAGAAATAACTGTAGGTGATTTCATTACAAAATCAAAACCCTTTAGTAAAATTAGTGTAAAATTTAGCTGTGTTGGAAATACGATGTTAAATGAGAATATAAAGGTGTTATATTAAGCTGATTGGAAAAACCTACAAATGCTATACAAAGTACTGTCGAAATACTACTGAGGTTGCAGGTGAGAGATTCGACGTTGGACGGTGAGGATTGAGGTTGAAGAAAATTTATATTTGGACAATATTTGAAGGCTTTGCTGTACAAGTCATTGGTCTAATCAGTTGGAGTCAGTTTTTTTAAATTACTGTCTAGTCGATTTAGGTATTTTGATTGAAAGTAGTAATTCTTTAGTTGTTGTTTATCGTCAGATGACAGATTGGGATATTTTTTTAAAATAGGTTCTATCGTTTGTGTTAATGAATTTTGGATGGTTTCTAACTCAGAACTGAGTTTATTAAATTTCTCTTCTTGAAAATCAAATTGGAGGTCCATTAATTCTTCATTGAAGTCCATCATTTCTAGTAAGAACTCCTGAGGCATTTCTTCTTTTATGTCTTGTCCAATAAGTCCTCCCAATTCTAATATATACTTGAATCTTGAATGCTCATTGGACAGTACTTTATACGCTGTATTATTGAATGAAGATTGTTGTAAAGCGTGATTTTGCTCTTCTAGAGTTGCATTGGTAAAAAAGTCTGGATGGTACTCTTTAGATTTTGCAAAATATGCTTGTTTTAGAATAGATAAGTCTGGATTGAAACTCACTGAAATATTAAAAAACTCGAAATAATTCACTGCCTTAAAATAATCTTGAAATATCTAAGCCTATTGCATATATCATTAAAATGACCAGTAAGATGAACCCTGCCATAGTGGCAACTTCCAGTACTCGATCACTTGGTTTGGTACCTGTAATGACTTCCCATAATAAAAACATCACGTGGCCACCATCTAATGCTGGAATTGGTAACAAATTGATGAAGGCTAGTAGGATGGACAAGGTTGCAGTCATGTTCCAGAATCGCTGCCAATCCCAGGTTGTTCCATATAATTTGCCAATGGAGATGAAACTCCCTAGTGAATCCTTTGCTTTGATTCTGCCTTTAAAAATTTGTCCAAATGCTTTGATCTGTGAACTGAGAAAACCAATACCTTTTTGATAACCTGCAGGTATAGCCTGTGCTAATGTATATTCTTCTGTGTCTGTTTCAAAAATATCGAATGGTGTTTCTGCAAAAAATCCAAGTCTTCCATCTTCTGTAAATTGAACATTCAAATTGAGCGTGTCTCTACCATTACGCAATACACTTAACTGGCCGGGCTGATCTTTTAATGTCACTGCCTTTTTCACGTACAAGTGATGGTAAGGAGTTGCCTCACCATTTAGGCTTAACAATACATCTCCCATTTGTAATCCAGCTTCAGCTGCTGGAGTACCTTTTTCAACTTCTTTTACTTTAGCAGGAACACGTATACCAAATAATGGTGTTTTCTGATTTTCTTGCTTACTTAAAACACCAACGAATTTTTCATCAATTGGGACGGTTATCTTCTGACCGTCTCTTACCAACTTGGTGGATGATGCATTGTCAATAATGATTTCTGATGTAAACGCTCCCGCATTGAACTTTTCAAATGGTTTACCACCTATTTCTAGAATATGATCTCCGTCTCTTAGTCCCATATCATGAGCAATACTATCTACTGCTATTCCGTATTTGATGTTCTCTGTCGGAAAAAACTCTACCCCATAAGTCCATAAGATCATGGCAAAAAGAAAAAAGCCAAGAATGAAATTTACAGTCACTCCACCAAGCATGATGATCAATCGCTGCCAAGCTGGTTTTGATCTGAATTCCCATGGCTGAGGTGGACCAGCCATTTGTTCTTTGTCAAAACTCTCATCTATCATACCAGCAATCTTGACATATCCACCTAGAGGAAGCCAACCGATACCATATTCTGTTTCTCCTTTTTTTGTTTTCCAAAGTGAAAACCAAGGATCAAAAAACAGGTAAAACTTCTCCACCTTTGTTTTGAACCATTTTGCTGGAAAAAAGTGTCCACATTCGTGCAAAACGATCAAAATCGATAGGCTCAACACAAATTGCCCAATCATTATTAAAGTATCCATATAGCCCCTATTGTGGTTTTATTAACGGCACCTAGTCGTAATTTGTTTCTCTACTGACCTAAATCACCTTCATTTCAATATAATTTCGCGGCAAAGGTATATTTTCTATTTTAAGTGGTTCAAAAACTTCGACAGATGACACCATTTAAGTGGATAAAATTTGAATTATGCTCCTTAAATTGTGCAAATACTAAATCTCCCCAGCTTTAGCTAGATGATTATTTTTCATTCGACAGATTTGACAAATCAGAACGGCACTTTAGTTGAAGATGAATTTCGACATTGTGCCAAAGTATTACGATATGCAGTGGGAGATGAAATTCACTTGACTGATGGGAAAGGATCCTTAGCAAAAGGAGTGGTTTCAACAATAGACAAGAGATCTGTTGTGGTTGACATTGAACACATTGAACATCATAAAGAATTGGTGCCAGTCATTCATATAGCAGTATCATTTCCAAAAAATGCGGCACGTGTGGATTTTCTGATCGAAAAGCTTGTAGAATTAGGTGTCAACAAAATAACGCCGATCATCAGTCATCATTCTGAACGTAGAAAAGTCAAATTGGATAGGTTAAAGAAGAAGATTGTCTCTGCATCCACTCAGTCAGGGCATCTGCATTTTCCTGTCATCGAAGAGCTAATATCTTTGTCTTCATTTTTAAATAGGATTGAGCATTCCTCATGTTTATATTGTCATTACCAAAAAGAGAATCCTCAACTCGTGGATGTAGTCATTAAAGGAAATGATACTAGCATAATCATAGGGCCTGAAGGAGATTTTAGCGAACAGGAATTGACAACGATGAATGATTTTGGGATAAAAGCAGTTAATATTGGTAACCATCGCCTTCGGACAGAAACTGCAGCAATTGCAGCTTGTACAATTTGGCGAATGATGAATGAGTCTTGAAACAATATAACAGGCATACAAAAGCGTTTGAGAATTGATGAAACACATAATAGTATTGATCGGCATATTTTTCATGAGCACTGCATTTGTTGCGCCCAAACCAACGGTGAAATTTGCTTTGCTAAAATATAGTGGTGGTGGAGATTGGTATTCAAATCCAACTGCTCTAAAGAATCTTGCGTTGTTTTGTAATCAACAATTTGGTACAAATTTTAGCGCAGAATATGAGGCAGTTGAGGTCGGCAGTGTCGATCTTTTCAATTATCCTTTTGTACACATGACAGGGCATGGCAATGTCGTCTTTAGCGATCGAGATGCGGAGAATTTGCGCATGTACTTATTGGCGGGAGGTTTCTTGCATATAGACGATAATTATGGGATGGATCCATTTGTACGAGTAGCTATGAAAAAGGTCTTTCCAGAGCTCGAATTTGTTGAGTTGCCATTTACACACGAGATTTACAACCAAAGCTTTTCATTCAAATCGGGCTTGCCAAAAATACATAAGCACGATGACAAACCACCTCAAGGGTTTGGACTGATCTTCGAAGGAAGGCTTTTGTGTTTTTACACTTTTGAATGTGATCTGGGTGATGGTTGGGAAGATAAAGATGTCCACAAAGATCCGCCTGAGATACGGCAAGCGGCTTTGCGAATGGGGGCGAATATTATTGAGTATGCGTTTGAGTTTTGATGCAATGGGTGTGCAATGCCGCCGAGAGGTTGAACACCTTCGGCTCAGGGTGTAAAAGCAATGAGTCGAGACCCATTGGACGAAAGGTTTGAATGAGAACCATTGGATATTGTAAGAGATGAAGACGAATTGGAGGATCAGTCAAATAGAAAATTTCTACTTTTTCTGATGTATTCTCGGATATTCATCCAAAAGGCAACAACTAAGTAGAGGATAATTGGTGATCCAAAAGTGACAAAAGAAGCGTAGATAAAATACAGGCGTACTCTGGAAGATCGCAAACCAATCTTATCTGCAATATAGCTACAGACACCGAAGGAATATTTTTCGATCAGATATGTAAACCTGTCAATCATATTGGAAAATTAAGCTAATTCTTCAACCTCTCAAAAAATGAGTTCATATAAAATGTATGAATAACGGTAGACCTTAGGCGTTTCTTCTGACCATTCAATGATTCAGATATGCTATTCTAGTTTCTGAATTGTACTCTTGAACTGAAGTCAACTGCTTAGTCGGATATTTGTGCGGTTGCTGCAATCCTTTGTGGATACAGAAAAAGCCCAGGCAACCCAAACTAATCAAACTTAGCAATACTACTAGCTCGCAAAAATAAGTCTTCGAAATACGGTGGTTGAAAATGGTTACAGTTTTTATGGGGGTAAAACTGTGTTTACTCGATTCTAACATACGGTTTTTGGTTTTGTTATGCTGGATTCGGATCGTTCAGTATACTCATCCAGTATGGCACAAATGTAGCATTAAATATTGATAATTAGTGTATTATATATCCGCTTTTATTTGAATACATGTACGTCACCCTTTATGTACGTGCGCTTTC
>CAYNMW010000197.1:0-7563 GCA_964398295.1 uncultured Saprospiraceae bacterium | reverse complement strand
CTGACCTTGACCATATGACACAACAGCCACATCGTGGGTGCCTGGTTGTTCAGGGCCCTTGCTTGCTTTTTGACTCCTAGAAACATTGGCTTGATCACTAAGCAGTGAATTTGTTTCCGAGTTTGGTACCAACGGCATATTATTTTCTGCAGTAGTCTCGCTACTCAATACGCCTAAATTAGGATTTTCAGTCGTAATCTTCCCAGCTTTAGGTTTGTGTCAGAGTCAAAGCGAATAAGCCTAGGCGAGGAACTGCGTCAAGTCTAAAAAGTTTTGGTAATTGGATATCAATGTTGTGCACTAAAATTAGACTTAATCAAGTCTGTTGCATTTAGATTGCATGCATCAAGAACATTGAGTAGTGTCCTTGTGTAATGTCACTGACCTGATTGAAGGACATATTTGCGTGAGCGATTTTCATTCAGTGCATTATCTATTCATTGCAAAAAGGATTTCAGACCTATGTCTGGTCACCTTGGCAACTAACTTTTCTAAGCTATTCAAATCCCACCTGTGCTGGTCATTTTTTTGTTAGATTGCAATTCAGATTTTTGCATAATTAAAAGCCAGTAAATTTGGCAGGGATTTTAAATCACTTGATGTCTGGGATGGCGATGTGAAAACAACTATCTGCCCTTGGGTTTTACCACACAGCAACCAACTGCAGTAAATCACAATGTTTTCTTACTAAAGTGCTGAGACTTGTAAGAAATTGGTGAAAGTTTAGCTTTGCAAACAAATGTATCGTAGTGTACTGCCATGCTTTAAATGGATGTAGCTGGTAGCCTTGCTTGGAGCCTGTGGATCTGCGATGACGCATTTTGCAGCAATTATGGTAGCAGATTGGAATGGTGATGTCTGTGATGATGTTGGAAACCCAGCCCGACCAAGTCATTTTATTTAGGATCAATGTAAGTAAATTGTTTCATATTTATTGGTCTCAAATTTTCATATTTAAATGTCAGGAAAATATCCGGAGAACTCAATTGAGTTCTGAATTAGATGGTCAAAAATTTCACCATTCTGATTACCATCATTCGTTGGCCTTTTGCCATTTTTCCAAAATGAATTTGTCAGAAAATATCATGCATACTTTTGATAAGGACCCTGAGTTTAGTTTAACGAGTTTTGCATGTCAAAATGCCACAAAAACTTGACATAGATAAATATTTGCATATAAAATTGGAAATAGACATGTTCCAAAATATTTGAGTTTAGAATTAAATATTGCAGCCAGAGATGAAAACATGTCTGCATTATCATCAGCAAACTTCATTAAAAGTTGAATTTCAGTTTGCAAATGCTTGCATGTAAATACAATTTGGTAATGATGAACTTTAATGAAATAAATTCATTACCTACTGCAAAATAAAAATGGTGTGATGTCCAAAAGAACTCTAAAAATTAATTGGACATGACATCGAGTAAAATCGAGAGTGACTTTAAACTTCACAAAATTCATGGCCTACAGAAGATCAAACACTTAGGACGCTTTCTTTGATCTGTTTTCAACCTGTAGTCCATCATTTTCATTTGGAGTAAATTGGAGAATGGAGTTAATTGGATGAGTTCTGCGTACCGACTTCTGTAGAGACTGTTTCGTCGGAGCATCTTTTATTTGCAACTTTGTCACTCTGAACTTTTACGTTGGACTTCATGAACATTGACAGTGAACTTCGTACATACACCGTATGAACTTGGTAATATGGTATCATCCGCAAAATAAATGTGCACAACGCGATCGCGGTGAAATAATTTAATTCTCTTGACAGCAAGAAAAATCTTGTCAGAAATTTAGAATATTGGTACCAATACTTGCAAGATAAAATCAAACTCACTGCAGTGATAAATGAAATCTGAAAGTCACATAGAATATTTTGAATAGTAATTGATACAGTGTTATTTATTATTTTTTTTGAAAGCAAGCAAAGATTATTAAAGAATTAAAAGTTATTTGAAATCTAAATTGATTTGTCTGGATCAAGTTGTATTGATGTCATATAGCGTCATGGCTGAGTATATTGGGAGTTGACAATTTGGTGGAGAATCCGGGTATCATACTCAGCAAATCAAATTTTGTCTAAATTGGGATTTATACACGTATGACGCGTAGAGATTATCTATACAATTTTATTCCAACTTTTCATTGCAAGATATTCACGATTTGAACTTATCATTATATCCACAGACAGCATCAAGCCAATCAACTACCATACTGTGCGTTAAGCTGTGTGAGCTGAGCCTTCTTGTTAGTCGTCTCGAGGATCCCTCAAGTTTCAAGCAAGGATATGGTAAGTCAGAATTGTTTGCAAATTGTGTTATTGAAATGCTGTTGGTTGAATTGCTGTGTGATATGGTAATCCCCCCATTTGATAAGTTTTGCAAAATGATTTAGCACAGATGCATTTTGAATACCTGGTTGCAGATCTCTCCAATCTCTCCAATTTGATTGAATAGTGTATATACTGTTTGTGTAAATTTATTTATCATCATGGCAGGTCATTTAGAAGTTGAGAAATTAGCTAATTTAGGTAAAGAACTTGGCCTTACAGGACAAGATTTATTGGATTTTATTAGTAAAGAGCGCGCTATTTTAGAGGAGCAGCGTAAAGAGGAGCGTGAAAATCGTGCAGCTGAACGTGAACAAAAACGCCAGGATGAGGAACGCCAGCGCGAACAAAAACGCCAGGATGAAGAACGCCAGCGTGAACGTGAGGAACGCCAGCGCGAACATAAACTCCAGTATGAGGAACGCCAGCGCGCACATGAAATTAAAATGGAAGAAATGCGTTTGAATTCTGAACTTGAAAAACAAAACCAGGCGCAAAAAAGTGACGAAGCAGCAAGCCGCGTCAAAATTGAGGAAGCTGATAATTTGGCGCGTATCAAAGATGAGGAACATTCACGCTTATTAGAGCGCGAAGAAAAATTAGTAGCGCAACAACTTGAACTTGAAATGCAAAAAGCTGCTAATGCTGAAATGATGCGCAAGTCAGGTGGTTCATTGTTTGGGACGTCTAAAACTAGTAGTGATGGTGCATGGGGTCCTAAATTCCCACAATTTGATGAGTCCAAAGACAATATAGATGCTTATTTAACTCGTTATGAGCGATATGCTCAACAACAGGGTTGGGATGGTAGTAAATGGGCTGTGTATCTTGGGACCTTATTGTCAGGGAAAGCTGAGGATGTGTACCACCGTTTAGACGATGAATCTGCTAGTAATTATCCATTGTTAAAGAAATGTATTCTCAACCGATATGAGTTGAACTCGCGTGGATTTCGTAACAAGTTCCGCAATTCACGACCTGAAGCTGGTGAATCTGGACCGCAGTTTGCGACGAGGTTGCACAACTACTTCAAACGATGGGTGGAGTTATCAACAGATAGGCAGGATAAGACAGGCATCATTGATTTGATCCTCTGCGACCAATTTCTACAAAGTATCCCAAAAGAAGTGGCTACCTTTATCAGGGAGAGAAAGCCGAAGGATCTTGATGAAATGACACAAGTTGCAGACCTGTATATTACAGCTCATGGTGGATGGTGGTTATCTTCCAACGGTGGAAAAGGGAAGAACAACAAACCCGACAAAAATAGGAACGATAGGACAAACACCAATCCAAAGAAGAATGAGGCTGCAAATAACAAACCTAACTCCAACTCTTATCAGAGGAAGTTTAGAGGCAACTGTTTCATCTGTGATAAACCAGGTCACCGAGCTCAAGATTGCCGAAGTAGACAACCTAGAGAGAAGTTAAATGCTGTTCTAGAGACTGAAGATGAAAAAGGAACAGAAAATACTGTATCTGGCAAGCATCAGACTGATGGAAACGGGTGTAGTGACAAAGCTGCTTGTTTGAGAGTATGTACGGACCAAGTAGATGTTATTCCTAACCAGAGTACCTACAAATTGGACTGCGGTCACGAGTTGACGGTGATAACAGCAGCATGTCCACATCAGCCAAAGAAGTCACGTATTGTTCTAGTAGATGGTTATGTTGGTAAGCAGAAAGTTACAGCAATGCGAGATTCTGGATGTGAAGGAATTGTTGTCAAGGAGAGTCTGGTAAAACCTAATCAAAAGACTGACAAATACGTCACCTGTATCTTACTGGATGGTACGATCCGCAGATTTCAGATAGCAATGGTATCTATTAATACACCATACTATCAAGGAGAAGTTGCTGCTAAAATATGTGCAACACCGGTCTACCCACTGATACTTGGACAAATGGCAGGGATGCGTGATGTCAACAACCCTGATTCAAACTGGGTAAACAATCCAATGGAAGGGGAGACACAAGTATCTCAGGACCGTAACGAAGATCAGGATAGACAACTGTCAAGTGAAGATGTGAAACCAGAAATTGGACAACATGGACAGAATGATGTTGGCAGTGCTGTAGAAACCAGAAGTCAAGCCAAGATGCGTAATAAACTGTTTAAGCCACTAAAAGTTCCATCTGCAGACAATGATGTTGTTACGCCAGAGAAACTGAAGCAGAAACAGAATGAAGACCCAACACTTCAGAAAATTCGTGAAGATGTTGAAGCCAAGAATGTCAAACAAAGCCGTGGTGGTGGTACTAGCACGTTTGTGAAGGAAGGAGGAATTCTCTACAGAATATTCCAAGCTCCAAACGTCGATTATGGAAATCCCTTCAAGCAGATTGTTGTACCGGTGGATTACCGTAAACAGGTGATGAAGATTGCACACGAAGCTATTCTCGGAGGTCATCAAGGATCCAAGAAGACCTTAGACCGTATAAGTTGCAATTTTTATTGGCCAGGAATAGGAGCGGACATACGACGCTACTGCCAATCGTGTGACATCTGTCAGAGGACTATTCCAAAGGGCAAAGTTACCAAAGCACCACTGGGCGATATGCCAATTATAGACACACCATTTGAACGAGTCGCTGTAGACATCGTAGGACCTATAAAGCCAATGACAGATAGAGGACATCGCTACATTCTCGTCTTGATTGACTACGCTACTCGTTATCCAGAGGCAGTACCATTGAAGTCAATTGAAGCTGAGGTGATAGCAGAAGAACTGATGGTGATGTTCACAAGACTTGGAGTCCCAAACCAGATCTTGACGGATCAGGGCACCCAATTCACCTCTAACGTCATGAAAGAATTGAATCGTCTGCTGTCCATCAAATCTATGGTCACCACGCCGTATCACGCGATGTGTAATGGGGCAGTTGAGAGACTAAATGGAGTCCTCAAAGCTGGCATCAAAAAGATGTGTGAAGAACGACCCAAGGACTGGGATCGCTACATCTGTCCACTTTTATTTGCATTTCGCGACACGCCACACTCGAGCACAGGATTTGCTCCATTCGAACTGATGTATGGTCGACGTGTCAGGGGACCTATGACAATTTTGAGTGAGCTATGGACAGGGATGAATGAAGAGGGTGAGACGAAGAACACATATCAATACCTCATCGATCTTCAGAAACGCTTGGAAACAACGTGTCATTTAGCTAAGGAAGAGATGAAGAAGTCTAAGAGTAAATACAAGATACAGTACAACAAGAAAGCCCGACCACGTGAATACAAGGAAGGTGACGAAGTACTACTACTTCTACCAACTGATGCAAATAAATTGCTTATGCACTGGAAGGGACCATTCACGATTGTGAAGAAAATCAATAGAATGAACTATCAGATTGATCTGGGTCAAAGAAAGCAGACATTCCACATTAATCTTCTGAAACAATATTTCCGGAGAGAGAAAGTGGCTGCAGCTGTAGATGAGATAGAAGATGGTGCCATCTTTGACATCGTTGCAGTAGCTGTGATACCAGAAGAAACTGACAATCTGACTGATGAACCTGATGAATTAACCAATAGTGATGATTTACTCCATCTTCCACCACTTGAATCCAAAGAATCAGCAAAGGATGTGTATATCAGCCCAGACTTGACAGCAGACCAAGTGAAAGAAGTCAAAAGGATCTTTGGAAATTGCAAGAATGTACTTACCGATGTTCCTGGGAAGACAAACTTAGGAGAGCATGTCATTGAGCTGACTGATCAAGAACCTGTACGATGCAAACCATACCCAATACCTCATGCAGTGAGAGATGATGTCAGAAAAGAGATAGACAAGATGTTGGATATGGGCATTATTCGACCGAGTACAAGTCCTTATGCTTGTCCTTTGACTGTGGTTGCTAAACAAGATGGATCTATAAGGATATGTTGTGATACAAGACTGCTGAATGCAAAAACACTCTTCAATGCAGAACCTATATCAGATGCTGAAGAGATATTTTCACAACTCTCCAAGGACAACTATTTCACAAAGATTGACCTCAGCAAAGGATACTGGCAAGTACCAATGGCAGAAGACAGCAAAAAGTACACAGGATTTGTGATACCAGGGGTACAAGGTGGTCATTATGAGTTTAACTTCATGCCGTTCGGTCTCGTAAATTCAGCGCAGACATTCAGCAAGATAATGCGTAAACTCCTGCATGGTCTGAAGAATGTCCACAATTATATAGATGATATTCTCATTCACACTCAAACATGGGAGGAGCATGTGTCACTGCTGAAAGAAGTCATGAAGCGTTTGAAGAAGACTGGATTTACTGCCCGGCCTACCAAGTGCCAGATTGGATCTTGTGAGATTGAATTTCTAGGACATGTAGTTGGTAAAGGCGTCATGAAACCAAGGTCAAAGAAGGTTGATGACATTGCCAATGCAAAACAACCGGAGACTAAGACCCAATTGCGATCCTTTCTCGGTTTAGTCGGCTACTACAGGAAGTTTATTCCAAACTTCGCTTCAGTCGCAGTGCCACTTACTGACAAGACGAGGAAAGGAGAACCTAACAAGATCAAGTGGGAAGAAAGCCAGGAGAAAGCTTTCAAGTCTTTGAAATACCGTGTGACAAGTGCGCCAATTCTGCATTTACCTGATTTAAAGTTGACCTTTATCCTACGAAGTGATGCTTCCGAAATAGGACTTGGAGCTGTACTTCTTCAGGAACGGGAAGAGGAGAAGTTCCCTATTGCATATGCCAGCAAGAAGATGAACGAGTGTCAGAAGCGATATTCTGTTATGGAGAAAGAGTGTCTGGCCATAATTTGGGCTGTGAGGAAGTTCCAGACATTTCTCTTTGGCAAGGAATTCGTAATTGAGACGGATCATCAGCCGCTTGCGTGCATAAAGAAATCGAAGGTCGTCAATGCCAGAATCATGAGATGGGCACTATCGTTGCAACCGTACCGGTATCGACTAGAAGTAATCAAAGGCAGCAAAAACATTGGGGCTGACTACATGAGCCGAGTGTAATATTGATGAACTTGACCTAATGATGTAAAGCCATGTTTGATTGACTAGGAGTAATATAACTTGTTTGTTAATGATGAAATTGATCTATGATCGCAAAGCGTGCGTGATTTTGAGTGTTAATTTAATTGTTGTAAATAGATTTGTATCTTATTCCCTTTGATGCGTAATAAAATGCGCGGCATTTTTTTTAAAGGGGGAGTAAATTGTCAGAGTCAAAGCGAATAAGCCTAGGCGAGGAACTGCGT
>CAYNMW010000196.1:0-7604 GCA_964398295.1 uncultured Saprospiraceae bacterium | reverse complement strand
AGTCATTATAACATCTCTCTTTCCTTTATGGTTAAAGCCACTCAAATCAATTTCTTTGTAGCTATTTTCTGTGTGACTAAAAAGCCTAATAAGATTAGGATTGTTTATATGGGTATATAGATAAATTTGATTGTTATCTGAAGCGATTCTTGTTGCCCCAAAATCATTATATAAATTATATGTTTTTATTGCTTCAAGCTCTTCTAAAGTATCTTTATTAATCTGATACATTTTTGGGCCATTACCAATACAGATGCATTCATTTCCATGAGCCGAAAGGTCTATAATTTGTCGATTGCCACTTTCATTAGTAAATATATTACCATCTTCTATTAGGTATGATTGTCTATTATAGTCCAAGGCGCAAATCTTACCTTGGTCGGTAACAACAGCTTTAATAATATCTCTATTTGGAAAATAATTGGTCCATTGATATCCATCGAATTTGTTAATTCCTCTTTCTGTATATGCCCAAATATTTCCTTTTGAGTCTTGTACCACACCATAGACATAATTCGTCGACAATCCATCATTTACATCAAAACTCTTGTATGGGAAATTCTGCGAAAAAAGATTTACGCTAATTAGAATAAAAAATACAATCCATATTTTATTAATGCTTTTCACTTAAGCCTAAAACATTCGTTTTGAATAAATCTTTTCTTCTTCTTGCCAAAGGGACTTGACTCATATCTTGCATTACAATTGAGCCATCCTTAGAGTATTTCTTTATGAAACTCACATTGATAAGATGTGACTTATGACTCGAAAAAAAATCGTAAGGTTTTAATAGTTTTACGAATACACCAATGTTGGAATTACTTAAGATACATTCACCATCATCTACATATACTTTGGTGTATTTATTCCAACCTTCGCATCTAACAATTTTTGACACCTCAATAAATTCAATATCTGTAGTTCCCGGCAAAACAACTCGTGAATTTTGAATGGGCAACTCTTGAATCTTGTCTTTCAATAATTGAAAGGAATCGCTGACATTCTTTGCATCTAGTTTTTCGATGACGCGTGCCAAAGCCTTGTCCATATCTTCATAACTAACTGGCTTTAATAAATAGTCAACTGCTTTTGCTTTGATGGCCTTTATAGCATATTCTTCATACCCTGTTACAAAGATTACTTCAAATGAAGGGTTGGGGAATTTTTCTAATAAGTCAAAACCACTCCCTCCAGGCATGGATATGTCTAAGAAAATAAATTGCGGTTTGTGTTCTCTAATTAATAATTCTGCCTCGACAATATTGCTTGCTTCTGCAAGCACTTCAACTTCACTTGAGCAGTACTTTAGGTTATTTTTTAATACTTCTCGAATTTTAAATTCGTCATCAATGATTATGGTGGTGAGCATATTGGGATTGTTTCCTCGAAGTTCGAACATTAATAAATCAAGTCCTAACCGATAATCCACCCAATCCTACCGATCGTCCAATATCAGAGCAAAAAAAAGGGGCTTCAAATACTTTTGAATCAAAATTCAAGAGAAACATGAAAAAACTAAATGCCCCAAAAGCATGCTTAAGTAAACGTGAAACTGAAGTACTCCAAGCAATCTCCTATGGACAGACCGTATTTGAAATAGCTAAAGAAGTGTACTTATCACATCATACCATCGTATCGCACAAAAAGAACTTGATGCACAAACTACATGCAAAGAATATCGCACACCTCATAAGAATAGCCTTCGAAGAAAAGCTATTGAGTTAAGCAATCCATTAAACCACTTACAACTATATAAAAATGAAAACCTTTCAAACAATCGTTTCGATTAAGAATCTATTTTCCTATATCATACTTTGCTTTTTCCTAATCAGTCAACAGCAATCCATTCAAGCACAAAGCATCCCTACCAATCTTCCTTGGAGTCCTGACCCTAAATGCAAAGGGATCTTGACTAAAGGAATCGCCGTGGCAACCTGTGCTGTTTCAAATAATTTTCCTGTTGCCGATAGGTATACAATGGGCATGATCAACATTCAAAATTCTGTTGCAAATGCAGTGAGTTCAAGGACTGTTGTCTCAGCTCAAATGTATCATCACCCTTCATGGCATATTGATTCCATTGGTAATGTTTTTGGCGTTGCTATAGACGGAGAGGGTCACTCTTATGTGACAGCTTCTGCCAACTATCCTTCCTCATTCTTTGTATCAGGAACAGCCATTTTAAAATATGGAAATCTAGGAGGGGGAGCAGATGATTTAGCTGCAGCTGGAACCATTTATAAAATCGATAAAATTACCGGTCAGGCATCTGTCTTTCAGCAACTTCCTCAACAAGCTTTCAATTTTACGCACTCAGGATGTTATTCATCTATTACCAAAACAAGGACTACAGGTCCTGGCCTTGGAAATATCAGTTATGACAAAGCCCATAATCAACTTTTTGTGAGCAATTTCGAAGATGGAAAAATATATCGTTTAGACATTCTAGGCAATATCATTGATTCCTATGACCCTGATATTAATGACACCGGAGCTGTAGGTCTTCCACCAGATGAAGTGCCTTTTGGATTGTCAATAAATGAGGACGGAACAAAATTATTTTATGGCACCTTATTCAACAGTGGGAAAATAAAATCCATCGATTTAAATCCTCTTGATGGCTCATTCGTTGGAAGCGTTTTATCATCAAGTCCCTATCCTACAATTATAGGTACTGAAGTTTTTCATACAGACTTAGTTGCTCTTAATCCTTTCTCATCATTAAATTCTGTTTCGGATTTAAGCTTTCTTCCAAATGGCAATTTGATGGTAGGAGAAAGAAAGAGCTATACAGCCAATTTTGCAAATGCTTGCAATCACCAGACCTCTTCTTATGAATTGTCTCAATCAGGATCTTTGTTTAATGTTCCTACAAACATTGAAGCCTCTTACGATGCAGTAACTCAATTCAATGATGATCAGTATGGAGGTATCGCTTATTATGTAAATGCCTCAAACAATATAGAATATGTACTGTCTTCATCAGACTTGTTAAACAATTCTGGACCTCATGGAATAGCAGTGATCCCTAGATCTTCTACTGGATCTCCGAGAAATGTAATGGCCGTAATTCCTTATTCTCCATTGACTGTCAGCAATGATGTAAAAGGAGTAGGAGGAGACGTTGAAGTATTTAATGAATGCGATTGCATTATTGAAGAACCTAGTTTTTGCACTTACAGTTGTACAAGCAATCCTTACACTGCAATTGATAACGATGATGTGGGTTATGATCAATACTTAGAAACAGACGGCACAAAAATATTAGTGGGTGTTTCTCACGATTTAGTGGATCGACTTTATGTGCAAAAAGTGGACAACTGTGGCAATGTTCTTGAAAGTTGGATTTACTCCCCAAACTTAGATTATACCAATATTGGAAAAGTAAAAATTACGAAAGACGTCACTAACAATAAATATGTTCTAGCGATAGAATTTCAAATTTCGTCTGGGCAAACAGATGTGCACTTAATGACCATTGATGCAACTGCCTTTAATATTAATACCTTAACAGCATCTGTCATAGACTCGCCTGTAAATTATGAAACCGTTGAACAAATCATCGTCGATTCAGAAAATTCATACGTGATTGCAATGAATCAAAGGGACCCATCTGGCAATCATTCAGTAATAGTCTTAAAGTATAGTTCTTCATTAAACAGTAGCTGGATAAGACGATTAAGTATTCCAGCATATTCTGATATGAAAGCCTTTGACTTAATGGAGAGTACACAAATCTTAGGCGCATTTAATAATTTCCGCACATCCTATCTCTTAGTTGGAAGCATTGATCAAGATGCATTTATCATTGGATTGGATTGGTACTTAACGCCTTCTAAAACCAATCTCATTGACATAGATAATAATAATGCTACCGCAGAAAATATTCGAAGGATCGTGTACAACGGCACCGATTTCATAGTTGCAGGTAATCACTTAGACCCTCCAACAAATGATCACAAAGTCTGGACCTCAAATCTTACGATTAACAATAATTACATTGCTTCAAACAATTGGCTTAACATTCTTGATGAAAATGGAACGAAAAACGAAACCCTTATTGATTTGGCTTTAGATCCAGATGGATTTTTACTAACAGGTCAAATAGAAATTTCTCAAATTGGTTTAGTTACAGGTTCTACCTTAAATGACATCGCCTATGTAGGTCGATTTGATTTTGCTGGTGTTCAAACTTGGGCTAGAAAATATGAAGCCAAAGGGACCAAATTGCATTCACTAAAAGTAAATACCATTGGAATCCATGGTCAAGGTGTATTACAAAATTGCTATCCTGACCCCTCGCCTCCCGGCTATGTATGCAGTTCTGATTTATTCAGGCTTCAATTAAACGGGGATGGAATTTTAGAAGATTCTACTTGTATGGTGGATTTTAATTTCTCGAATACCGATTGGACACCTTTGTATCTTATTGATACAAGCTCTTATACACAGTTGCCAAACAACATCTTTACGGTCACCAACAAACCGGACCATGCACCCTATGATAAATCATGTTGTTTTGAAGAACTCGATGCCTGCAATGTCGAACTGGATGTAAATACCATAAATACAGATTCTTGCTGCGTCGTATCATTAGATCTTATCAACTATAATACATCAATTTATTCCATCAAGATTGAAATACAAACTGCAGGTATATTCTTTGATCAAATAATGATCGATCCAAGTTTACAGTATGCAGCCAGTCCAATAGCGAATCCAACTACAATCTATATTGATAATTTACCAAGCCATTTACCAATAGGTACATTACATGACTTTATCAATTTTTGTTATGGTAGTACCAGCAGTTCAAATGTGCTTAGCCAGCGGTTAAGAATAAGTTATTTTGACGTCAGTGGCATTGAGCTCCATGATTGCTGTTCTTACATTGACACATCATGCGATGTGCCGACTACTGATGATGATTGTTTAGATATCATACCTATCAGTTTAGACTGCTACGAAAATGTAGACCATAAGTTTACTTTTTGTTTTCAAGTAAAAAATAACACCAACCCAGCTCAAGTATTGGATGCAGTCCGTTTAGATATTGCCGATCCCAATGTGAATATTATTCCTACAGTGCATAATCTAGTGCCTCCAATTAATTCTGGAATCTTATCAAGCATTCAATGCGTAGATATTTATGCTTCTCCTTTGATCAGTTATCCATATGCTTTTCAATTAACGACAGCTGCAAAAGATACTTCAGGCACCTTCTGTTGTAATGATAGTGAAACCATCAATCTTGTGTTACCCAATTGCTGCGATCCATGCATTGACGAATGGGTCCGCTTTTCAAACACACAGCCTAATGATGATTGTTGTTATAAATTTGATTTTAAAAATGACTGTGATAATACTTTATCTAAAATTGTTTGTACACTCGCCCCAACAGGTGCTGATTTTGGAACAACTGCAATTGATCCATCTCATGCAGCCAACTGGTTTATCAATTCTTTGTCTCCGCAAAAGATAGAATTGGTTCCAAATACGACACCTGTAAGTAGAGCCTTGTACCAAGATCTTCTTCACATGTGTGTTAATAATCGATCCAACACCAATAATCCCGTCATCGTGTTTGAATACATGATGAAAGATGTCAACGGAGCAGATTCACTTGCTTGTATCGAAAAAATTCAATTAAGCTGTGATAACGAACAACCCTGCTTAGAGGTGGTCAGAGATTCCGTTTTCTGTGATGATTCTGGCAATTACTTTTTAGATTTTTGTGTAAAAAACACCTCTAATAGTCCTTCTTTTACCATCGGTCAAATTGATATAAATAATTTACTGACACCCTTGTATGTCACTCCCACCACTTATACGGGACTAAGTATTTCGCCAGGTGGTACTTATTGCAATGTGGTTCCAATTTATTCTACAACTGGAACTCCTGCACCTGGAGACATGCTCAATCTTTCTATAGAGTCCCATTCTTCTGGGCTGGATACTTGTTGTGTCGATGGAGCTGCTTTAGGTACTATACTCTTACCATGCGAAGATTGTGATGATGTGATAATAATAGGTGACGACGATTTATCAGACAAAGTCTATCACGCCAATGAGGAGATACGTTCTGAAGTTACCATTAGGGAGAATACGTCCATTGAGTACTTATCAGGTAATACCATTGAATTGCAGCCAGGTTTTAGCACAGAGTTAAATTCTCAATTCACTGCAGATACGGAAGCCTGTCAAACCACGCAAAATGCTTTGTGGAATTGTGATACTGATTGTCCCATCACTTTTGAAAATCTTCCTTGTGGTCAGATTAGAATAAAATGGGGTAATTGTGCTTATGAATCCTATAGGTTTAGAATTTTCTTCAGGGAAGGAACTTCGGGTCCTGGTCAGCGCCAAACTTTTAACAACACGTACAGCGGTAGTTATGACATCCCAGGTGTTGTCCCAGGCAATACCTATCAGATTACCATTTATGAAAAAAGGAAATGGTCCTGTAGTTGGAACCTTAGAGCTTATCTCGTAACGCTTACTGCAAGAATATGCCAGAACACTTCTAGTTTTGAAATAAACAATTCAAATGCTGGTGAGGTAGAGGTTTGCGGATTTGAACCCATCATTTTAGATGCATCCAATTCTGTAAACACCCATGCATACGAAATTTGCATGCAGGAAATCGATCAATTTGGAAGTGGCTTTGGACCTACAATTTGTCATAATGCAAATGGTCGTGCTCCATCTTCTTTTGACCTAAAGTCTTTCGCAAATGGAAATTCCTGGAATTTAATTGGAGGAAGAAGGTACAAAGTCACCTTAACTACCTACAACCCAAGCCTTGGTGTAAATCCGGTAAGCAGCTTTAAGTTCTTTAAAATGAAGGAAGCCTTTGCTCAAATACATCCTGTAGAAATTTCAACTGATGTCCTTCCTTGTTTGGCCGTTACTTTTAATACACAAATAAGGGAGTATTTATATGGATGCAATCCAATTGATCTTGCTTACGTCACTACAGGAACCAGTTGTGATCAAGGATACTTTGTTGAGATAGCAGAAGTACAGCCAAATGTCAGTGGTGGCTTTGATAATATTCCAGGTACCGTGTACAGTGATTGGGTCGACTTAAACAATAGTGTCCCAAGCACTTTAGACATTCAGAATATTTACATTACCAATGGATTTCCAGCTTTCCAACAAAACACATCATACAGAATAAAACTAGCTGTTCGCTTCCCATGGCATTCGGACGAGTTTATCATACATTTTTGACATTGATTTAGTGGAATTACCGATGTGTTACAAATGCTAGCACATCGGTTTTTCTATTTATAACTAATTGCATTTAACATCTTAGGCTTGGGCGCCATTAAGTAAGTTTTTACTACTTTTGCCGCGTCAAAAAATAAAATAATGAGTTTAGTTGTAGTTGGTACCGTAGCCTTTGATGGCGTTGAAACACCTTTTGCTAAGAGAGATAAAATAACGGGCGGAGCAGCCTATTATACTTCTTGGGCAGCCTCCTTTTTTACTGATAAGATCAGACTGGTTTCCATCGTAGGAGGTGATTATCCACAAGAAGAAATTGATGCCATGAAAGAGCGTGGAATCGACACCAGTGGTTTAGAAATAAAAGAAGATGG
>CAYNMW010000195.1:5486-7608 GCA_964398295.1 uncultured Saprospiraceae bacterium | reverse complement strand
AGGACTATGGGATGAATGCCGACAAATAACCAATAGCCGAACACTTGGGAAAGGCATAAAAGCACCATTTTTACAAGGACACAAGGGCGACCATCTTGACTTAGATTCTGATCAGATTCAGTTCATCTATAATAGAACTTAACTCTACTTTCATTAAACGTTAAAGTTGATTTAAACCAATAGTTTAATAGAGCCACTACAAGCTTTAAGTTGTTCTTTTATATGTTGAAGCATCTCTCTTATAACGGAGGATATATGAATATTAAAGCTAATATTAAGTTTTTACTCAAACAGATACCGATTTTGGCAATCTTGTCTCTTGCAACCATAAGTTATGGACAAGTAGAATGGCTTACTATCGAGGAAGCTGAAGCAAGATCCAAAACAGAGCCAAGGAAGATTTTTGTAGATGTGATGACGGAATGGTGTGGCTGGTGTAAGAAAATGGATGCTAACACTTTTGAACAACAAGAAATAGCCAAATTTTTAAATGAAGCTTACTATCCAGTTCGTTTTGATGCTGAGCATAAGGATGAAATCACGTTTAATGGGAAGACGTATAAGTTTTCAAAAATGGGTAAACGTGGATACAATGAACTAACCTTCGAAATCTTAAAAGGCATTACTGAACAAAAGGGCAAATTTGGTTTTCCATCAATTGTATTCATGGATGAAGAAATGAATGTTCTCCAATCTATTGAAGGCTACAGAGGACCAAAAGAATTTTCGATGATTGCCTCCTATTTTGCTGGTGACTTTCATAAATCAGTTGCTTGGAGAACATATAGCCAGAGCTACAATACAGAAGAAGCATTGGACTATTCCCGTATTGTGAAGAATAAGCAGTAGGTTACTTCCGCTGATATCTCTTAGCATTTCGCCTACCTAAGCTCCCTCGTAGGGAGGCATTTACTGAATTATCCGAAGGTATGTCTCACTTGACGACTCATAGTCGTATTAGACTCCTCTGATGAGGATAAAGTGATGATTTTATTCCTTTATGGAAAGCTTTTATGCCTTTTATGGCAGAACTTTTATCCTTTTATGGTAAACCCAATTAAAAGAACTTACGTCTTCTCGTTTTTACGCCTGCAGCTCTTAAGCCAAAACCAATTGCAGCATTGAGCAATCCTTTTCCAACTTCCTTCCCTACTTTGCCCATTGCGTCTGATTTCGCATCAGATTCTTTCTCTTCTTCTTTAGCTCTTTTCGCTTCTATCTTTTCCTGCTCTTTGGCTAACTTTTCTTGTTCCTTAATGTCATCAGCTTCTTGGGCTTTTGCTTCATAAGCGGCCATTTTCGCTTTCAATTTTTCTGAAGCACTTTCAGGATCGACATCTTGAGCATACTTGCCAATCAAACCAGACACATCTTCATTGATGAACATGTCAATCTCGGATTGTTCAAGTACTCCCATTCTGGATTTTGGTGCACGCATGTAGGTATGTGCAAGTGGTGTCGGATTTCCTTTTTCACTTAGAGCTGTTACAAAGGCCTCACCTATTCCCAATTCGGTCATTAACTGCTCTACGTCGTAGAAATCTGTCTCTGGATAATTTTGAGCTGCAGCCTTAATTGCTTTTCTGTCTTTTGCAGTAAATGCTCTTAGGGCGTGCTGTATTTTCAAACCCAATTGACCAAGAACATCATCATCAATGTCGGCAGGATTTTGTGTGATGAAAAATATACCAACCCCTTTTGATCGGATTAATCTCACCATCACCTCTAATTGCTCTGCTAGTACTTTTGGCGTATCATCAGAAAAGATCAAATGCGCCTCATCAATGAACATCACAAACTTTGGTTTGTCAAGATCACCTTCTTCAGGTAATGTCTCATAGATCTCTGCTAACAATTGTAACATGAATGTGGAGAAGAATTTTGGCTTTGTCTGCAAATCAGTAACCCTCATTATATTGACAATACCTTTACCCCCTCTTGTCTTCATCAAATCCATTACTTCAAATGATGGTTCTCCAAAAAATCTCTCTGCTCCTTGCTCTTCCAAAGCTGCGATTTGTCTAAGAATAACACCTATTGATGTAGCTGATATTTTACCATATTCTTTCTCAATCTCCTCATTTCCTTGATCAGACATGGCAAATTTCAATGCATCTTTGAC
>CAYNMW010000195.1:0-5386 GCA_964398295.1 uncultured Saprospiraceae bacterium | reverse complement strand
GCTTCTCCTTTTATAGCTACACCACTCAAATCACCCTTTATATCAATTAGCATAGAAGGAATTCCGTTCTCAGATAATTGCTCTGCCAGTATCTGTACGGTCTTAGTCTTACCTGTCCCTGTAGCTCCTGCAATCAACCCATGCCTATTCAACATCTTCAACGGGAGTTTTATGATATTACCAGTTTGCACTTCACCATCCAACATTGCTGCACCGATCTCGATGACACCTCCGTCGAATGTATATCCTTCTTCTATGTGTTGTTTGAATGATTCTTTCTGACTCATGTTTGTTTTTTGTTTAGCTATAATTTAGACGCATAAAAATATGTGAAGTTTCTTTAATAAGTAATTAAATCAAGCTTCATCATTTAATTTCTTCTGCCGATCTGATCATTTTTTCTGTAAGACTATTTTTCCTTGTTCCACTTCTCTACTCTGAGACGATGTTTACTATTGTCAAATTTCCATTTATTGATATTGAAACTGCTCTCAAATCGCTCTTCTCTACTATCATCAAATGCGGTAAAAAAGTCGATTCCTGTTTGCCTTTCTAGGTCATCAATGGACATTGCGAATTTTGCTAGTCTTACATCTGTTCTTTCATGAGGTATATTGAATGCAATACCGTCATTCCCATCAACCAAAATCTTAAAAAAGGCTTTTGGTACACCTACTTTGTTATCACCAATTTGATCTGATATGCCATCCATTATGGGACCGCTGACAACTAATAAACTTCCTTTCTCGTAGGCCCAATCACGTACTAATTCTTCCAACTCCTTCCATACACCATTGTTGAAGGGACGTATCTGAGGCGCCATGTTACTCATGTAAAAACATTCTTTCATAGCCGTTTCATTGAATGCCATGTCTCCTGCAGGTGCGAGATGTCCCCTTGTATAACCAGAGTGACTATAATCGCTGTGTTTCGCAGATCTTGATTTTACTTTAGGGTCGCTGTTGAAGCGCTTTGCTCTCTTTACATTCTTTGCTTGTAAGCTTTTTCGGGTTAATTCATAGGCAACCCATTCTGGTATTTCATTTTTCTCGTTGTAAGACAAAGAATAATATTGATGATTTACCAGTTGATTTTTACCAGAAATACTTGGTAGCATATCTGCAATATCAGAATTGAAATTATTATCACTAGAAACATCATACTGTGCAGAGCTTGAGGAGGAACTAGCATTGTTTAAAAAGTCTTCAATGAAGGAGTAACCGCCAAAAATTGCCGCTACTAAGAGAATGGTAAATGTGCCAATTCGCATCATAAACGAATTACCAGATTTCTTATTTTTCGAGTGATTTTGCCTTAATTTAGCCATGGATGTATGTTTCTGAAGTCAGTAACACCATTGTGACGGGATTTTCTAAAATAGTATTGCATATATTCGCTCTGTGATTAAAAAACTAGCAAAAATAGTCACTTTTTGTTTGTGTATTTCGCAAGGCTATGCTCAATTGCCTTCCTCTGCATTCACAACACCTTCTTCACTTAGTAAAGGAGGTATCATTGCCACCAGTACTGGTCCAGGATCCATTTTTCTAAACCATTCCGGGCTTTCCAATATTAATTCCTTTGGTGTATCATTATCTGTAGAACGACGTTTTGGTTTGTCGGATCTGAATAGTATAAATTTTAGTGTTGCAAAACGACTTGACGATAATAGTGTAATCTCGTTTGGTGTGGGTTCATATGGCTTAGATGCCTTAAACCAACAATTATTCCTGATTAGTTTTGCCAGAAAGTTAAGTCAGAAACTCGATCTATCAGTAGCCTTTGACCTTGGAAGGATCGATGCTGATGAATTTGGAACCAAAAATCAATTTACTGTAGAAGTAGGTTCCCAATTTAAATTAACAAATGAAATCAGTCTAGGACTTATTGTTAAAAATCCAGTTTCCGGATCCATAAACGAAAGGCTTAATACCGGCTCACTCATCGCTTTGGGTACTAGTTTTAGACTAGATCAGAAAGTGAGCTTGTATGTAGATGTATTGCGCAATGACTGGGATAGATGGGATGTAAGAGCTGGTCTCTCATATGAATTGCACGAACGCATCCAATTTGGACTGGGAACGTCAACTGGTACAAATACGATCAATTTCGGATTCAGGATTAACATTCAAGATAGTCTTAGTCTAGATTTTGCAACTTACAGACATAGGACATTGGGGCTTACACCTTCTATTGGCTTGGTCTATGATAAGTAAGGTCGATAGGTAAAATACCCTTAGACTCAGGTTGGGAGTAAAGCTCCTGAGCAAAAAGTCTTTGGTCTCTTTGCAATTTACAATCCTTTCTTCTTCTCCCAGGCATACACCAGTTTGACCACCTTGCTATAATTTACTAAGCCACCTTCCACTCCATGTGTTTTCAAGTAATTGTGGTAGAATACATCTCTAATGGCAGGGAGAATATCAGGATACTTGATCGCTGACTCACGTATTGCAGCTAAATCTTCTTTAACGAAAGTTGGTAATTCAGAGTAAAAGTTTCTGTAAGAATCTTCAGAAACGGCTCCTCTCAAATTGGACAACACATATCTCAGATATCCAATCCACGCAGAATACTGTATAAATGGATCTTCATTATTGGTACACCCAAGCCAACCGAGAAAATTGCAAGTTCCCTCATCTGTGAAACCGTATCCATGGCCCATTTCGTGTGTCATAGTAAATGGCCATGTCATTGGGTGTAAACCAGGATCGATATGGCCTTCGAAAACAAATGGCCAATAGACTCCTGCTGTACTGATTCTTAATAAAAAACCTTTTGGGTGCAATCTTCTGATGCGAACACGACCATTTGTATGATAATTAAGTGCATCTAGTTCTTTCACTAAACTCGCTCGGCAACTATTTTCGTAGTGACGAGGATTGTCAATGATGTCTTTTATCTTTTCTTCTTTATTGAATTGAGTGTTGAGTTCATTTAATTTAGCAACTGTATGATTGTATTGATTTTGTAAATCAACGGTGTCGATCTCAGCATAACTCAATCCATGAGTCTTCTCGATAGATTGGCGATTGTAATTAAAGCCCCAAAACCAGTAAAAACAAATGATTAAAATCGATAAGGTATTAGCTAGAATCAGAATAGGCTTTTTGAGTCTTGCGAAACCTGTAGTAGTCGTCTTCTTAAATGACCTGATTATCAGATAGATACTATAGAGAATAAGCAAAATGAACACATACATTGCAGGAATTGGAAGAAATCCTATGGTATAATCGTATGCAATTCTTAAGACTTGAAAGATGCCACCATAGAAAAATTGTTCTATTATTGTAGAATCCCGACCAAATGCACGGCTTAATGCGATAGTAATCACTGCGAAACTGACTAAAAGACCGGTTCTTTTCGTTGGATTCATTATTAATTAGGTCAATTATATGACATTTCATCCATGCATTCGATAAAATGTCATTTATCAGTTTATGAATGCAACTTTTATGTAACATGTACTGTTTATCCAATTATTAAAACGTACTTATTCTAAAACGAAGAAAAATGGCATTTGAATTCACAGACACTAATTTTCAAGAAACAGCACTAGACGGCGGTAACGTTGCAGTAGTTGATTTTTGGGCAGAATGGTGTGGTCCATGTAGACTAATTGGACCGATTATCGAAGATCTAGCTAAAGATTTTGATGGTAAAGCGTTAATCGGTAAAGTTAACGTCGATGAAAATCCGGAAACATCTATGAAATATGGTGTAAGGAGTATACCTACTATCCTTTTTATTAAAGATGGTGAAGTGGTAGACAAACATGTGGGGACTGCTACTAAAGCAGCTCTACAGGGTAAACTTGAAGCATTGCTTCAAAACTAGAGCGAAAATTAGCATAAATACTGAAGCCTTTGTTCAATATTTGGACAAGGGCTTTTGTTTTATATAGGAGTCTATACTAAAATCTAATTCTTTGGCCCCAAACTGTATCAACACCAATTCAGTATCTTATTTTTGAGCAATGAGTTTTTTTGAAAAATACAATCTAAAGCAATTTGATAACCTAGAACTATTAGCCAAGCAGGTAGTAGAAGGATTTATCATTGGATTACATAAAAGTCCATTCCATGGGTTTTCTGTAGAATTTGCTGAACACAGAATATATAATCAAGGAGAATCCACCAAGAATATTGATTGGAAAGTATTTGCAAGAACGAATAAGATGTTTGTGAAACGATATGAAGAAGAGACCAATCTAAGGTGCCAAATCGTAATTGACAGTTCTTCTTCCATGTACTTTCCAGAAAAACCGACTGACGCAACACATCACATCAATAAACTTCAGTTTTCATCAATAGCTGCAGCAAGTTTGATGAATCTGCTAAAGAAACAAAGAGATGCCTTTGGTCTCAGTATATTCGATTCAGCATTGAATATTCAATCGCCTACTAAATCAAGTACTTCACACTATAAATTGCTGCTTACCTACTTAGATAGGCTCATTCACGAACCAGAATTAAAGAAAACCACATCAGCTGCTGAGGCTTTACACCAAATTGCAGATGCTATTCATAAACGTTCACTAGTTATCATTTTTAGTGACATGTTCGATAAAGAAGAGAGTCAGGAGAGTTTGTTTTCTGCGCTTCAGCACTTAAAACACAACAAGCACGAAGTCATTCTTTTTGATGTAGTAGATAAGGCATTAGAAGTAGAATTCGAATTTGAAAACAGACCATACTTGTTTGTTGACCTGGAAAGCGGAGAGGAGGTCAGATTGCAATCTAATGAGGTTAAGGAGTTATATCAGCAAAAACTAGTTGGAATGAAGGAAGAACTGAAACAGAAATGTTTGCAATACAAAGTAGACTATATAGAAGCAGATATTAATGAAGGATACGGACAAATCTTGCAGAACTATCTGGTTAAGAGAAGTAAGATGGTTTAAAATTCAACAAATAAAACGATGATAAAACTCAGTGACTATTCTACCCTACCTCCTGAAGATATTGACAAAGGAGACATCAAAAAGTTAACGAAGGACTACGCCGAGCAGATAGGTGAACTCCACACCAGAATGAATGCTGATGGTGAACATAGTTTACTCATTGTTATACAAGGAATGGATGCAAGTGGTAAAGATGGTGCCGTCAAAGATGTATTCAAAGATTGTCTACCAACTATCATGACTGCTCATTCCTTTAAAAAACCTACTGAAGAGGAATTTGCACATGACTTTCTGTGGAGATGTCACAAATTGGCTCCAAGAAAGGGGAAAACACAGATATTCATTAGATCTCATTACGAAGATATCCTCATACAGCGTGTCCATAAATGGATCGACGAAGATCGTGTGACCATGAGAATGAATGCCATCAATGCATGGGAGACTCTATTAGAAGCAGATAACAATACCACTGTCCTCAAATTT
>CAYNMW010000194.1:0-7647 GCA_964398295.1 uncultured Saprospiraceae bacterium | reverse complement strand
AAAATGTGCCCGGAGAGGGAGTCGAACCCTCACGCTCCGAAGAACACATGGCCCTCAACCATGCCTGTCTACCAATTCCAGCACCCGGGCTTGGATGTGGGTTGCAAAACTATTAAATCTTAGTTAGAATGTTTCAATTTATCAAAATGAAAATAGACTTAAACTATGCAGAAACCCTCAACCACCCAATCTTTGAAAACAGTAGTCCTAAACAAATCGCAAGTGAAATGAAACACATTGGCGTACCACCTGCCGTTTTGGGACATTCCGCAGTTCCGGTCAATTCTCCAAGTGTACCTGTGATCGCAATGGCAGTCACGATTCCTACAAACAAAAAATATATGCTATTGGCTGACTTGAAGGGTATTAGGTGAGAAAGTAAAGCAACAGCAAAACAAACCAATACAATATAGCAAGCTGGAACACCCAGAATCTTAGGACAGATATCGCCTAGTTCCCACTCATTGGCAACGAGTCCAAAGGTGCCATAAACTGCAATTCCTGCAATCAACACAACAAGCCAATATAAGATCGTTTTCATATCAAAAGTTACATTCTACCTAAGGCGCTTTCCCGTAGTCTTTGAAGAAATGGAGAAGCAAAAATGAAAGACTCCAAGGTTTCATTGGTTGTTGTCATGACCTCTGATTTGTTGCCTTCCCATGCCAATTTACCAGCGTCCAATAAACAGATTTTCTGGCCTATCTCCATGACCGAATTCATATCATGGGTATTGATCACAGTGGTCATATTGTGTTGGACCGTAATCTCGCTGATCAACTCGTCTATCTTGATCGCCGTCTTTGGATCAAGACCAGAGTTGGGTTCATCACAAAATAAATACTTGGGTTCCAGGACTATGGCTCTTGCGATCCCTACCCTTTTTTGCATTCCTCCTGATATTTCTGAAGGGAATTTATTATTGATGCCTGAAAGTGATACCTCTTCTAAACAAAAATTGACTCTTTCTTTTTTGACAGGCATTTTTTGATTGGTGAACATATCCAATGGGAATCGGATATTTTCTTCTACTGTCATGGAATCGAATAATGCATTGCCCTGAAAGAGCATACCGACATCCATTCTCAATTGTCTGATTTCTTCTTTTGACATCTGTGTCAAATCGCGATCGTGATACCAAACATGACCTTGAGTTGGATTCATCAGCCCGACCAATATTTTAAGTAACACTGTCTTACCAGCACCACTCTTCCCAATGATCAGGTTTGTTTTACCCGTCTCGAAAGTAAAGTCAATCCCCTTCAAGACTTCATTATCACCAAAGGATTTGTATATATTTTCTGCTCGGATCATATGGTCAATATCAATGCAATGATGTAATCTGCAATTAAGATCAGTATATCACTAAAGACCACCGCTCTCGTACTTGCTGCTCCCAACTCTATGCTTCCACCTTCGACGAAGTAGCCTTGATAACACGATACTGCTGTCATAATGAATGCAAAAACAAATGCCTTGACGTACATCATGACGACATTCCATGGCTCAAAGAAAGAACGTAAGCCTTGTACATATTCTGCATGTGAATAAAATCCAGTTGGAACAGAGGCAAGGTAACCACCTATATTACTGACCAATGCAGAAATACTTACCAAGATGGGTATCATGATAAGAGCCGCCAGTATTTTGGGCATGACCAGATAAGCACTCGTATTGACACCCATGATTTCCATGGCATCAATGTGTTCTTTTTGACGCATTCCACCAATCTCGGCAGCCATATTGGACCCGACTTTTCCAGCCAGAACAAGGCACGTAAATGTTGGAGCCAATTCGATTATGGTCATATCACGAACGATGTAGCCTATATAATATGTAGGGATAAAGCTATTGCCCAATTGATAGGCAAACTGTACTGCAGTCACCGCACCGATAAAGATGGATATCACAAATACAATCATCAATGAACCTATCCCGATATCATACATTTGTCTGACGACCTCCTTGTAGTACATCCGACCATTTTCAGGTCTGGTAAAGATCTGAGGAAACCATTGTACAAATTTTCCAAAGTGGTATAAAAAGCCTGGATTCATATTATGCGCAATGTCTGATTATTTGGGCTAAGCTCCTACATCAAAGTCGATAAAAAATAGATACCGATCATTATATATACGATTAAACGGTTTTTGATGCTCAGAATTGACTGGATACATAGATATTTGCAACAATGAAAGCAATTATAACAGGAGGTACAAAAGGTATTGGAAAAGCTATTGGGCAACTTTTCCTTGAAAAAGGAGTCGACATTGCCATCAACTCGAGAAGTCAGTCCGATTTGGAAGCTGTCAAAGATGAATTTCAGCAATCATTCCCCGAAAGGGAAATCCTCATCAAAGCAACTGATGTCAGTAAACGAGATGAAGTATATGCCTTTGGAGAATTTGTAAAATCAAAATGGTCGGCTGTTGATATTTTGATCAATAATGCCGGCTTCTATGAACCTGGACAAATCCATACTGAAGACGATGCAGTGTTGGAAAATCAGATTAACACAAACCTATACAGTGCGGTGAGATTAACAAAAAGTATCTTACCTGTGATGTTGCCACAAAAAAAAGGAACAATCATCAATATCAGTTCAATTGCAGGAATTATGTCTTATCCAAACTCTGGTTCATACTCAGTAAGCAAGTTTGCCTTGCATGGATTTTCTAAAGTCTTACGCGATGAAATGAAAGACAAAGGTATCCGCGTCGTCTCTGTACTACCAGGTGCAACATGGTCGAATGCATGGGCAGGTGTAGAACTTCCAGAAGATCGCCTGATGGCTGCAAGAGACATCGCCTTAGTTTGCTGGAATGCCATAGAGCTAAGCCCTTCAGCAGTCATCGAAGACATTGTTATCAGACCACAATTAGGTGATTTATAATGTGCCTAGTCAGTTATATTCCTTTAGGAGAAAATCAGTTTTGTATTACTTCTAATCGTGATGAAGCACCAGCACGTGCTGCCTATGCCATCCAAACCGAACAATTAGGATCAGAAACAATTTATTACCCTGCGGATACAAAAGGTGGTTCATGGATTATCGTTTCGGATAAAGGACGATCGATTTGTTTGTTGAATGGAGCCTTCGATAAACACGAACGCAATTTGCCATATCGCTTAAGCAGAGGTGTGATCATGAAGCAGTATTTTGAATATGTGACTGCAGTTGATTTTCTTGAGCAAATAAATCTAAATGGAATTGAGCCATTCACCATGGTGATTGCAGATGCTGATTATTTGTTTGAATTGCGGTGGGATGAAGAAGTGAAACACATCAAAACACTAGACAGAACTACATCTTATGTGTGGTCTTCGTGCACCTTATATGATGATGAAGCCATCAAGCAAAGAAGTGAATGGTTTCATCAAGAATTAGAAAAAACAACAGCTCATTCGCCGACAACAATTGTAGATATTCATAAGGTCGGAGGTGCAAAAGACAGGAGTATCGGATTTTTAATGAATTGGGATGATCGTGTCAGAACCATCAGCATCAGCCAAATAAAAATTGCAGACTCCATCGAATTGTTGCATATTCCACTAGAGGATACCACAGTTGATCCTATACATACAGTAATTAATGGATAAACGAATTTCAGATCTTCGTCAAAATTATTCGCAGTCAGAACTAAATGAATCTGATCTGCTCGCCAATCCAATTGATCAATTCAGACAATGGTTTGATGAAGCATTGAATGCAGAAATTCTAGAACCCAATGCAGCAAGCTTATCGACAAGTGTTGACGCAAAGGTGCATTCAAGGATTATACTGCTAAAAGAAATCGATCCAGAGGGCTTTGTGTTTTACACAAATTATGAAAGTGCAAAAGGAACAGAAATCGAATCCAATCCGAATGTTGCCTTATGTTTTCTGTGGAAAGAAATTGAACGCCAAGTTAGGATCGAAGGGACAGCAGCGAAAATACCTAAAGAACGATCAGAAGCCTATGCACAATCCAGACCACGGACCAGTCAGATCGGTGCGTGGGTTTCAGAACAGAGTACCGTTATCAAGTCGCGCGAAGTCATTGAAAAAAGCTTAGCAGAGACTACTGTTCGATTTGAAGGCACGGAACACATACCTAAGCCTGAGCACTGGGGTGGATATCTGATTAAGCCAACAATGATTGAATTTTGGCAAGGCAGGACAGCGCGATTGCATGATCGGTTGCGGTATAGGTTTGAAGGGGAAGAGTGGATTGTGGAGAGGTTGTCGCCATAGGCAATGGGCTGAAACCCATTTTTATGAACACCCTGTTGGGGTTAGTTGGGAGACCAAAAATTTTAACCCATTACATTTCTTTCAGCTATCGTTACTATCATCCTTTGCCTTCTTTAGTGAAGTTTCAATTTTATGGAGAAGATGTTTCAAATCTTCACTTACCTGTTTGAGCTTTTTTGTTTGATGTTCATCTTCGTCTCGTTTTTTTCGTTTGGGTATGAGTTTGAATAACTTGAACATGTCTGTAAATTGTATTTTTCAAACTGGGGTTAATTTCTATTTGAGATTCAATAAACCTGTTTCGAATCCTCGTCTTATTAAGCCTGCTACATTCCTAGCTTTCAGTTTGGTTTTCAAACTATTTCGATGCGTGACAATTGTGTGTGGACTTAAAAACAAGTGAGTAGCTATTTCTTTGGTCGTTAATTCAGCTGATGTCAGAATGAGTACTTGCTTTTCTCGTTCAGAAACTGTTTCGATTACGTTCATTTTTTGGTCATTGTTTTCTTGTCATAAATGTAGTTACGTGCATACTGATAGTTCCCACCCCAATGGGTAGGTAAATAACAAAAGAGAGTTACTAGTTTTATAGAAAGAGACAGACATGCAAAAGTGACATGTCAACGATTTACGTTTTGTGAATATAATAGCACAAGATATGTTGCATTAAGCCAGCTCGATTGGTCACATCAAATTTCCGAAAGATGTTTTTAACGTGATATTTTAAGGTGTTTTTTGAGATGTCTTGACCAGTGGCAATTTCTTCATAGTCCAGTCCATTGACCATAGATGTAATAATAGAAAACTCTTTTTCCGTAATTAAGCTGCCGGCTATTTTGTCTAAGGTGTCTTTGCTTAGTGTTAAATTTTGAATTTCCTGTTCAAATTTAAATATAGAAATTTCAAGAGCAGAAGCGATATCCTTTTCTTTAAATGGCTTAGTAACATAACTGTAGGGCAGTGCTCTTTTAGCGCGATCAAGTGTATGCTTGTCAGAATAGGATGTCAGAAATACAAAAGGGATTTGCTTTTTACGTTGGATAACAGTGGCTACTTCGATGCCATCTTTAGATCCTTTAATATTGATATCGCACAAGACTAAATCTGGATTATGGAAGCTAAGAAAGTCGATCGCATCATCTCCATTGCTAATGATCTTGACCACTTTATAATTGAGATTTTCTAAAATATCCTTGATGTTTTGGGCTATGATGGCTTCATCTTCGATAATTAAAATTTCTTTCATTCATGAAAATTTAGTGAATGAAAAGCGGAATCTAAATCAACAAATAAGTAATTTAAGGTATAACAAAAAGACTTCATCCATTGAAATTAACACCAAAATTTAAATTCGTATGCATCATTTTCTTATGTCCAGTGTGGGCGAGCATTTGTTTTTCGAATGACTACATCAAAGCACTTGATACCATCCCTTCCAATGAACAAAAGATAGAATACCTTTCAGATCTAATGCCTCAGATTATATATGTAAACCCTGACCTTGCAAGTCAAATTTCACTCACGGCAGATTCACTTCTTTCCTTTACAACCAAACCTTATTATTCATTGTTGGTCTTAAACATTAAAGGGAGTGCTGCTTTTAGTCACAATGAATATGATACAGCTATTGGATATTATTTGGAAGCGCTGGAAATTGTCGATCGAGAAGAAGGGATTATTTATAAAGCACAGTTGTATAATAATCTTGCCTCAGCATATCAATCGTCGGGAGATCTTGAGAGCTGCATTTCTTATTATAAAAAAGCATTAGTTTCTTTCGAAGAAAAAAGAGATACACTCATGATGGCGCACATGAATAACAACTTGGCCATTCAATACATGAACTTGAAAGAATTTGATGAATCTGATAATTATTTCCTGAAAAGCAAATCGTTCTATAATCATTTGAATTTGGCCCTTTACCAGGGAATAACCGCCCTGAATTATGGAAACCTGAAAGTCGAAACAAAATCTTTTAAAGAGGCAAAATCGCTATTTAAAGAAGCACTGACATTAGTAGATATACAGTCTAATAAGCTGGTAAACGCAGCTGCTAATGGAGGCCTAGCAGTTGTACTTCTCGAACTTGGCAAATTAAATGATGCTAAACATTATGCTCAATTAAGTTTACAACAATCAAGAGAAATTAACCATCTGGAACAAGAGAAAGTATCTTTAGAAGCCTTGGCAGATATTCATGAAAGACAAGGTCAATTTGCCAAAGCCATGACTTTCCAAAAATCCTTAAATAGCGTAAATGACAGTTTGTATAAACAACAACAAGATCAAAAGTTATCTGATGCTTTGAAGAAATATGAAACTGCTGAACAAGAAAAAGAAATTGCTCTCCTTAATTCAGAAAATGAAATTGCATCTCTTCGGGCGTCAAATTTCAGGAGGGCATTCGTATTTAGTTTAATCGGAATAGGATTGGTTTTGGGACTAGTCTATTATCTCACCAAATTGAATAGGACCATTCGTCAGAAAAATGAAATCATCAGCAAGACCTTGGGTGAAAAAGAAATATTGTTGCGAGAAATTCATCACAGAGTGAAAAACAATTTACAAATTATCAGTTCGTTATTGGATTTACAAAGCAATAGGACAGATGACAATTTGGCTAAATCCGCCTTAAAAACTGGAAGAAATAGGGTTCAATCTATGGCACTCATTCATCAGAATCTTTATCAGGATGAACAACTTACGGGCATTAATGTAAAAGACTACCTGACAAAATTGACAACTAATCTATTTCACACGTACAACATCAAGGGAAATAAAGTAAAGCTCCATCTCAATGTGGAAAACATCATTCTGGATGTAGACACCATGATTCCACTTGGTTTAATCATCAATGAATTGGTTACCAATATCTTGAAGCATGCGTTTCCAAATCAGGATGATGGGAATATTTATGTAGAGCTGAAAACCATTCACAATGATTTATACCTAAAAATAGACGATGATGGTGTTGGAATGCCTCTATTAAATGCAAAGGAAAGTTCGTCATTTGGCTACCAGTTGATTCATTCTTTATCCGATCAGATATCCAGTGATTTGAATATAGAATCTTCTGAAGGTACTTCAGTTAGTTTACGGATAAAGGAGTATAAACAGATTGCGTGAGAGGTTTTAGGTTTGAGGGCTCAGGTTTGAGATTTGAGATTTTTACAAATCTACCTCCTATACTTATTTTCAGCATATTCCAAAGCCGTTTGAAAAATGCTTTTTGCCAATTCGATTTCAGTGTCTGAAATAATTAGTGGTGGTGCCAATCGAAAACTTCGATCATTGAATAGAAAATAATCTGCGATCAGCCCAGTTTCCATACACGTATTGACAATGTGTTTGAGGTACTTGCGTTTGGTGACCTCTACAGCCATCATCAATCCGGCGTGTCTTACTTCTTTGAT
>CAYNMW010000193.1:0-7741 GCA_964398295.1 uncultured Saprospiraceae bacterium | reverse complement strand
GGGATGATCAGGCAGCATACATTATACCGCCAATAACCAACTATGTCAATGGTCCTACAGGGATGGTTTACAACCCCGGTACTGCACTAGGGAGCAGATGGAAAGACCATTTTTTTATTGCAGAGTTTAGAGGCACACCTGCAAATTCTCCTATCCACGCTTTTACATTACAATCAGAAGGCGCAGGATTTGAATTGGGCAAAACAACTGAGATTATTAAAGGACTTCTGCCAACAGGTCTTGATTTTGGCCCTGATGGAGCATTATATTTTGGTGATTGGATTGATGGCTGGGGGACAAAAAATCTAGGTAGACTATGGAAAATCGATGAAGTAGATTCAGACTTACAAGAAATACGTACAAAAACGAAAACATTGATTCAAAGCGACTTTGACAAACTCTCCTCGCAGAAACTAGTCAACCTTTTAAGTTATGATGATATGCGCATCAGGCAGAAAGCTCAATTCGCATTGGTAGAGCTAGGTGATGAAGGCTATAACCTATTATTAGATTATGCCAAAAATGGAACGAATCAACTTGCAAGAATTCATTCACTTTGGGGAATGGGCCAATTCGCCAGAAAGCAACATTCACTTGGCGAGAATTTTTCTCCGTTCTTATTGGATAAGGATGAAGAAATCATTGCTCAAGCTGCAAAGTTAATTGGAGACATCAGGTATAATGGTGCTTCAAACACATTGGTTTCGTTGGTCAATCATACAAATCCTCGGATCCAATTTTTTGCTACTGAAGCATTAGGTAGGATAAAAGACAAGTATGGTATCGATGCCATTATTCAAATGCTGATTGACAATAACGACAAGGATGTTTATTTAAGACATGCAGGTTCTTTGGCGCTAGCGAGAATTGAAGCATCTGAAGAATTAAAAGCACTCGTCAATCATGAGAGTCGGGCACTAAGAATTGCGGCTGTGGTGGCATTACGTCGAATGCAGTCACCGCTCGTTTCTGCATATTTACAAGATCAAGATGAATATATTGTAGCAGAAGCTGCAAGAGCAATCAATGATGATTGGTCAATTGAAGCCGCTCTACCAGATCTGGCACAAATACTAGACGAGAGTAGATTTACCAAAGAAACAATAATCAGACGTGCTATAAATGCTAATCTTAGAGTTGGGACAACTGAAGCACTTGATCGAGTTTTACGTTACGCTATAAATAAATCTGCTCCAGAAGAGATGAGAGCAGAGGCATTAGAAACAATCCGCACATGGGCAGAACCTTCCTTACATGATCGTGTAGATGGTAGATACAGAGGAGTTATCAATCGTGATAAAGTTCCTGTCAAAAATATTATTGCATCTAAGATAGATGGGTTCCTAAATGATACTAAGTCATCAGTAATCATTTCTGCAATACAAACTGTAGGAGAATTTGGAATAACTGAATCTACATCTACGCTTCTGACTCTAATGACAGATCACAAAAAATCCGCTGTGCGCTCTGAGGCTCTACTTGCACTAAAAGAGATAAATTATCCTCAGTTGAAAAATGCTTTATCCAGAGCATTAGGAGACAAGTCAAAAAAAGTAAGAGCTACAGCATTATCAATAATCCCAGAATCCGAGCTTGAAGAAGGAAGTGCCGTGAGTCTTCTTGAATCAATGTATACTAATGGTACACGCTTAGAAAAGCAATCAGTGCTCGCAGCACTTGCCAAGTATACAGGTGGAGAAGCAACGCAGTTCTTTTTAACATTGTTTACTCAAATGAAAGCTGGAAGCATAGAAAAAGAATTGCATCTGGACATATTAGAAGGTATACGAAGTCAAAATAACACAAAACTTGTAGAACAATTAACAACATTTGAATCTTCAAAAGAAACAAGTAATCCTTTAGCACTTTACAAAGAAACACTTCATGGAGGCAATGAAGCTCTGGGAGAAAAATTATTTTATGAACATGAAGCCGCACAATGTGTACGGTGTCATTCTATATATGAATGGGGCGGAGATGCTGGTCCTGGCTTACACGGACTCGCCTCCAGATTATCTAAGGAGAAAATTTTAGAATCATTAATAGAGCCAAGTGCTACAATCGCAATTGGTTATGCCGTCGTATCATTAGAACTTTCCAATGGAGAATCGCTAGTTGCTCCAGTAGCAAATGAAACGGATAATACGATTCAGTTGAGGCTTGGTAAAAATGAATTAAGAACGGTCAACAAATCAGAAATTACGGAGCGAGAAGACATTCCGTCAAGTATGCCAGGTGTCAAAAACATCTTGTCTAAAATGGAGATTCGGGATCTGGTTGCCTTTTTAAGCTCCTTAGAATTAGAAGATTCTTAGAGCATAATGCCAGCAACTTATTTACTTTTTCAACGGGAGTCGCTACTCAGTTTTTCCATAGCTGAAAAAGCAATCTTAATGGCCTGTTCAATTACAATATCATAGTCTATCAAATCATCGCTGGAATAAGGATTACTGATAATGGGACAAATGGTTCCGGCCTGATAGGAAAGTTGGGAACAGATATGAAACAAGAGACTTGATTCCATTTCCATGTTGATTATTTTATTTCCTTCCACATCAAGCTGAGCTAATACCTGTTTTACTTTTGGAACGGAATTTTTCAATCCATCAATGTATCTAGCTGAAGGTCCATAAAAACCTGGAGATGAGGCGGTAATTCCACAGGCATAAGATGTATTTTCTTTTTCTGCTTCATGAATTAATGCTTCCATTACTTTGGTAGATGCCTTGGACGCATAAGTAATTATTTTTCCTTTAAATCGACTATGATCTGGAGTCGCTTCCATTAGAAGTTGATTGGCCATAATTTCTATTTTTTCGACGCTATCATCTTCTGTGGGGTGGTCATAATACAAACCGGTACTGTCCATTCCTAAAGCATAATTAGCGATTGCCATGGTACCTGCAGGAAGATCTGCCTGCACTCCGCCTGAGGTACCGATCCGGATCAAATTGACATTAGGACGATCGAAAGACCTCAGTTTTGTATTGAAATCAAATTCCAATAACGTATAAATCTCCAGCAAAGCGATCTCCATATTGTCTGTCCCAATCCCTGTTCCGATCACTGAAATGGGAAGCCCTTTATAGCTTCCAGTAAGGGTAACGTATTCACGGTTTTTTATTTCATAATCAATGCTGTCAAAAAAAGCTGCTACTTTATAACATCTTGCAGGATCACCAACCAGAAAAATATTGGTTGCCAATTCTCCCTTTTCCAACCCAAGGTGATAAACTCGGTTGTCATGGATTACAATTTCGGATTGTTGCATTTAGCAAATTTATCGATTCCTATAAAAATATCATTGACCACTCTTCATTTTAGGGTATAAGAATAGTAAATCATACTTCCATTTTCTTCCTTCTATTATAGAATAGTTCGTTTGACTCTATTATAGAATTACAGTTTTTACTTAATTGTACAATTCAAACCAGGCCAAAATGTGTTCAATTTTAGCAATAAGCTGACTAGGTCTATTGGCAATAAAATGAAAAGCTCCAGGCATTTCGACAAGTGCAGTATCTATTTTTCTAATCTTAAGTGCGTGATACAGTTGCTTTGACTCAGATAATGGTGTCCGTAAATCTGAGGTTCCCACCATCACCAATGTTGGCGTTTCAATATTGCCTACCAATGAGATTGGAGAATACTTCCAATACACATCTGGGTTTTCCCAGGGCTGACCAGGATATCTTGTATTCGCATAAGCGTAGTAATTATCTGCTGTCAGTGTTTTGCTAATCCAATTCATAACAGGCTTAATGACAGCTGCAGCTTCAAAGCGATTATTCTTACCAATCATCCATGCAGACATGATACCTCCAGCAGAGCCCCCTGTGACGAAGAGTTTGTCTTCATGAGCAATGCCTTTCATTATCAACGCATCAACTCCATCCATCACATCGTTGTAATCTTCACCAGGGTAATTGTGGTATAATAAATTTCCAAACTCCTCTCCATAACTGGTAGAGCCACGAGGATTTGGATAAAATACAACGTACCCTCCAGCAGCAAGCAATTGAATTTCTGGAGAAAACCGATCGCCGTAATTAGAAATAGGTCCCCCGTGGTTTTCAACAATCAATGGATATTTTTCTGAAGAATCGTATCCAGGCGGATAAGCAATCCAACCTTGAATATCTCTTCCATCAACAGACGACTTATACCATATTTCTTCAATTTTTGCTAATTCACGATATGGTAGCACATCTTCATTTAAGGACATGACCATTCTAGTATTTCCATTTTCATCAGCAACAGCTAGTTCTGCTGGATGCATAGGCGTGGTGTGTGTATACGCAATCATCCCATCATCGGCAACAGAAAAACTACCACCACCATATGGCCTGCCAATTGATGTGCCTCCAACATTATCAACAAGTTTTGTCACATCACCGCTCAGATTGGTTCTGGCAATTTTTGTATTCCCTTTGTCATCATACATGAAATAGATAGACTTACCGTCTTTGCCCCAAACAGGTGATTGTACAGATCTATCCAAGCCTAGGTTTATCTTATTCGCCTTACCTTCCAAGTCCTTTACATAAAGATTTGTCAGCTGATATGTCTGCTTCTTATCTGTAAACCCTAGATAGGCGAGATTACCATCAGCCGAAATGACTGCATTATTATCTGGACCAATGCGATTCGTCAACTCTCTGATAGACATTGAAGTTACATCTACTGCATATAATTCACTATTTCTAAATTCGTGTTCCCAATTTTCGCTCCTATTTGATGAGACAATTATTTCGTTGCCATTTGGATGCCATCTAGGAGTACCAATGTGATTAAATTCACCTTGGGTCATTTGTCTAGGGACTCCTCCACTAGCAGGTAAGACAAATAAATGTGTAAAGCCAGGCTTTAATTTCCCTGATCCATCAGCTTCATGTTTGAACCGTGTGGTCACTCTTGGTACTGCTGCCCAACTCGCACCTTTTGGTTTACGCTGTGGTACAACCAATGATAATTCTTTGCCTGGAACAAACATGGTAAACGCCAATTGCTTTCCATTTGGTGACCAAGCTATTGATTTTGGAGAGGACTCTAAACTTGATAGTCTGGCAATTTTGGCTGTATTTTTCCAGTACACAAATAATTCAGACCCATTGTCAGTAGAAGATGTAAATGCAATTCTGCTGCCGTCTGGGGACCACCTTGGTTTACTCTCATTGACATCCTGACTCGTTAACTTGTAATGTTCAGAACCATCTGTGTTTATGATCCATAATCTAGAAATCCGTTTATCAGTCATGATATCCATTCCTCTACGGACATACACAACTTGCTTGCCATCAGGTGAAATTTGAGGGTCATCGACCCACTCCAAGGAAAATACATCTAGTGGTTGGAATGCAGGCTTCTCTTGCGACTGCAACAAAGAATGAAATTGCAGTATAATGCAAACAATTATCAAGGAGTGTTTCATATACTTATAACTCTGAAAACGATGAAAGTCTTGTAGAAATGAAGGTGAAATCGTGTTATGAGTATGTTAGAATTTTACATTCAAATTGGCATAACCAAAGGAACCTCTAGTTCCATATTGCTGGATAAAACGATTGTAGGGAAATGCCTCTCCTCCTCGATTTGCAGAATGCTCATTTTCATCTGGAAAAACATTGAACAAGTTGTTTACACCAAGAGAGAAAGAAAGGTTATCAGTAATCGACACTTGGGTACTGAAATCGGTGATAATTTTACTGCTAAACACTTGGTCTCTTGATTCTGTATTACCGGTTATTTCATTGACAACAAAATTGCGCTCATCGCCATCTAGTGGGTGCAAAAAGCTAACGCTACCATAACGAGTAAATCTGGTATGAAAACTAAACTTTCCTTTATGCAAACTAGTGGCAAATATCAACTTGGAATTAGGTTGAGCAGATTCGAACAAACCAATTTCGAATCGATTGAATATATCATCTTCGAAATCTTGTAGTTGTTCATTGAGGTTTGGTAATCTAGTGTCGTTGTCATCTTTTACGGTCACATTATTGAGATGACCAGAGAAGGTAAAATCTATACTTCCTGACTTTTTGAATGGAATATAGTACTTCGTGATAAACTCAAAGCCAAGCGTCGTGGTACCAATTGCATTTGTAAAGAACTGAACATCAGTTGAATTGGTTTGATCAAGCAAATCTTCTATTTCTTCGCTCAATTCACTTGACAATCGACCTGTTAATATAATGCGATCATCAACATCTATCTGGTACAAATTAGTGGAGATACTCCAATTTTTAGTCGGTCTTAACACCAATCCAAGATTAAAACTTGAAGAAGTTTCAGCCTCTAGTGGATCAACATTCAATTGAGATAATGGTGAATCATTTGAATTACTATGACTATACTGATCTACAACTGTTGCTCTAAATCCTCCTTCTTCAGTTGGAATAAATTGATTCAATCTGCTCTCGAAGAAAAATTGGTGCAAAGATGGAGCTCTAAAGCCTGTATTATATGAAAACTTAAAAGACACATTTTTCGACGGATTCCAGCGGCTAAATATTTTCCAACTAAAGTTGGCACCGAAATCGTCATAATTCTCAAATCTGCCTGACAATCCAAGGCGCAATTGTTCGGTAAGATCAGTTTCCATATCTAAGTATATTCCAAGATTGGTTCTGAATTCATTCAATTCATGCGTTCGGTCAAACCTAGCAAAGAGTTGAAGATTTTCCTCCTCAACATTTGCAATTGTATCAGCAACAGCAGTTACAATAGAGTTGCCGGCAATTTGTGTATAATTCTCTAATCTGAATTCTGCACCAGCGTTTAATGTGACAGGTATCTTAGTATCCAATACATGTGAATAATCTATGTTAGACGTATTTTGTCCATATTGTACTTCTCCTGATACTTCGTCTGGAGATGATTGAGGACCTGCGTCCATAGGATTTAATATTTTATAGACTATCCCATTTCTTCCAAAGGTGTTACTAATATCTAAAACGCCATCTTTAAATCTTTTCTTGAGTCCAACAGTTAAGGCACGATCCGTAATTTCCGAATCAAGTTGTGGTGCAAACCCAAATGAATTTGGTGCATTATCTATATTAAATTGAAAAGGAAATCGTTGTAGACCGACCGAACCACCTCTTTTGAATGAATAGCCACCAAATCCATAAATATTAGTTGTCTCATTGATTGGAATCTCTGTATTAGCAAAAATTGTCGTTTTGACCATTTCACTTTGACCAAATCTTGTTGCAAACTCAGTCGAATCTTCTGGATTATTAACTGCAATTGGTGTAGTACTGAAAAAATCATCTCGAAATTGTGAATTATTATCCTTCTCAGGAATTTGAAATATTCTTCCTGTGTATGGTAATGATCTATTGGTCCCGTTTCTTTGAGAACGATTTAGAGAAACATTTACAAATGCTCCATTATCATTGAGCTTAATACCGAAGTTACTTCCAAAATCATAAATAAATCCATCAAGTGAATCGCTCACACCACTTTTAATGTTCACTTCTGAGTATGTATCATTTTTCAATATGATATTAATCACTCCTGCGATTGCATCTGATCCATATTGTGAAGCAGCTCCATCTTGTAATATTTCAATGCGCTCAATAATACTTAATGGAATGGTGTTTAGATCTGTAAATACAGATCCTTTGCCTACAGTATTACTAATGTTTAAGAATGCGCTTTGATGTCTACGTTTACCATTTATTAATACAAGGGTTTGGTCTGGTCCCATGCCTCTTAAAGTAGCTGGATCAATATG
>CAYNMW010000192.1:0-7782 GCA_964398295.1 uncultured Saprospiraceae bacterium | reverse complement strand
CATTTTGACCAATCAGGAATTCACCACTGAAGATAAAATGTCTAAAAAAATTATCGACTTCTTTACTCAAACTACTTTGCTCAACTGGTTCTTGACCAAGGAAAGTGATGGTATTCACTGCGTTGGCATCATCAAAACGGATGTTCCATCGATGGAGTTGATGTGCTGTGATTGAAAGACGAAAAGGTAGATGTTGCAAACGTTTAGAAAGCCCAATCTGAAAATCAAATGGTAGAGATTCTCTAGTGTCTGTAAAGTTAGAAATCGGAGCACCTATATTTTTTGCAACAATACCGACGCTAAAATTGCTTTCGGGATTTTCATAAAGAAGGCCAATATCGCCTGCAATAGCAAAAGCTCGATACACATCAAATGAAGAATTGGCAAATTTCAGATTGATACCTGCGCGGAGACGTTCATTCAATTGTTTACCTGCACCGATGGTTATAGCTGTTTCTCCAGAATCAAATTCTCCAGTGGTATTACCAAAGATATCTGTTCGGACAAAGTCACCATATTGGATGTAGTTGAATCCAAGATGAAAGGTGATATCCGTAGCGGAATGATGAAAGCCACCAGATGCAAATCCATGGCTGATGTCAGCGAAATGAAAATTGTGATTGACGCTCAGTTGTCCGTGATTTGAAGCATTGAGTGTGGCAGGGTTGCTATAGCCAAGACTGACATCTTTATCTGCAACGCTAATTAATACACCGCCCAATGCTGTAACTCTTGAAGATTGAGTCAAATTCAAAAATTCAAAAGAGTCTTCACCACCAATTTGAGCTTGAAGCAGGTTGGTAGAAAACAATAAGGTAAAGATGTATATGTTAGTTTTCACCTTCGCTATTTAAGGTCCAAATGGTCGAACACACTGAATTATCATCACACATTAACTTGCGGATAAGCTCACCTGTATCACTGTACTTCAGTAACAAACCCACTTCGTTGTCTCCATTTCTATATGTGCCTTCCCATTTTTTACGTCCATTTGCATAGTATTCGATGAAAGGACCATTTTCTTCATTGTCCTGAAATGTCACTTCTTCTTTCTTATTTCCATTTTTATAGTATTGGGTAAACAAACCGCCTAAGACATTATCTGTGTAGTTTGTCACATATTTGAGCTGTCCCTGTAGATAGTATGCTTTGTATATTCCTTCGAGTGATCCTTCTACATAGGTTTCCTCTATTTCTATTTTACCATTTGCAAAAAATAAGTAGCGCTTACCGTGCAATTGATTGTTCTTGTATTCGCTTTTTTCTGTCGTATAACCATCTGGATGATTTACGATCTGGTCGCCTTGTTTGTTGTTGTCTGCATCGAGGTAATAGGTATAGGTAAATCCACCTTCTTCCACAGATGTTTTGATGTAATTGCTGGCGCACGAGCCAAAACATATGATACTTATAATGTAGCAGATTAAACTAAGCCTAGGCATAATACTACAACGGCTAAAGCAGTGTGTTTATTCAGTATTGCCATGCTGTATGTCGCTAATTTTACCTTAAAAGAAGGTAAATCTACTGTCAGAAACATCGGCAATCTTTCGCAAAGAATCCATCAATCGCTGAGTGACTTTACTTCTTGCAGTCGATGCATCCGTTTTTCGGAATGCTGGTAAATCAGGAGCAGTGCCGGCGTCTGTTTTATTTGTTGGTTTGACGATAAAGACACCAGAATTGCCAACGATTACTTTACTTGGACTATTGACATCAGAACCAAATGCAGATGCAACAACTTTCGGCTCACTACCTATTACAGGTAAAAACCTGGTATTGAATGCGACACCGTTTGCTGATTCAATGGCAACATTATAGTCAGCTGATGCAGCTTCCATTGATTTGCCTGCTAGCTGAGAAGAGATTAAGGCTCCTTTCTTTTCATTTCTAATAAGTGATGTCAGATCATCTTTGATGCTTGACAATGGGCGAACTCCCTTTGGTTCAACTGATTTCAGGCCGGCGATGACATATTTATTATTGTAGAATAAATTAGGCTCCGTATAGATGAATACATCTGGTGCCATATCATTGGTGTCAGTTCCACCATCGAATGCCCATCTGATGATGTCTCTTGAAGTATTACCTGCAGGCAGGTCTCCAAATTGAAAGTCATTTCGTTTGACGTTAGAAATTCTGTCTATAGAAACATCATCCCTTTCGTTGATGACATTGACCATGTCGTCCAGGTAAGGATAACTTGCAACTATGTCAGCGACTTCTTCATTGATTCTATCTTGTGTCTCTGTTGATGGAATGATTGGCTTATTGATAAAGGCAATTTTATATTTTGGATCCCGGTTAAGGAATTGTTGATTCTGGATATTGATTAAGTGAGTACCTACATTTGAATCGACAATTTTGTAATCTCCAGTTTTCCCATCGTAAAAAACTGCTTCTGTAAATGGAATGACCATTGCCGTTTGGCCAAAATAACCCAATTCTCCTCCTTTATCCTTAGAGCCTGGATCCTGACTAAATTTACTTGCTAGAGTATCGAATCGTTCTGCACCAATACGTATCAATGAATATAGACTATCAAGAGTTTTCCTTGCAGCAACTCTATCTCCTTGAATCAATATATGTCTTGCTTGTACTGAATCAGGAATGACTCTTTTATCAATCAATTTGATGTTTCTATAAAAGCCACTTTCTTCCACAGGACCAACGATCTGACCTGCTTCCATTGATCTTACCTGTTCAATGATTCCTGGTGAGAAATTTTGGTCCAATTCATCATTTCCATAGTATAAATGTCTGTAAAAGCCATCATTAGAAAATGCAAATAAAGAGTCATTTGTTGTCGTTTGAAATTGAGCTTTCAATGATTCCATTTCACTGTAAATGGCGTTTCTGTCTGTTTCAGTTGCGTTGACATCAAAAACAACATATTCCATTGTTCTTGTTTCTTCGTCATTGGTATAGCGATCTTTATTGGAGTTTAGATAGTTGGTATAGTCTGCATCTTCCAATACAATATCACCATCGTTGACTTTATCAAAAGGCACCTTTACATAGTCAAAATCAACTTTAGCATTTTGATCTGAATATGCACCTTCCGCCATCCATGCAGGAGTGAAGATCGCTTTTGATACGAGGTTGTTTATCTTTTGTTGTTTATGAAATTTGACAATCTGATGTTCTTGTTCTGCCCAAAAGTCACGAAACCTTGGATCCATTTCATCACCATTTTCGATGGTCGTCTTGAATGTATTCAATTGATTTCTATCGATCTGACCTGTCTGAGGATTTCTCCAATTTTGTGCCATGATGGGACTCATTCTGGTTCCAAATTGAAGATCCATCAGTTCATCTTTGGCTATAGAGATACCCAATTTGTCAGATTCTTTGTCGATGATGGACTTCTCTACATAGTAATTCCATACATTTTCTCTCGTCGTGTATGGATCACCTTGATTGCCAAAATATACCTGTTCTGTACGTTGAAAATCACGGTAGTTTATTTCCTGACCATTGACCTCTCCCATCTTTAAATCAGCTTGCTGGCCACCCAATCCGGCAGCAGAACTCACATCCATAATTACGAATGCTGCAAGTGCCAAACCCAGCAATATCAATACAAACCAGAAATTTTTACGAATCTTTCCTATTAATGCCATAAGAACTTAATCTTTGAATATGTCTATAAATATTTGATAAACAGGTAGTTATGAAATTTATTACAATCTAATTTCGCCCATTTTTCAAGGAGTGCAAAAATATAATCTTTAGATGGTTTATTCAAATATGAAGTGACATAAAAACAATACTGTCTGGTATGCGAGAACTTACTGAATGGCTTGTGATGAACTGAACTAAATCACACAGCTATTGCTTGGGAAAGGCTAATTACTGGCCAGTTTTATTTAAATGATGTAATTTGAATTAACATACAAATGGAATAGGTGAATAAACCACCAATAAGCTTGATGATTAAAAGACTCCACGCGCCTTTTAGGGCCTCTATATCTTTTGTTTTGAAGTCAGTGATTTACTTCAGTTTATTCTGTATTGTCACGATCCATCAGATAACAGCACAAGTGTTTTCTGAAATATCTACCCAAATTGGCATTACTCATTATGCTGTTAATGATCTATACATTGGAGGTGGAGTTGGTTTTGCTGATTTTAATAACGATGGATGGGAAGATTTGTATGTCTGCGGAGGTGATTTGGTCGATAAAATTTATTTGAATGAAAATGGACAGTCTTTTGCAGAGATGATAAATCCCGGTATATCAATGACAGCAAATAGAGTGACCAATGGAATTGCATTTGGTGATCTGGATAATGACGGAGATAAAGATATTTTTGTTGCGACCGGTAATATAAACGCACCAACTACCAATCTTTTATTTATCAATAATGGCGACTCCACATTTACGGATATGTCAATCCAGTCAGGCATCAGTGTCGATACGTCTTGGAGTTGTTCTGTAACGATGGGTGATTTTAATCTGGATGGGTATCTGGATATTTATGTTGGTAATTATGTAGATTCTTTAGTCTTTATTGAAGGTGATAATGAACAATCAGATGATTTTGGTCACATTGGTTTTGAGAATACGCTTTTTATCAATAATGGAGACTTAAGCTTTACAGAATCTTCCAACGATTATGGTGTGCATAACAATGGAAATGCGCTTGCAGTCACAAGTTCTGACTTCGATTTAGACTTTGACCAAGACATCTATGTAGCTAATGATTTTGGTTCAGGTTTTAAAGGGAATAGCATGTACCAAAATATGTTGCCAGTAGACAGCTTTCAATATTTGCCTAATGGAAACGGATCAGACATTTCCATATTTGCAATGGGTATAGCTATTGGAGATTATGATGAAGATTTAGATCTTGATTATTATGTGACTAATCTAGGAGCCAATTCATTGTTGAAAAATAATAGCGATGATACATTTGAAGATATTGCCTTTTCAAGTGGTACGATCAATAGCCATGTGGATGATAAATTTGCTACTGGTTGGGGGACTGCTTTTGTAGATGTTGACAATGATAGTTATTTGGATCTTCTGGTGGCGAATGGACATATTCCTGCGGCAGATTTTATTGCAAATACAATACTCGATCCTAATAAATTGTTCAAGAATAATGGTGATGGTACGTTTACAGATATTTCAGAAAGTGCCAATATTGGGAATACAAATCGTGGAAGAGGGTTGGCCTATGCTGACTTTGATAAAGATGGCGATATTGATTTTGTTGTAGGTAATATACACGAGCATGATGAACCTGAAAAACGAATGGAATTTTATCGAAATGAATCGAATAACAGCAGCAATTGGTTAGGTGTAAAACTTGAAGGAACCGTAAATAATAGAGATGCCTATGGAGCAAAGGTTTATGTGACCGCTAATAGTCGTGTCTTTTTGCAAGAAAAGGATGGTGGTAGTAGTCACGGCTCAAAAAACAGTGACATCATACATTTTGGACTTGGGACGATTGATCAGGTTGACAAGATTTCTGTTGTATGGCCAGGAGGAGCGATTCAACATGTCATCCCCAATGATATCAACACAATTATTGCGATTCAAGAAGATCAAGGATTATATCCTTTACCAAGTCCAAATTTTGTAGTCAATACAGAAGGTGTTACTTACCAGCTTAGTCCAGAAACAGGTAAAATGACAATCTACAACTTTGCAAATGATTGGAATATAGTGCTCAAGGATTCTGAAGATCAAACTATCTACAACACGAAGTTGCCAGGTATTCACCAGATAAGCGATGACAATATATTAAATGGAACATTTTCATTAAGAATGGAACAAATAGGCAAAGATTGGTTTATTATTGAAAATTAAACCAGCCTAGCGCAAATCTGACAGATCTTAAGATCTGTTAGCGTTATCCAAGATCTGTTAGCTTTATCCCTAACTCCTTCAACTGCTCTTCATCCACCGGCGAAGGCGCATCAATCATCATATCACGCCCTTGATTATTTTTCGGAAAGGCAATGAAGTCTCTGATAGAAGATTGTCCATTCATCACAGCTGCAAGTCTATCAAATCCAAATGCTATCCCACCATGAGGCGGTGCGCCATATTCAAAGGCATTCATTAGGAAACCAAATTGAGCTTCAGCTTCTTCTTTTGTAAACCCAAGCAGGTCAAAATTCTTTTGCTGTAGTTCTCTATCGTGAATTCTTATTGAGCCACCACCGATTTCTGATCCGTTTATAACTAGATCGTATGCATCTGCCTTGAGACGTTTCATCGTGTCGTGATCTCCTGTCAACATATTTTCAACTTCTTCTTTTTTAGGAGAAGTAAATGGATGATGCATAGCATGAAAACGTTCTGACTCTTCGTCCCATTCCAATAATGGAAAATCAATCACCCACAATGGTTTGAAATCTCCGTCTTTCATTAGACCCAATCGACGACCCATTTCCAATCGCAATTCGTTTAGTTGCTTTCTTGTCTTTTCCTCCTCACCGCTTAAGACGAAAAGTACATCACCTTTCTCGGCACCAATTTTTGATCCGATGCTTTGCAGCACATCATCACTATAAAATTTACCAACTGTTGATTTGATATTGCCATCACCTTGATATTTGACATAGACTAAACCTTTTGCCCCAATCTGTGGACGTTGTACCCACTCAGTCAATTCTTTCATTTGCTTATTGGAATACTCATCTGCGATTCCTTTAGCTACGATTCCTACAACTGTTTCTGCACTATCGAAGACATTAAAACCATGACCTTTCATATCTTCATTCAGATAGATAAATTCCATATCGAATCTCAAATCAGGTTTATCAGAGCCATATCTTTCTAGAGCTTCATCGTAGCTCATATGTGGAAACTTGCCAAGATCAACGCCTATCAATTCTTTAAACAAATGAACGGTCAAGCCTTCAAATGTTTCAAGGATTTCATCTCTGGTAACATAAGACATCTCGCAGTCAATTTGTGTAAACTCTGGTTGTCTGTCTGCCCTCAAATCTTCATCTCTAAAGCACTTCACAATCTGAAAATATTTATCCAATCCTGCTACCATCAAAATTTGCTTGAATGTCTGTGGTGACTGTGGCAAGGCATAAAATTGGCCTTCATTCAGACGACTTGGTACGACGAAATCTCTTGCTCCCTCTGGTGTGCTTTTAATAAGAAATGGAGTTTCGATTTCGATAAAGTCCTGACTGTCCATATACTTTCTTGTCTCCAAAGCCAATTTGCTACGAAACTTTATATTCCGCTGTAGCGGTCCTCTTCTTAAATCAAGATAGCGGTATTGCATGCGCAACTCGTCTCCACCATCTGAATCTTCTTCTATTGTAAATGGTGGTACTTTAGATGCATTCAGGACATCTAATGCTGTTACTTCAATTTCTATATCACCTGTGTTTCTATCCGGATTCTTATTGGATCGTTCTCTGACTTTACCCATTGCTTTAATGACGAACTCGCGACCTAGTCCTCTTGCCTTTGTACAAAGAGATTCGTCATCATCCATATTGAAGACCAATTGAGTGATGCCATATCTGTCTCTCAAATCGACAAAGGTAAGCCCTCCAAAATCTCGACTGACTTGTACCCAGCCAGAAAGTGTGGTTTCTGTTCCAACATCTGAAAGTCTTAATTCTCCACAATTATGCGTCCTGTACATGAATGAATGTTTAGTGAGAAGTGATTGCTTATGTCGATTTCACTTCAATGTTATAAAAGAGTGCAAAAGTAAGAGAAATTCCTCGACTTCACTCCGTTTCGCTCGGAATGACAAATCGACTTCACTTTCCTTCGACAAGCTCAGGACTGG
>CAYNMW010000191.1:6014-7790 GCA_964398295.1 uncultured Saprospiraceae bacterium | reverse complement strand
TATCCAAGTGCGAATGTATCATTCATTGCTACAGATGCAATACCTTCTTTAACGGATGGTGGTTTGTTGAATTATTTGAAATTGAGAGCAGGTATCGGAACCTCTGCAGGTTATCCTGATCCATTCTCAACTAGAACTGTTCTTGGTACAAATACAAGATCATTCCAAACTGCAGGTGGTACATTGTTGAATACAAACTTTGTATCTAATACACTTGGTAATAGAGATCTTAGACATGAGAGCCATACTGAAATTGAATTAGGAGTTGAAGCACGTTTCTGGGATAACAGATTTGGTGTTGATTTATCTTTATACAATAAAGAATCAACAGATTTGATTGTTGAGTTGGATACAGATCCTGCGATAGGATTTGATCAAACAACATTAAATGCTGCTGAAGTTACCAATAGAGGTGTTGAGTTAGGTTTAACATTAACTCCTGTAGCAAAAGCATTCCAGTGGGATTTAGGTCTTAATTTCACGACCAATGAAAACACTGTAAACAGAATTGCTGATGGTGTTGATCAAGTTCCAATTGCTGGATTTACTGATCTAGGTAACTTTGCAATAGAAGGAGAACCATTCTCTGCTATTCAAGGTAGCCAGTTCGAGCGTGTTGATGGTCGTCCATTGGTTAATGGTCAAGGATTTTACGTAGAAAGTCAGGATATTGGAATCATTGGTGATCCAAATCCAGATTATACGATTTCTTACCTCAGTACAATGAGCTTTAAAGGATTGTCATTATTCATCAACTGGAATTATACAAAAGGTGGTGACATCTTATCTATTAGTGCGGCTCAAAATCTTGCACGTGGTAATACGACGGATACTGATTTTGATCGTTTCTTACCATTTATTCTTCCTGGTTCATTCGCTGATGGTTCTGATAATAACATTCAAATCTTTGCAGGTGATGCATTCTTTGAAGGTTTCTTCGGTCCACGTGAAGGACAAGTATTTGATGGTACAAATGTACGTTTGAGAGAAATTACACTTAGTTATGATTTACCATCATCACTTTTAGAAAATCTGCCTTTTGGTAAAGCTTCCGTTTCTTTGATCGGAGAGAACTTATGGTTTAATGCCATTAATTTCCCAACAGGTATCAATTTTGATCCAGAAGTATTAAGTCTTGGAGTAGGAAATGGTAGAGGTATTGATTTTGTCACAGGACCTACTGCAAAAAGAGTTGGAGTCAATCTTAATGTGACATTCTAAATTAAATAACACAAACGAATTATTTAAATGAAAAGATTATTTTCAATTATAGCGTTGGGTTTCGTAATGTCATTTTACTCTTGTAGTGATGTTTTCGAACTTGATCTTTTAGAAGATCCGAATAACCCAACTCCAGAAACTGCGGATTTAGAGTCTTTGTACAATAGTGTGCAGTTAGCATTTAGTAACTTTTTAGAAGCACCTCAGTTCTTTACTATGCAGTTGTCAAGACAACGTGCATTTACTGCAGGTAACGTTTATGAAACCGCTTTTAGTCCAATTGACTTTGATAATACTTGGCGTCAAGCGTATTCAAGGTTTTTACCTGATGCGCAAGCAGTTATTGATCTAGCTTCTCCAACACAACAATTGATACATGTTGGATCAACTCAAGTGATGCAGGCATATGTACTGACAACTTTAGTTGATTTATTTGGTGATGTACCATTTAGTGAAGCAGGTCAAGGTATTGATATACTGAGTCCATCATCTCAATCTGGTCAGGATGTATATGCCACTGCTGCAGAATTGCTAAATACTGCAATTGCTAATTTA
>CAYNMW010000191.1:0-5914 GCA_964398295.1 uncultured Saprospiraceae bacterium | reverse complement strand
AACAGATTTGATTGTATCTTCTCTGTATTACCTGATCCAGACGCTACGCCTGACCATTATCTAGCATGTAACAGAGAAATGCCTTATTGTGTAGGTAGTTTGAACCAAGGCTACTATGGACGTGATCATGGAAATGGTAATGGTATCCCGCCAGACGGAGATATCAGAACCAGATATGGTCTTTATCCATTTGGCGGTAAGTTTGATAACAATAGTTTCGATCAAACCCAAAACATGGGTATTGATGGTGCTTTAGGAGAGGGTATACACCCAATCTTGCCTTCATTTTTTATCAATTTCTATAGAGCTGAAATGGCTGCAATTAGCGGCGATGCAGCAACTGCTAGAGAGCAAATGTTATTAGGCGTTGAAGGTTCAATTAACAAAGTGCTGAATTTCATCAACAGAGATCCTCGATCATTAGAAGAAGTTGTTGCACAGGATCTTGATGGTAATATCCTACTTGGTGATGTTTTTGTACCAACAGCAGACAATGTTGCAGATTATGTAGCTGAAGTTGGTGCTAGATTTGATGAAGCATCAGACATACTTGATGTCATATCAATGGAGTTTTTAATTGCTACTTATGGAAATGGCTTAGAAGGGTACAATTTGATCAGAAGGACTGCAAGACCAGTTGGTATTCAGCCTGCAATCTTAACATCTGCAGGTACGTTTATCCGGTCAGCATTACTTCCAGCTGTACACGTTAACTTGAATCAAAGTGCAACTCAGAAAAGCGTTTTAGATCAAGTATTTTGGGATACTAATCCTGCGAACTTAGGTCCTTGTTTTAATTAAACCATTTATAATAAAAGTAGAAATGAAAAAATTAAGTTTTTATATATTAGGTCTAATTATGATCGCTTCTTGTTCGGCGGATCCAGAACTAGCACCTATTATTTCAATAGATAATGCACAGATTGGTGCATTTCCTAGAACAGTAAATCTGATCAGTGGCGAGTATGACTTAATGAATCTTTCAGGTTCAGCATACGTACACGATATTGATTTTAGATCTGAAACAAATGGCGCAAATGTCGCTAGTTACAGAGTATTTGTCACATTTGAAGACAATGATCCTTCTAATGGTGATGATTCTTCTCAAGAAGTATTGGTCCAAAATTTCACTCAGGCTGATTTTACAGATGGTGCTGATGGAAATAGAGCTCTTCAGCTTAACCTACCATTTACAGAAATGGCAGCATTAACTGGAGTTCCATTGGAAAATGTTTCTCCTGGTGACAGATTTTCATTTAGAACAGAATTAGAGCTAGATGATGCGAGAGTATTCACAGGTGACAATACGGAGTCAACCATTTTTGGTCCTGCGTTTAGAGCATTCTTCGATTTTAACGTAAATGCTACTTGTCCGTTACCTGATGATATGTTTGTTGGAACCTATATGGTTTCCCACTTACAAGGACCGGGTAACCCTTGGGGTACTGGTGTCAGAGAAGCTGCTGTAACCTTAGCTTTAGTTCCAGGTTCTACAACTGTTAGAGATATCCAAGATGTAGTCGTTATTGACGCATTTGGTGGATTCCCTATAGCAGCTCAAGTTGAGTTTGTTTGTACTACTGCTACATGGTTGGATGCGAATCCAGGTGTTGGTTGTGGTGCTGCAGGTATCTTTTACTTAAGCGGTGGACCTAGTCCTCAGGATATCACAGATGATTCTACCATTACTCTTGCTATCAATGAGGAAGGTGGAGACTGCGGATATAGCAATATGGATATAATTATCTTAACTAAGATGTAAATTTTAGTTAGCTAATTTTATAAAATATTAGAGGTTGTTCACTTTGTGGACAACCTCTTTTTTTATGACCAAAACCAAATGGAAAAAGTAGTTTGGAATTATAATGTTCAGTAAAACCTTTTTTTATGAAAAGAAGATTCGATCTATTTCCAAAGTAAATAGCAATGTTACGTTCACTACAAGACTTTCAAGTACATGTATTTAAGTGTATTATCTATATCTTTATTTATACCATCAGGCTTAAATAGTAGAATGAAATTTAGCTTTCATATCATCACGTTTTGCTTAATGTTTGTGTTTCACGCACAGATTTATAGCCAGTTTACAGATATTACCTCTGATCTAGAAATATCTCATATCTGTATCAATGATGATCATTTAGGTGGAGGAGTTGCCATTGTTGATGTAAACTCAGATGGGTGGATGGATATGGTATTTACAGGTGGCGCAGAACCAGATCGCTTATTTATAAACGAGACAAATGGAGAATTTACTGATCAATCATCTGCACTATCCAAGCCACTCTTTACTGATGTGACGAGCTCTGTAGTATCTGGAGATTTTAATAATGATGGATGTCCAGATTTATATTTTTCAGTATATGATCGCGAGAGACCAGATTTTATACTACAAAACAACTGTGATGGAACATTTGGTACGATCTCTCTTCCCATGTCTGAAAATTCTATGGGAGCTACTCTATTCGATTTTAATAAAGATGGATTATTGGATATTTATGCAATTGGATATGTACGAGTACCAAATCTGATTAGAGACGACGAAGGTTTAATCATATCTTTTGAGCATGAATGTAGTGACAACACGTTACTGTTGAATCAGGGCGATTTTAATTTTGAAAATGCGACTTCTTCATATAATGCAGCAGGTACTGGATGTGCTTTAGCTGTGACAGTCTTGCCTCTTCCGGAACAAGAAACCCATGGTATTTATATTGCTAATGATTTTGGTGAATTTTTAGAGCCAAATAATTTTCTTGTTTTAGAAGAGAATTCCTTTGTAGACCAAGCACAAGATTTAGGAGTTGATAAGGCGATGTTTGGAATGGGAATTGGAGTTGGTGATTATGACAATGACTTAGATTTGGATTTTTATTTGAGTAATCTAGGTGAGAACATACTGTATAAAAATGATTATCCATTGTTTACAGAGAGTCAAGCAGACCTTGGTGTTCAAAATGAATTTACACCCGATGGTCGATTTGCAACATCTTGGGGTACATTCTTTATGGATGTTGATAATGATGCTGATCTCGATTTATACGTCGCTAATGGTTTTGTTTTTGCTCCAGATTTTATAGGTACTTCATTCATTGATCCCAATCAGTTGTACCTAAATGAAAATGGTCAATTTTTTGAAACTGATGAAGACTTTGGAATAACACTAAATGGACCTAATATAAATCGTGGTGCCGCTATGGGTGACCTGGATAATGACGGAGATATGGATATAGTAGTCAGTTATATAAATTTTGATCCTTCCACTAATCCAGAATTAACCTATCGTGTATATAGAAACGACAATATAGAAACCGAAAACAATTTCTTGAATGTTGAACTGCGTGCCATGACAACTGCACCAGATGCTTTTGGCAGTCAAGTCATTGCTTATGCAGGAGATCAATCATGGTTGGGCTATAAGTACAGCTCTGGCACACATTGTTCTCAAAATGCGTCAATGGTGCATTTTGGATTTGGAGATATTGAGTCCATTGATTCCATAAAAGTAATATGGCCTAATTATGAAGAAGATGTCTATCAAGATATCACGATCAACCGATCTATATTATTAACAGAGGGAAGCAATGCGGTAGAAGTTTTTGGTTGTAGTGATGTGCAAAACCCTAGTTTTGATCCATTATCGACATTAGATATACGTTGTCAAGATGCTTTATCGACATCAATCGATGAAACCACTTTTGAAGATATTTCTTATTATAAAGATGGGAACCAACTTACCATTATAAAAACAGCCGAAAACTTTGAACAGATCAGTCTTTACAATCTATCGGGTCAGTTAATATATAAGCAAGGATTGAGGCAAAATAATTCTCCCAACTATACGATTGAACTACCCTCTATAGTTACTGGTATTTACATCATGCAAATGACATCTAGCAGTAAAGCACTGTCAGCCAAATTATTTCTGTAAACGCCTAGTTGCCTTCTCTATCATAAGGGTTTTTCACTTCTAATATGTCCCCAATCTGAACTTTCAATCCTGCTGTAATACCATAATTTCGTACAGCTATTCCATTAATACCAGTAAAAGCTGTATTCAATCCATATTGAAAGTTTGTAAATAAACCCATATAGCCATATTCAACGCCAAAATTTAATTCTATACCTGCATTTATAGCAGGCTCAATCTGAGTAATTCCTGCATCTCCACCTATTGGAATATCCAAGACTACTGGTTGAGCAACTCTGAAGAATCTGTTGCTGGCATCTAATACATAACCAAAAGATGGACCAGCATAAACCGCCCAATTAAAATCTTCTGTCACCAGATATCGATATTTGAAATAAACAGGAATCTCAACGTAATTAATCCGTGTTGTAAATTGTGTTACATTTTGGAATACACCGAGATCAGTACCTTTTTGAGTGTAGTCTACACCAACATCAATCCAGAGAAGATCAGTGAATTGGTACTCATAAGATATGCCAGCATTAAATGCCAATTTAAAATCGCCATCACTGTTAGCCTGATTTTGGAGTGCTACACCTCCTTTTATATTAAAAAGCGATTGGCTAAAGCTGTGTTGACTACATGTGACAATAAAAAGAAGTATAAAAATGAATTGACAGAAGTTTCTCATCGATAAGGTTTTTTTAATAAAACGATTGACATGCGTATTGCGTGGGCTCACATTGTCAGTTAAAAGCTAGTTCATTCTGTAATGCCTATAAAAATATCCATAATATCATTACAAAACTAACGAACCACTACTTATTAAGGTCAAGACAAATACAAATGAACATATTAAGTATATTTGCAATATGTTGCTTCAGTCATTCTTAAACTATTTGGAATTTGAGAAACGGTACTCAGTGCATACAATCACGTCATATCGGACAGATTTAGAACAATTTCAACGTTATCTTGAAAATCAATATGAAGTAAATACAATCACAGAAGCCAATCATCTACAAATCAGATCTTGGATTGTTAAGATGGTTCAAGAGGGTATTTCGACCAGGTCAGTCAACAGAAAAATTTCTAGCTTAAAAAGCTTTTTTAGATTTCAGAAAAGAAAAGGCATTGTAAGCATCAACCCAATGCAGAAAATTGTAAGTCCAAAGCAAAGCAAGCGACTTCCTTCCTTTGTGCAGGAGAAAAAAGTAGAGATGCTACTTGATGACATTATTCAACCAACAGATTTTGCAGGGTTTCGTGATTTGTTGATGGTTGAACTACTATACCAAACAGGTATACGACGTTCAGAGCTGATAAACCTGAAGGAGCCCGATTTCAACAGAGCAAATCTAACATTGAAGGTATTTGGTAAAGGACAGAAAGAAAGACTTATTCCAGTCAACAAGCAACTCCTGTCTATTATTGATACTTACATTTCATATAGGGAAAGTGAATTTGAAGGGCTTGAATTTGATTCATTATTGGTGACAGATAAAGGACAGCCGATGTATCCAAAATTCGTGTATAACAAGATTAAACAGTACTTATCAAAAGTAACAACCCTGTCACAGCGCAGTCCGCATGTACTTAGGCATAGTTTTGCAACCCATTTATCGAATGCAGGAGCAGAATTAAATGCCATAAAAAACCTACTTGGTCACTCTAGTTTGGCTGCTACACAGGTTTATATGCACAATACAATTGATAAATTGAAAAAAGCGCATAAAAATTCACATCCAAAAGCGTAATTGTGTATTGCTTTAAGCGTGAAAAGTGCTGCTATTACTGGCTTATAGCCGCTTGTTGGCTGATAACTGCATTTCTATAATTGGTCATATCAATATTTTTTATAAATATTCGTCAATTCGGGTTTTCAAATTAGTTTAAAAACACTATTTTTGCAGTCTTTTGGGAAAAGTCTCCGAAACGATTCAAGATACGATTGAATTTCGCCGATGTAGCTCAGTTGGCCAGAGCAGCTGATTTGTAATCAGC
>CAYNMW010000190.1:2692-7990 GCA_964398295.1 uncultured Saprospiraceae bacterium | reverse complement strand
CCAGCCATTTTTTCCTCTTCACTTAATATAGCATCTCTATGATCAATATCCCCTTCAATCACAGTCGATATGCAAGTACCACAAGTTCCCTGGAGACAAGTATAATCCACTTTGACATTATTCAGAAGTAATGCATCAATAATTGAAGCGTCTTTGTCAACTCTAATTGTTTTTTGGCTTTTATTCAATACGACTTCGAAAGATTTGATCTCGGATAGACTAGAAGAGTCTACTGAAAACAACTCTTCTTTAATTTGATCAGGGTGCCAAGCTAGATTTAAGCCTGCATTCTTGATCCAATTATTAAATCCTGAAGGCCCACAAATATAAACTAGAGAATTGTCATCGGGCTTAGCCAAAACTTTGGATATGTCAATTGAAGACCTACCGTTCTTATCAAGATGGATCTCAACATTAGGAGAGAAAGACCAATTCTGGAGCTCATATCGAAAAGGAATAAAGGCTTCTTCACTTGCACAAATATGAAATTCGAAATGTTTATCTAATTCTATAAGTTTATGAGCCATCGAAATCATTGGCGTTATCCCTATACCGCCAGATATCAAAATATATTTTTGTACATTTTCATAAAGGACAAAATTATTTTTTGGCGTAGATAATGTTAAGGTTGTTCCAACTGAAATATGTTCGTGTATTTCTTTTGAACCACCTCGTCCATTTTTTTCCAATTTTACCGCAATCTGGTATCTGTTTTGTTCATATGAAGGATTAACCAAAGAATAAGAACGTAGATTTCCACTTGGTAGGTATACATTAATGTGCGACCCAGGAGTGAAGGGAGGAAACACTTCTTTATCTAGTGGTTCAAAGACGTAGCTTTTGGTATTTTTGGCAACATCTAAAACAGCAACTACTTTAGCTATCACCGTTTTATCCCCATGATCTACAATCCCGCTTTCAATCATTCTTTCTTTAAAATGAAGGTCAGGAAATGAAAACACATCTCGCTTAGGTATGTTTTGCTTTCGAAAAATACCATTAGCTAAATCCCATGCTTTGTAATATTTGAACCAGGGTACGTGAGGTAAAAAATGATGGATAGCGTGACTGGATTGTCCCCAGAGTGCTCTCTTCGTCAATGGATTACCAGTCAAACTGTATGTCGCTTGAAAAGGGTGTTCATGCCAATGCACGCCTTCAGGATGTGGTAAATGTGCAAAAAGAAAAGATGTCACCGCAACTGCTAATCGATTTGGAATGAGAAACCAAATTAAATACTCATACCAATAAGGACTGCTAAACATAATGATGTTCAAGAGCACATTGCCAGAAAGAGCAATTATAAAACCTCTTCTTACGCTTACTGGGGTTCTCTTCCAAACTTTAGTCAGTAACCAACTAAATGCGAAATAATCATAAACAAACAGGGCTAAATATCCAATCGGAAAATAATTGGCTGGTAAGCCTACGACTGCTTCATCTGGGTCCATATTCTTATCTCCAACATACCGATGGTGTGCCAGATGGATATACCGATAAACGTGAGTCGTAATAAAAGGGAATTGGAGGTTTCCTGCTACAGTACCTAAGAAATCATTCAAATATTTATTTGAAGATATTGCTCTATGAGTAGCATCATGTAAGGTGGTAAAAGATGTGTAGAATCCAAATATTAAAATAGGATATATTAGCCACAGAGTGACACCAATGGAGGCTAAATAAATGCCACCGAAAAAGAGTGATAATGTAAATAATAGCAATCCAATTTGAACAATAGAAATCAGTGGCACAGCCGAGACAGACTTATACTCAGGGTCATTTACGACTTGATTGATGACCTCTCGAAGTTTAAGATTATTTGCGGCATTGCTCATAATTACAAAATTTCACTAGAACTAATTCTCACAGCTGCAAATTCGTTTACAACTTCTTTTACAGACTTTACCGAACTAATATTCCCAACACCTTTACCTGCCTGCCAAAATTTCACATCATCATCAAAAGCAGTTCTGCTATATTTTTTCACCCCTTTATTCATCAAATACATTCGAGCATATTTTTTCAATTTCTTTTTAGTCAGCATATAACTAATCATTGGTCCTGTACGCAAACCACCTTTCATGATATCATCAGTTTTAATAACGGATGAATTGTTGCCTGCTATTTTATTGGTCCATACAATATCATCTTCTGTGGAATCAACAATGGCTTGTTTGTAACTATCGGTTACTTTACATTCATGTGTTGCCAAAAACCGAGTTCCCATCTGAACACCCGCATAACCCATATCCAATACTGTTTGAAAATCAGCGGCATTGCCTATACCCCCCGCACAAATTAGTGGAATACCAATATCATGTAACTCTTCCATAAATTGTTCTGCAGATTGAATACCAGTTTGTCCTCCACCTCGCCAGTTGATGCAATTGATACCATCTACTCCTACATCTCGCATAGCTAAAGCTACCTTTTTGTTTGGTACATCGTGATATACTTTAATACCATTTTGTTTGGCGATTTTTACAATCTCCGTAGGTTTTCCCAAGGAGGTTAAAAAGAATTTAACACCTTCATCAATGGAAATATCCATCCACTTTTTCATTTGGTCGTGATACTTTTTATTCGCTCCACCAAAAATGGTAAAATTAACTCCAAAAGGTTCGTCCGTTAAACGCTTAATCAATTGTAAACCCTCCCGAAAATCATGACCGTATAGAGAAGTCAAAGCGACAGGTTGAACGACTCCAAAACCACCTGCCTCTGAAACAGCAGCAATTAATTCAGGATTTGAACCTGGGTACATTGGACCACATACGATTGGTGTTTTTACTCCTGTATCTTTTAAGAATTGTGTTGTTGAGTTTTTCATATTTATAATTTTAGAGGTCAGACAGCTCTCGACTGTCAGAATAAATTTTCAATCCGTTGCTTTTGAATTGCTTGCCAAGCCACCTCTATAAACAAACGAGTCACTTGATTGAGCTGAGCAAATTTTTCATTAGTCGTTAAACCTTTGTGATAGCGATAATAAATCTGCTGTACAATAACCGCATTTTTAAACAAACCAAAAGCATAATAAAAGACTAAATCTGGGATAGTTCGACCACTCTTTTGAACATAACGTTCCACTATTTCTAATCGACTTGGATTACCTTCCATCGCAGTAGGATAAGGAAATATGGCCAAGATACTTGGATGATCTGTTCTCATTGTCCAATACGCAATTGCTGCACCCAAATCCATCAACGGGTCGCCTAGTGTACACATTTCCCAATCTAAAATGGCATTGATTTTTTCCCAACCATCATTTTCAAAAACCACATTATCATATTTATAATCATTATGAATCAGGCTATGATCATATTGAGTCGGTTGATTGACATGCAGCCAACCCATTACTTTTTGTGCTTCAGGAATCTCCTCCGTTGTAGCGCTTACATATTGCTTACTCCAATTTCGGACTTGACGCTCCACATAACCATTCGGCCTACCCAAATCTCCTAATCCTACCGCCTCATAATCCAAGTCATGTAACTCTACTAAAGTATCCAGCCAACTATTAGCAATAATGGGGAATTCTGCTTTAGAAATTTTTCTCTGTTTAGCTTCCGCTAAATCAATAACAATACCATCTACCTTTTCCATCACGTAAAAGGGAACGCCCAAAATGGTTCTATCTTCGGTATAGGTATAAACTTTTGGAGCTTTTTTAAACCCTCGATTTAAGCCACTTAATACTTTAAATTCCCGCGCCATATCATGCCCTCGTTTTATGGCGCCATTAGGTGGACGACGAAGTACTAATTCTTTACCTTCTGTTTCTATCAAATAGGTTAAATTGGAAAAACCTGTTGAGAATTGGGATACTTTCCACGCTGATCTTTTGTTTAGAACAAGTTGTTGGTCTTTTAAAAAGGCCCTGAGTTTAAATTCGTTTAGTTCTTCGCCTTTTCTTACCTGTTGCATTTTAAAGAGGGTTTAATAATTTTATTTTCTTATGGTTGACTGTCGAATAGAAATAACAAATTTTAAAAATTTGGCATATCTGAGATTTGGCATATCTGATATCTGCTAAAATCCCAGACTCCGTCCAATGATTTCCTTCATAATTTCATTCGTCCCGCCATAGATTCGCTCAACTCTGGCATCTCGCCAAGCCCTTGCTATTGTATATTCATTGATATAACCATAGCCACCATGCAATTGTAAGCATTCGTCTAACATTTTGAAATGCATATCAGACACCCAATATTTAGCCATTGCAGCTTTTTCAGCCGTCAATTTTTTGTGGGTTAATTCCCAAATACAGGTGTCCACAAAATGTCTTGCAATCGTACACTCTGTTTTCATCTCTGCTATTTTAAATCGAGAATTTTGAAAAGAACCAATCTGTTTACCAAATGCTTCTCGGTCTTTACAATACTGCATCGTTTCTTCCAGTAGTGCCTCCGCGTTGGCAATCGCACCAATGGCAATTCCTAATCGTTCTTGGGGCAAATTGTGCATCAAATAATAAAATCCTCGATTGGCTTCACCCAATACATTTTCAAAAGGAACTTTGACATTATCAAAAAACAACTCTGCCGTATCTTGTGCTTTAAAACCAATTTTATCCAAGTTTTTTCCTCTTGTAAATCCTTCCATTCCTCTTTCCAATAAAAAGAGTGAATAACTTTTACTGCCAGGTTCTCTGCTTGTTTTTACAAAGGTGACCACGATATCTGCAAAAATGCCGTTGCTAATAAATGTCTTAGCACCATTCAACAAATAATAACCATCCTTCTTTTCTGCAAACGTTTTGATATTCTTTAAATCACTTCCTGCACCAGGATCGGTCATCCCTAATGCGCCAATCCATTCTCCAGCGGCCATCTTGGGTAAATATTTTGCCTTTTGCTCAGGTGTACAATATGCATTTAGATAAGGAACGACAATATCGCTCTGAGTTGAAAACCCAATGCCTGGCATACTTAATTTCGATATTTCCTCGCATATAATCGCATTGTAACGAAAATCATGCAAACCCAATCCACCATATTCTTCTGCTATATCTACACCTAAGACGCCTAGGTCGGCAGCCTTTTTCCAGAGCACTCTATCAATGATTCCATCTTTTTCCCATTGTTCGTAATGAGGTAATGCTTCTTGTTTTAGAAACGTGCTAAAAGACTCTCTGAATAAATTGTGTTCTTCTGTGTATAATTCTTGCATTGTTTTAAAGTTTAAGTATTGTTGTAATGTATGATTGCTGAAATTGTTAGATTACTGAAATTGTTAGATTGCTGAAATTGTTAGATTGCTGAAATTGTTAGATTGCTGAAATTGTTAGATTGCTGA
>CAYNMW010000190.1:0-2592 GCA_964398295.1 uncultured Saprospiraceae bacterium | reverse complement strand
ACAATCAAACAATCAAACAATCAAACAATCATTTTCTCCTTAACCAAATTCCTTCCCAACTGATACATATGCACCTCATCAGGCCCATCCGCAATTCTAACAATACGACCATATGCCCAATATCCAGCTAAGGGTGTATCTTGACAAACACCCATTCCGCCATGTGCTTGGATTGCTCTATCTACTACTGTGCAAGTCATTTTCGGGATAGCAATTTTAATCATGGATATTAATTTCTTTGCTCCTTTTGCACCTTCTCGATCAATCTTATCCGCACAAGCCAATGTCAAAAATCTAGCCTGTTCTATCTCACATGCAGAGGTGGCTATGTCTTGCCTGATGCTGCTAAAGTCTTTGAGTCTTCTGCCAAATGCTTCTCGTTCAGCTACCCGTTTACACATTAAATCTAAAGAAGCTTGGGCCGCCCCGATGAGACGCATGCAATGATGAACTCTTCCGGGTCCAAGACGACCTTGCGCTATTTCAAATCCTTTCCCCTCGCCTAATAGTAAATTCTCAACCGGAACTCTGACATTGGTAAGTTTTATTTCTGCATGACCTTCTGGTGAATCCCAACTACCAAACACTGATAGCGGTCTCACGATTTCTACTCCAGGAGTATTCTTGGGTACAATGATCATACTTTGTTGTGAATGCCGCTGAGCAGATGGGTCAGTTTTACCCATGACGATAAATACTTTGCAATGTGGATTCATCGCTCCCGATGACCACCATTTTCGACCATTGATTACATATTCATTGCCTTCTTTAACTATGGAAGTTTGAATATTAGTTGCATCAGATGAAGCCACTTCTGGTTCGGTCATCAAAAATGCAGAACGAATCTCACCATTCATTAAGGGTGTTAACCATTGTGCTTGTTGGGCAGCTGTACCATATTTGGAAAAGACTTCCATGTTACCGGTATCTGGAGCTGAGCAATTAAACACTTCGTCAGATCCTTTGGACCTTCCCATGATTTCTGCTAAAGGAGCATATTCTAAATTGGATAAGCCTGGACTTAAATCTCCATAGCTTTTGGGCAGGAATAAATTCCACAATCCTGCTGCTTTGGCTGCATCTTTCCATTCTTCTAATTTGGGATAATTTTGCCACACATTTTTGGGGTCTTGGTGAAACCGCTGCCGGTCTTTGTCATTGGGGTAAATGTGTTTCTCCATGAAGTTTGATAGCTTGTTCTGGAGTTGTAGTGATTTTTCTGTGTATTCGAAATTCATGTTTTATTTGTTATAGGATTGTTCGATGGCTTGATGGCTTGATTTATAGGCAACAATGTTATTCACAAACTAAGAGTGTATAAATTTAGGTTTTAAAACCTAATTAATGAAATTTATTGTGCTTATTATGAAATTCTTAAGCTGCGTTAGACAATCAAAAGGAAATATCAGGAATTCCATCTGAACCGATCGTTTAGGCTACTATACATAATTGAAAGCCGCCAAGAGGGCGAAGCCCTTTGGCTCAAGGCCAATAATAAGGAAATTAGGAATTGAGTAAAGGGTTTTCAAGTTTTACTGTTTTATTAGCCAACCAATGGTGCATGCAACAAGCCACCATCATTCACAATCGTACTACCTGTCATGTAAGAGCTTGCGTCCGATGCTAGAAAAACGGCCAATCCTGCCATTTCATCAGGTGTAGAATGCCGTCCTAGAGGGCATCTTGCTTCAAATTTTTTCACCATTTCCTCATTCGCTAAAAGAGCTTCGCTTAATTTGGTTTTGACATAACCAGGGCATATTGTATTCACTCGAATATTATGCCGTCCCCATTCTATGGCTTGATTTTTTCCCAATGCAACGAGGGCATGTTTGCTGATATCATATGCCGCCATCATAGCCGTTGAATGTATGCCACTAGTCGAACTGATATGGATAATACTACCGCCGCCTTGCTCTTTCATAATTGGATACACCAAATTGCTTAAACTCATAGCTGCATTGATATTGATATCCATTGTTTTTTGATACGCTCCTTCAGGCATTTTATGGATAGGGCCAAAATATGGATTGGTTCCAGCATTGTTAATGAGGATATCAATGCGGCCATATTTTTCTTTGACAGTCTTCACTAAGGCTTCACGATGTTCTGCATTACCGACATGACATTCAATTCCAATTGCTGATAGTCCTTCTGATTGAAATTGCTCGGCAACAGCATCTACGGCTGCTTGTTTTCGACTGCTGATGACGACAGTTGCACCGAATTCTGCCATACCTCTTGCCATTGCTTCACCGATGCCTTTTGAGGCGCCGGTTACTATGGCGACTTTTCCTGTTAGGTTGAATTTTTCTTTGATCATTTTTTTAGGTTTATGATTATTAAAATTTGGAACATTGTCATTCCGAGCGAAACACTTGCCTTGAGCTTGTCGAAGGAAAGTGAAGTAGAGGAATAAATTTCAACTCAACCTAATTTCGACCCTGCGGAGAAATATTATACTTTGTTTTTTTTTCAATTCACAATTTAATTTAGATTTCTCCGCAGGGTCGAAATAAAAGTTACTCCTAAATTTCTATCCCTCGACTGCGCTATCCATGACAACTTTCTAACTAATTGAATATCAGCATT
>CAYNMW010000189.1:0-8007 GCA_964398295.1 uncultured Saprospiraceae bacterium | reverse complement strand
TCTCAGGTCTTGGACTTCAAAATTCTAGATGTAATGTATCTGGAGCCGCACCTATACCCCAATCCACAAAAGATTGGTTTAGAAAATTAGGAATCCCGATTGCAGAAGGATACGGCATGACAGAAAATTGTGCAGCTTGTACCTTTATGAAAGTAGATGAAGAAAAACCAGGTTCTGTAGGTAAACCACAAGGCGGAGTTGAGCTCAAAATTGACCCTGAGACTCAAGAGATTTTAATGAAGGGTTCTTTTGTCATGGAAGGATATTACAAATCTCCAGAGAAAACAGCAGAAACCTTGCAAGATGGTTGGCTGCATACTGGAGACCAAGGTCGAATAGATGAAGATGGATATCTATTCATTACAGGCAGAGTCAAAGACACATTTAAAACATCAAAAGGAAAGTTTATTGTCCCGGCTAAAATCGAAGAAAAGTTTAGCGAAAACAGTGACATTGAACAAATGTGTCTGCTAGGACTTGGTGTCCCTCAACCTGTCTTAACAGTAGTGCCTTCAGAAATTGGTTTGGCAAAGTCAAAAGAAGAATTATCCGCAAGTTTGTGTGCAACTCTAGATGCCGCCAACAAAGACTTGCCTAATTATCAAAGGGTCTCCACAATTGTAGTGGCTAAAGAAGCATTCAGTGTAGAAGGTGGAACATTAACGCCAACACTAAAAGTAAAGCGATCGAAAGTCAATGAAAAATACAGAGAGCGCCTATTAGCTGATTGTGAATGCGCAGATAAAGTTGTGTTTGAGTAAAAGTCGACACGTACTGAAGATGCTGTAACGTACGAAGTATGCAGCTGGAATTAGATTAATTGGCGTAGCCTTATGAGCAAATCGCCCTAACTAGAAAAAATAAAATATGGATTTCGAATTCACTGATAAATCAAAAGAATTACAACGTCAAGTCAGACAATTCATGGATGATCACATTTATCCTATAGAAAAAGAATACAATGAATATGTAGAAACAAACCTTTGGAAAGAATACCCAGGGATGGAAGATTTAAAAGCAAAAGCGCGAAGTCAAGGTTTGTGGAATTTGTTTTTACCAAAAGATTATGGAGACCTTAGTCCAGGTTTAACGAATTTGGAATATGCTCCGCTCGCACAGGAAATGGGTAAGGTGCAATGGAGTTCAGAGGTGTTTAACTGCTCTGCACCTGATACTGGTAATATGGAAGTCTTTTCTAAGTATGGAACACCAGAGCAACAAGATAAATGGTTAAAGCCTTTATTGGCAGGAGAGATACGGTCCGCATTCTTAATGACAGAGCCTAGAGTGGCTTCGTCTGATGCAACGAACATTGAGACATCAATTGTCAAAGAAGGAGATGAATACGTAATCAATGGCCGCAAATGGTGGTCTTCAGGTGTCATGCATCCAAGATGTAATGTCTATATCGTAATGGGAAAAACAGATCCTGAAGCTCAGCGTCATGAGCAGCAAAGTATGATTATCGTTCCAGCAGATACACCTGGTGTCGAAGTCCTAAGGCCACTTACTGTATTCGGTACGATGGATCCACCTCATGGACATTGTGAAGTTGATTTGAAAGATGTTCGTGTGCCGGCAAGTAACTTATTATTAGGAGAAGGCAGAGGATTTGAAATCGCTCAGGGAAGATTAGGACCTGGAAGAATTCATCATTGCATGAGACTATGTGGAATGGCTACTCGTGCATTAGAGTTAATGTGTGAGCGATCTACTCAACGAAAAGCTTTTGGTAGATTAATAAAAGACTTTAGTAGTATCCGACAAGAAATAGCTCAGACAAGATGTGATATAGAGCAGGCTCGACTACTCACACTCTCTGCTGCCGATAAGATTGATCAATTCGGTATCAAAGGTGCAAAGGATTTAATCGCTATGATAAAAATAGTAGCTCCAAAAATGGTTTGTGAAGTTGCTGATAGAGCCATCCAAATGCATGGTGGAATGGGAGTGTGTAACGATACACCATTGGCTGGATTTTATGCATCTGCCCGTACACTGAGATTGGCAGATGGTCCTGATGAAGTGCACATGTACCAACTTGGTAGAAATACAGTAAAGCAAGTCATGGCTGCAAAAGGAGAATCCATTTAAGTATAATTTAAAAATAAAACTATGTCGAAAGAAGCCTATAAAACTACAATAGAGTCTCTAAAGGATTTGGAACAATATGTCGGAAAAGAAATTGGTATAAGTAAATGGTTTACGATTACTCAAGAAATGATTAATTCATTTGGCGTAACGACAATGGATGAACAATGGATTCATATGGATGTCGAAAAAGCTAAAGCTCACTCTCCATATGGAGCCCCAATTGCCCACGGTTTTTTAATCATGTCTCTACTTGTTCCAATGAGTTATGATGTATTAAAAATAAATGATGTTAAAATGGGTGTCAACTATGGTGCGAATAAGTTGAGATTTACAAATGCGACTAAAGCTGGCGCTAGAGTAAGAGGTGTAGCCACAATAAAAGAAATTGAATACTCTGACAGAGGTGCAAAATACATCACTAACTGGGTAGTTGAAATTGAAGGAGAGGAAAAGCCTGCAATGATTGCGGAGTGGATTGGGGTAGCTTATAATTAGGTTTTGAGGTGTTAGGTGTTTGGCGTGTCATAGTGAAGCGAAGATCCCGTATCGAAAGTAGTGAGCATCGGGAATAGTTTTGAAAAATAATACAGAGATATAAGTAGAAATATAATGGATTACAAAACGATAGAATATTCCGTTGACGGGAAGGTTGGTGTTATTAAGCTGAATAGACCAGATAAGTATAATGCAATTACGCATGGGCTAAAGGATGATATGCTCAAGGTATTAGGTGTTATCCAAAATGATAAAAATATTAGAGCGGTGATCCTTACGGGAAATGGTAAAGGATTTTGTGCAGGTGCAGATCTTACTGATTTTGCAGGACCGATGACACCATACGATGTAGAGAATGATTTAAAATTAACCTACGCAAATGTTGTAAAAAGAATCACTGGATTGCATAAGCCAGTAATTGCTGCGATCAATGGCCCTGTTGCAGGTGCTGGAATAGGATTTGCTTTAGCTTGCGATTTCATGATCATGGCAGATACAGCTAGTATGCGATATGCTTTTATCAACATTGCACTTGTTCCAGATGCAGGCTCAAGTTGGTTTCTCACAAGAGCAGTCGGTTATCATAAGGCGATGGAAATTATTTGTGGTGGAGAAAAGATACCAGCGTCCGAATGCCTAACTCTGGGTCTTGTTAATAAAGTTGTACCAGTTGATGATATAATGGAAAATGCGATGGCATTTGCCAACAAATTGGCTAATGGCCCAACAGCCGCTTATGTGAGTACAAAAAAAGTATTGCGCTATGCTGTGACTCATGGTCTGAATGATACAATAGACAAAGAATCAGAAGAACAAGCCCTGAATATATTAGGACAAGACAATATGGAAGGCATACAAGCATTTTTAGAAAAAAGAACAGCAGAATTCAAAGGAAAAGGTTATGATCATTCATGAGTCAAATTAAGTTTATTAGACACGCTCAAGCATCCTTCGGAAAAGCCAATTACGACCAACTGTCTGATTTTGGTTTTGAGCAGTCAAAGGAGCTGGGTAAATATTTAGTAAAAGAAAAGCAACACTTCGATCGCATCTATGTTGGTCCATTGCGACGTCAACGAGAGACATACGAAACAGTAAAAGCAGAATACGTAAAAGCAGGATTGTCAATCCCAGATTCACAAATAGTAGATGGACTTGCAGAACACCAAGGACCTGGTGTACTCAAAACAGTGAAGGGAAAACTCATTGAGAAGTATGATCACGTAAGAGAATGGCATGAAGACAGCTTGCAAAATCCAGAGAAGAAAATCCCAAATCATTTTAAAATATTCAACTTTTTTATGATGAATTGGGCAACAGAAAGCTTAGGTATAGAATTGCCGCCACATCAAGATTGGAAAAGCTTCAAAGCCGAAGTAAAAAAATCTGTTAAACAAATCATGACTGAAAGTGGGAGAGGAGTGACAGTCGGCGCATTCACCAGTGGAGGCACTATCTCAGCTATTATGGGCTATGCATTAGAGATGCAAAATGATGCGAGAATTATAGGTATGAATGATTGTGTGATCAATACCTCTATTTCTGATTTTAAATATTCTGCTGGAAGGTTGAGTGTTCATCAATTTAATCGAACTCCGCATTTACCGGAGAACATGATTACTTATGTTTAGTCCTAAATAAAGTAAAAAACAGAAAAGAATACTTAGCTAAGAGTAAATTTCCTTTCAAAAACATTTGAAAGGGTTACGGTAATAAACACTAGTAAGCAAATCAAAAATGTATTATGAATAATGACAACTTTACTTATCACCTTATTCTATCAACAGATTACAGGAAAGGCTCATACTCAATGCATCCGCATGGGCGATGTGAATTCTAGAAAGAATATGTTTCATTCTTAAAAATCAATAACGTCGATTTTGATGAACCTTACGTATGGGATTAGAATAGAGTAAATTTCTCATAAAATGATTAACAGACTATTTATAGCACTGATTAGCTTACGCCCTTAAGGGACGCCAGCACTATCCCTGAAAAAGACACAAGCAATAGCCCTGAAAGGGCGCGAGCCACCTACGATTCCCCCTCCACATTCTCATACCCAAAAGGACAATGCCGACACTTATTCCCGCAACAAACACCTCTTTTCAAATGATATGCCTCCGTCATAATCATCAAACCATCTTCAAAATAGAAGTCATCATCTTGTTTTTGATTTTTATCAATAGAATCACTCATTCGAAATCTGATTTAACAAACAAAATAGCCTAATTTTAGATTCGTTATTAAGATAGCTGTAAATACCATTCAATTACCTAACAAGAATTCATTATGTCAACAGCAACGCAAGCAAATATAGATACTTTCCGATCTGAAACTCGGGAATGGCTCGAAGCTAATTGTCCACAGTCTATGCGCTCTCCTATAAAGGAATTCAAAGACTACTTTTGGGGTGGTCGCAAACCAACATTCCACAGTGAAGAGCAAAAGATGTGGTTTGAAAAAATGCGAGACAAAGGATGGACTGTGCCACGATGGAAGAAAGAATATGGAGGAGCTGGTTTGTCAAAAGCCGAATATAAAGTGCTCAAAGAGGAAATGGCAAACATTGGAGCAAGAACGCCATTATTCAGCTTTGGTATCCATATGCTAGGGCCTGCATTATTAGGATTTGGTAGTGAAGAACAAAAACTGCAATATCTACCTGAAATTGCAAGGGGAGAAATGTGGTGGTGTCAAGGGTATAGTGAACCTGGAGCGGGAAGTGATTTGGCTGGACTACAAACGTCAGCAGAAGATAAAGGTGATCATTATTTAGTAAACGGTCAGAAGGTGTGGACATCATATGCCGACTATGCAGACAAGATTTTTTGTTTGGTCAGGACGGATAAAGAAGCGCCTAAACACTCGGGAATTAGTTTCTTGCTTATTGATATGGAGGCAGAAGGTGTAAGCACGCGCCCAATTAAATTGATTAGCGGAAGTTCTCCTTTTTGCGAAACATTTTTTGATAATGTTAAAGTGCCAAAAGAAAACTTGGTTGGTGTCGAAAATGAAGGTTGGACAATTGCCAAGTATTTGTTGACACACGAAAGAGGCATGATCGGCAATGTGACCAAAATGGATAAAACGCTAGATGAATATGCCATTGAATCCATTGGGCTAGAAAATGATGTGCTAGATGACCCTGTGAATAGGATTAAGGTGTCTCAATGGTTGATTGACGAAGCCGCATTCAACTTAACATTAGAACGTTCGATGGATGAAGCTAAAGTTGGATCTCCTCCAGGAGCAAAATCCTCCTTCTTTAAGTATTATGCTACAGAGATGAATAAACGAAGATTTGAGCTAATGATGAGTACAGGTGGGTTCTCCAACTTAAAATGGGGCAAAGAATATGCAGAAGGCAAAACAGCTAGAGATTTTTGCAGGACAAAAGCAAACTCTATAGAAGGAGGAACATCAGAAGTTCAATTGAACATTATTTCAAAACATATTTTAGGCTTACCAAAAAAATAACCAATGGCATTAGTATTAACAGAAGAGCAGCAAATGCTCAAAAATTCAGCTAAAGAATTTTTTGTAGGCAATTCACCTGTATCTGCGCTGCGCGCTTTGCGTGATGCCAATGATGAGCTTGGCTTTGACAAAAGAGTATGGGAAGAAATGGTGAATATGGGTTGGGCAGGACTTGTCTTTCCAGAAGCATACGGTGGCCTAGCATTCGATTATACTGGTTTGGGTCAGGTGTTTTATGAAGCAGGCAAAACATTGGCAGCATCACCATTGGTGTCCACAGTGGCGCTAGCAGGCTCTATGATCAATGATTTTGGAAGCGATGCAATTAAAGAAAAATATTTATCAGCATTAAGCTCAGGAGATAAATTGTTTGCAGTTGCCTTTGAAGAAAAAAGCAAACATGATCCACTCTATGCAGCAACGAGTGTCGCAGGAAATCAAATCTCTGGTAACAAAGTATTTGTTCTTGATGGACATTGTGCTGACTACTTACTTGTTTCAGCTAAATCAGATAAAGGTCTAGGTATCTATATCGTTGATGCAAAAGGAGATGGAGTTAATGCAGAAAAACACATCATGATGGATAGTAGGAATGCAGCAACTGTAACATTTAGTAATGCTGCTGTGATTGATATGATCGGCTTGCCGGGAGATGGTGATGGTATTTTGACAACAGCTCTTGACAAAGCAAGGATACTTTTATCCGCAGAGATGTTGGGAAGCATCGAAGAAGCATTTGATCGTACGATTAATTATTTAAAAGAAAGAAGACAATTTGGAGTTGCAATAGGAAGTTTTCAAGGCTTGCAGCATAGAGCAGCAGATATGTTTTGTGAAATAGAATTGTGTAAGTCATTGGTTATTAAAAGCCTTCAAGCAATTGATAAAGAAGATGAGCATTTAGCAAGTTTGGCAAGCGCAACTAAAGCGAAAGTGAGTCAAATTGCAGAGTTGGTATCCAATGAAGCGATCCAAATGTTTGGTGGAATAGGTATGACAGACGACGAAGAGATTGGTTTTTTCTTAAAAAGAGCCCGTGTAGCTCAACAAACCTTCGGTGATTACAATTACCATTTAGACAGATATGCAATTCTAAAAAAATATTAAAGTATAAATGAAAATAGCAATCGCAATTATTTTCCTTTCCTCTTATTCTTCTTGTGTAACGAATAAGGCACAATCGACTGAAAATCAAACTGATGTAGTTGTAAATTATGAAGCCACCGAAGGAGAAGCTGTTGCTTACTTCGCTAGCGGTTGTTTCTGGTGTGTAGAGGCGGTATTCGAATCAGTCAATGGTGTTTCTGAAGTAATCTCTGGTTATTCTGGTGGTAGAGAATCCACTGCTACCTATGACCTTGTTGCCAGAGGATTAACTAATCATGCTGAAGCGGTTAAAGTCTTTTACGACCCTGAAGTGATTGATTACGCAACTTTAGTCAGAGTATTTTATGGTTCTGGCGATCCAACAACATTAAACAGGCAAGGACCTGATAGGGGTTCTCAATACAGATCATCTATTTTCTATCAAAATGAAGAAGAGCAGAAGATAGCAAATCAAATCACAGAAGAGCTCACCGCTCAAGGCGTATTTGATAATCCAATTGTCACGGAGATAGTCCCATTACGTGCATTTTATGAAGCAGAAGACTATCATCAGGACTATGAACGATTAAATCCTGGCCAGCCATACATACGAGCTGTATCGATTCCAAGATTGAATCGATTCAAAGCAAAGTTTCCAGAATTGTTGAAAGATAACGTTGCATCACATTAAGAGACATCTTATGTCCAAGATGCTTTAACGCCTTGAGATATAAGGCCCAATGCTATTTAGTTAAGAGAATTTCAAAGCGCCGTTAGGTGCGTCATCTAATTAGCATGGTGCGTAAGCGCCGTGATAATTGATTAAACGGAGTCCATTTGGCGGTATTTTTG
>CAYNMW010000188.1:0-8039 GCA_964398295.1 uncultured Saprospiraceae bacterium | reverse complement strand
AACTGAGCAGAAATACCCCCACCTAGTGTTATGCCTTGTTGAGAACCATGGTTTACACTCGTTGATACATGTATACCTTTAGCCAACTTGTATGTAGCAGCAAGGCCAAGTTGATAAGCCGAGCCAGAGTTAAAATTCACATAGTTTCCAGCTAGTGAAAATTGCCATTGCTGATTCAGATCATGATAAATACCTAAATCTAAATTGAGTGGAAGATTTGTACTGTACGCGTCAAATGTCTCTGTCACGTTAAACAATAGTTCCAATGAATCTACATAGGACACAGACCGGTTATTTGTTATCAAATCCAAAACATTAAAGCCAGAAAATTCACTGTTTTCCTCAGACACCAAATTCGTTGGATCTTCATTCCAATTGATGGTACCAATGCCTGAAATTTTTGCTTTGATAGAAGTTTCTTCTTGAAATTGATAAGCTGCAAACAATTCAAGACCATATCCTGTATTTGAACTGAAAAAGCTATTCGATAGTGATTCATCGTATTCGAAAAATACATTATCTAAACTTTCATATTCCAGAGCATTTGTTGAATTTATTTGAAAGTCAGTATTTGCTCTTATTGAAAAGAAAAATGGAGAAAACGCTAAAAGTAGTTGTTCACGTGAAACTGATGCGTCTAAAATACCTGATAGGTATGCTAAGCCTATTCCACCACTAAATTTACCCGACTGGTAGTTATACGAAATTTGATATTGGTGATATGCTTGTACAACTGTCGAAAAACTAAGATCAATTTGATTACCGAGTAATATTGAATTTCCTTGAGTCAATAATTGTAGTGCCTCAAGTGGATATTCAACATCAGTCAAATAGTTGGCCGAATACCTTCCAACAATTGACATCTCATTATTTAATTTGAATCCAATTCCAAAACCAGTTAATTCTCCAGCGGAACGAAAACGGTTTTCGTCTTCTGCAAATGAAAGTGCCTGAACTGGATCAATGACCAGACGACCTGATTCGTTTCTTTGAACATAAGAAGATAAAGTTGGTCCCTTTTGATGAAGTCCAAATTGAAATGAAGGCAAATAAATTGCAAATTTAGACGAATCGACGAATGCATTTGTATGGTCAATACCAGAATCATAATTATGAGTGTACAACAATGAATTTGATAATGATTGCCCTAGTAGAACATGAGTTACACACAATAATATACCAATCAAGTTCAGTCTCATAAAGTAGTTTTTATGACTGCACCTATCTCCAGCTGTATTTGATCCGTTGACAAGACTCTTACTGTTTCACTTTCGTCTGATTGCACAAAACCAATGAATGTACGGATGAATGCAGTAGGCTTAATTCTTTCAATTTGCTCTTGCGACAAAACTGCAGAAGTTAGAAATAGGAACTCGTCTTCTTCCAAACTTGGAATCAAGATAGGTTCACTAAATAAAGAATCTATAATATTAAAGGCTTCCCCAACAAAATGTACCTGAAATGAAATGTCAACAGGAAGTCCATTCCTAATCCCAAGATCCAGTCTTAGTTCTTCGGCATTGTCCAACTCCAATAGACTATCAATAGGATAGTTTTCAAAAATGGTGTAATTAGAAACAGTCCCTTCTAAAGGTATTTTTAGTTCTGTCTGTATACTCAGTTTACTGTCTTCACTAATGAACCCAGAAGATGCCGTAGTTGATTCCGGGAAAGCTATAGCATCAATGTCCAATTCAATAAATTCAGACTCTTCATCGAAAATCTCAGCGATATTGGAGTTTGAGCTGTCAAGCACGATTCGTGTAGACTGTGGTACTACCTGCTCTTCAATCGTTGGAAAATCCAATATTAAAGCGCCAGGTAAAAACAAATCACTCATTAGATTTTCTATGTCACCATTTCGACTGACAATTGCCAATCGATTTATTTCGGGCTCAATTGGGAATCCGAAGGAATTACTAATGTCAATATTGAGATTGGGGTTTTGAAATTGTACACTACCACTTAAAAAGTTTGTAAATGTATTGATTGGAATTTCTCTGGGGGGAATTGGAAATGTCTGGCTTGAGAATGCGCCTTCTACATAGGAAAAATTCACGAAATCAATATTGATCGAAAAGAATTCAAAGCTTACACGTTCTCCTGCAGAATTTCTAGCATCATAGATGATTTGAATATCATCAAGAGGACCTACTTGCTCAATTCCATCGAGGTCAAACACTTGTGATCGATTTCGTCCAAATGATTGGGATTCAACAGTAAACTCAAAAGTTACATTCTCCTCATCTTTCATAAACGAAGGAATATTGACGGAGATTGAATAGCTATCGCTATCCGGTACGAAGAAATCGAATAGTATGCTATTGCTTTCAAAAATAGCTCTTTCAATATCGAGCCCTGGTAAAAATTCTAAGCCAATATTTGAAACTGTATCTGCCAATAAAATATTTGTTAATACTGGTATAGGCAACAAGATTTGTTCAGCATTTATATCAATTGTATCACCTGGATAGATTAACGAAAGCAGACCCGAAGAATCGACTTCAAAAAGCACATCATCATCTGTGGCATCAAGAATTTGTTGAAATGTAGTTTGAGAACTAATAATCGGTAGCGCGATTTCAGGATTTAATGGCGCTAGTGAAGAATCTTCCAAATCAAACAAATCACCACAACCAATGACTCCAATAATTAAACAAAAAAAGAAAACTCGTCTCATCTGTAACTACTTTTTGAGACGGGACTTTTGGAATAAGCCACATTATCCAATTTCGAATTCCTGACCAGTGTATGGTATTTCAACAGAAGGAAACTCCTTCTCCATCAGGTATTCCTTAAACTTCGTTTGAATTTTCTTGTCACCATGGACAAGAAAAATCTTTTTGACAGATTTCTTTTGGTTCGAAATGAATTCTACTATTTCGGCTCTATCTGCGTGAGCAGAAAAAGACTCCATGATGTGAATCTCTGCATTCACTTGTTTGATTTCTCCAAACATTTTTAACTCTGTTGCTCCACCTCTTAATATTCCACCTGCAGTATCAGGAGCACAATAACCAACTATTAAAAATGTGTTTTTTGGATCTTCTAATCCATTAAACATATGATGGCGTATCCGACCAGCATTCATCATACCCGACGAACTGATGATAACTGATGGTTCTGTTGAAGAATTCAATGCTTTTGACTCATCCACTGAACGGACATATTTTAAAGAATTGAAGCCAAAAGGATCATCGTCCATCAACAAATATTCGCTTAAGTCACTATCATAACATTCTGGATGAGCACCAAAAACTCGAGTCGCATTTACCGCAAGAGGACTATCTACATAAACTGGAATCCTAGGTAATTTTCCGGCATTATATAATTGATCCATCATGTACACAATTTCTTGTGTTCGTCCTACACTAAAGGCAGGAATAATCAATTTTCCTTTTTTCTCAATACAAGTGTGTTGAAGACATTCTAAAAATTTGTCCGTTTGAGCAGGTGGTAAGATGTGTTCTTTGTCACCATAAGTCGATTCACAAATGAGGTAGTCAACTTCAGGCATTGGAATTGGATCTCTAAGTATCGGTCGTTCATCTCTGCCAATGTCACCTGTAAACCCGATCCTAACTACTTCATCCTTTCTTTTTATAGTTAATGTTACTGACGCACTGCCAAGAATATGACCAGCGTCTTTGAATTCTACGGTCACATCATTGTGTACCTTGAACTCTGTGTCGTAACTATATCCAATATATTTTGAAATGCATTTTGGAATAATTTCACTAGTGTATAATGGTTTGCGTAACTGATAATTTTTCTTCTTGTTTTTCTTTCTCCTTTTCTTAAGCAATTTTTGATTGTAATACTCAACATCTCTCTCCTGAATTTTTGCACTATCCAATAACATGATAGCGCACAAACTTCTAGTAGCATGAGTCGCATAGATTGGTCCGTTAAAACCATCTTTCACCAATTGAGGTATACGCCCACAATGGTCTATGTGAGAATGGGATAAAATGAGACAATCAATTTCTGAGGGTTTGAAATACCAGACATTGTTCTTTTCCCACGCATCTTTGCCGCCTTGATGAAGACCGCAATCCAATAATATTTTAAAGCCATCATCAAGCGTTATCAAATGAGAACTCCCAGTCACTTGTTGTGCTGCACCACAAAATTTAATATCCATAAGTCTAAAACTTCTAAAATTGCTAAATAAAGGGAATAAAAAAAGGCTCCCTAGTAGAGGAGCCTTTCTTATTATAAAGATATAGAATTATATCATGTTATGCTTCTATTGCAAACTCTCGTTCTCTGATGACAGCAATGCCAAAGATCAATAAGCAAAGACCTAAGCAAATAAGACCCCATTCTCCCATAGTGGGGATATCAAGACCTATACAAGCATCAGGACCAGCTCCTACAGTAACTGAAGCAGTGTTTGCACATCCATTAGCATCTGTGACAATGACAGTATAATTGCCCGCGATCAAATTAACAGCAGTTGCTGCCACTTGTCCGTTACTCCATTGATATGTATATGGTGCTGTACCGCCAGAAGCAGTTACAGTAGCAGATCCGTCAAAGCCCGTTGCGCAAGATGCATCTTGGCTGGTTGTTGTAAGGCCTAGGATTTGTGGCGTGCATTCTATACGAACACAAGTTGACGTGGTACTACACACCATATCACCACCTCCATCAGGAGTAACACAAGCCGTATTTTCAATAACTGTAACTCCATCAAGTGTCACTTCAAAATCGTCAACCCACCAGCCTACATTATTTGTGTTATTATCCTGACCAAAGACAAATCTAATTATTGCTGAAGTGTTTTGATACTGATCTAATAAAGCTACAGATTCGATAAATCCACCACTATTTCCACTCCAAGCATCTCTACCTCCGATATCGGTATTCATATTAGTATTAAGTGTAGTATTATATCCCCCTACACAAAATTCATCATTTGTTATTTCATTCCAAGTAGCACCTCCATCTATAGATATCTCCAAGAAACCACCATCCCAAGTAAACTCTGTATCATATTGATGGAAAAACCGAACAGAAGGATTAGTTCCCAATGCTAAAGTTGGAGATTCGAGAGCAGAAGTTTTATCTGGCCCATCTGTATTTTCAATAAACCATGCATTTGAAGGCGAATTTGAAGCAGTATTTACAATGTCCCACTGATCAACGCCAAGACCAGTTATATCATTTACAGTCCATCCTGCATTTCCAGATTCAACATCATCAAAAAATAATTGATTAGGTGTTGCAGTAATCATTGTATTCACGGTAGTAATAATATTACAAGTAATTGTACCTGGGTTTCCACCAAATCCTGGGTGTGTAATAGTTATGTTATTTCCAGCAGTATTCACTACAGCCGGTGATGGGCATACAGCGCTTGTTATAACCAATGCAGGATCAACAGCATCCGTGACGGTAAAGCCACCACCGCCTCCCATGCATCCTAATATATCAACTGTCAAATCCCACGTTACTGGGGAGCCATCCGTCACCACAGGACTTGATACTACTTTTTCTATTAATGCATCTGGTGGCATATCAAATGCTTCTGTACCATCTAAAACGCTTGCTGAACTTCCCTGATCTGCACTAAATCCGAGTCCTCTAGTAGCAAAAGCATTCCATATTAAACATGTATTTACACCTCCGAATAAGGCCTGATCTGCAGCTAAAATTGCATCTCGACCATCAACAAATCCAGGATTACAAGGTTGGAGTTTCAGTCCTTCGGTAACAAGTGACAATGCCACATTCTGCCCTCCGTATCCAGGATTCGCAGGATTAGTTTCATATATGTTTGTCCCAAAACCGTAAACACCAATTAGATCCCAAGTCATGTCCCATAGCATATTGACCCAAACACTTCCCACTGGATGAGGGATAAATTGCCCAGTTGCAGTAAAATTATTAAGCGTAGGAAGAATCCCGTAAGTTTCTGGATTTACTGCAAAATCAGTAGAATACGGAAATGTTCGTATACCACCACCTGTAGTAGGTTGACCAATAGCATAGTTACCAATACCTCTTGGCATTGGACCAGTATCTCCGGGTTTCATAGTAAATAATAACCCAAGGTAATCACTCCATCCTTCTCCCATTTGCTCATTACCAGTTAAACAACCTGAATTTGCTGCACCACCAGTTAATCTAATTGACCATCCATGTGCATATTCATGCACGATAATGCCATTATCATAATCTGAAGTTACATTTGGTGGAGCAGGAGGTGCTGGAATTGTTGAATCGAATGAAACAGAAACACCTGGCAAAGCAGCTTTGATCACATTGCAATCTGCCATTGAAATCATAATTGAAGGTATAGTTATAGGGTTAGCTGGAGTCCCGCCCATTGCGAATGGTGGGGTTCCGACATTATTACAAACAACAGCACTGATGGCTCCTGCTGCCTCTGCATTTTCTATTTTTTCTGTGAAATTACAACTGCCTCTATCTATAAGCGCAACATTCCCATTAATAGCAGCTGCATTACTAATATTACCAGGTACTGGTACTCCGCATGCTTCACTAGTTCCAGCATTATCGATTACTAACACTAATGACCCATCGTTCGCAGCTGTCCAAGGGACGTTTGCAAAAACTTCGGCAACACCACCTATAGTTTGGTTTATATTACCAGTTAAAAAAGTATTTAAAGCAGGAGGACCAGGCTGTGTAAATTCAAACATTTGCATTCTCCCAGGTGTTCCATCTGGTGGAGTAGCAAAATTTGCATTGTTAGTGCCTGAACCATCAATCGCATCTGCCTGCACAGCATCACTTCCTAAGCCTAATCCAGTTGCATTTGTTACTTGAAAGTTTCCACATTCTTCATTAAACCCGTGATGGTAAAGAATATCATGACATAGGTTATTCCAATAAAATAGATTTGTGATTAATGCATCCAAATATCCCTGAGGAGCAAGAGCAAAATTTGGCATAAAATTATATTGTTGCCCAGTAGGAGCAAGCATTGAGGTTGGCGAAAACCCATTAGCTTGATTATTATCTGCATCTTGATCCTCAACCGCCCAAACGTTATTCCCTCTAGTCGTAAAATGCGTTGTTGTACCATCATTGTGCCATGATTGACCAATTGCACCAGTAAACGGGTTTGCTGCAGGATCTATATTCATATTCCATGGAGAGTTCACTGTCGCTAAAGGACCATGAATTGGTGATTCTTCGGGAATTGGAGAAACAAAATAATCTCCATTTACTAATGCAGAAGAAGCTTTGGATTTTATAGTTGATTCTTTATTTGTTTTTAGATTTTTAAAGGTGTGGCTGTGATTAGAATGATCTTCGTCACAATCATCTCCATGTTCATGATCAAAATTACATTCAACAGTCCATAAAGTCTGATCCAAAATTGTCCCATCAGCAGCATTAACTCGTACATCTCTCCAAATACCATCGCTTTCACTTTGATAGGCAACAGACCATGCTAATACTAATGTCCCACCTTGATTAAGGTACATCAATTCACCTAGAATTTCACTACTTGAAATACTGCTGTTACTCAAGAGTGTTACTTGTCTTGGATTACTCTGTTGGGATAAAATGTTAATTGGACCAACCACTGTTTGATTCAATGAAGCTGCAACACTTAAGACGCTTTGACTAATGCTCATATTAGGATTAGGTGCCGAAATCTTTGCATGTCTGACAAATCTGTTCCCTGCATGAAATACATTACCATTCGCGTCTATTGCGATATTTGCTATTGCATTGTAGATTTTAATGCCATCGTTTAATTGATTAAAATAAAAGTGAGTAATGCCATTATTTGAATGACTATTAACCAACATCAAATCAGCCGCAGTCGTAACATTGGTACTAAAATCACTGTTGTTTGTTATGATATGGGCTCTGGCTATACTCTCTAAATTTTGTGCAAAAAGAAAATTTGCACTCAGGCTTAAAGTGAGTATTGCAGTGAAGGTTTTAAATAAGTTCATGTAGATAGGTTTCGCTTTTAGAAGTAACAATAAAATGCTAAACAACTAATATAATTTATTGCATTTTATCCAGTAGGATCATATATTAGTATTTAA
>CAYNMW010000187.1:0-8065 GCA_964398295.1 uncultured Saprospiraceae bacterium | reverse complement strand
CTGATTTAACCCTACCATGTACCGACTTAGAAACAACAACTAGTTCTATTAGTAGCTGGTTAGCAAGTGTTACAGCAACTGATGTGTGCGACCCAGATGTCATTGTGACAAATGACTACGCAAACTTTAATGTCGACTTGTGTACCAATAGCACAACAACGGTCACTTGGACAGCTGTAGATGATTGCGGTAATACAACTACAGTAATGGCCGATCTGATTATAGAAGGAGATGACACTCCTCCTGTCTTTACTTTTTCACCCCCAGATCTAGATATAGATTGTTCTTCAGGAGACATCACCATCGGCAATTGGTTAAACAGTGCGATCGCTATTGATGCTTGTGATCCAGACATTTCAATTACGAATAATTTTAGTGCGACCAATCTAGATATTTGTGGAGCGGGCGGGACAACAATAATCACATTTACTGCAACAGATGCCTGCGGTAACAGCAGCACTATTACAAGCACAATAACGGTGACGCCAGATGTAACTCCACCAGTTTTGATTGCCCCAGCAAACCTTACACTTCCTTGTAGTGATCTAGAAACAACTGCAAGTTCTATAAGTAGCTGGTTAGCAAGTGTAACGGCGAATGATGCTTGTGACACCGATGTTATGGTCACAAATGACTTTACAAGTTTCAATTTGAACTTATGCATCAATCTTACCACAACAATTACTTGGACAGCTATTGATAACTGCGGAAATACAACCACAGTAATGGCAGATTTAATCATAGAGGGAGACGAGATTTCTCCAGTGTTCACCATCACTCCACCTGCATTGACTATAGATTGCAATAGCGGCGATATCACCTTAGGTAACTGGCTGAATAGTGCGGCGGCAGTTGATGAATGTGATTCTGATATTGTTATAACGAATGATTATAATCCAACAGCAATAGATGTTTGCAACGGAGGTGGTACTACTACAGTGACATGGACGGCAACAGATGATTGTGGCAATTTTTCTACTACTTCATCTACGGTTACAATTAATGAAGATATTACACCTCCAAATCTTGAGGTACCAGACGATATTATTTTAGATTGTACCATTATAAGTGAAACGAGTTCGCCAGCACTAATCATAGATAATCTATTGTCGTCAGCTATCATTAGTGATAATTGTGATTTAAATCCAACATTATCAACGAGTTTCAGCGAAGATGAGCTGAATATTTGTGCTGATGCACCTTATGATATTGAAGTAACTTTCACAGTTACTGATGCTTGTGGGAATTCTACTTCTGATGTAACCATTATATCAATCATTCCCGATACAGAGCCACCAACATTCAACGTACCTGATAATATAATTTTAGATTGTACGATACTGAGTGGCACCTTAGATCCTGCAACAAGTATTGATAGTCTAATTGCTGAAATTGGTGTCTTTGATAATTGTGATACTGATCCTGTATTGACAAATGATTTTAATATTAATGACATTGATTTGTGTAGAAATGTATCTACTGAGATTGTCGTTACATTTACAGCAACTGATGCTTGTGGTAATTTCTCTACTGCAACTTCTATTATCAATGTAGAACCTGACGTTTTGGACCCAATACTCATTTGTCCAGATAACGCATTGGGTGACACACCATTTTTTGATTGTGAAAGCGATATCGTTTGGATGCATCCAGATACAAGTCAAGTATCTGATGATTGTGGCGTATCGATTTATACCTATAGTATTACAGATCCTGACGGGACGATAAATGGCCCATTTGACATTTTGAATCTCCTTACTGGTAGAGATATTGATCCGAGTCTTTTTGAAACAACATTTGATTTTGAAGAAGGCGTAAGTATTGTAAGCTACTATGTTGAAGATTTCTGTGGAAATAATTCTAGTTGTTCATTTGAAGTAACCGTTGGAGACGCTGTGGCACCATTCTTTTTAGATTGTCCAGAAGATCTATTCGTCGGAAATGATCCAGATGAATGTTCTGCCAAAGTCAATTGGGAGGTTCCAATAGCTTGGGACAATTGCGATATACCAGCTGACCCAGATGTAATTGAAATGGATACCAGCCTGGTGGTGACCCAATTAATCGGTTTGCATAATGGCTTAAACTTTGACGACATACAGTCTGGTGATGTTATTCCAGTTGGTAATTACTTAATCGGATATGTTGTCGAAGATACGGATGGCAATACAGATACATGTCAATTCAATTTGACAGTATGGGATACGCAAGACCCTATTTTAATGGCTGCCATTCCTTTTGATATCACCTTGAGTTGTGAGATGCCATTAGACACGTTCGTATTGCAAGATCATCAAGTCATGGACAACTGTGTAGAGAATCCAACCATCGAAAATAGACTCGTCTCTAATAGAGTAATGGATCCCAATGATCCTGGATACAGTAATTATCAAGACACCTTCTTTTATACTGTTACAGATAGCGCTCAGATCTTTCCAGATGGAAGTGTAAAAGTTAATCAAATGACATGGAAATGGGTTGTGAATTGGATAGACACTATCGCACCAGTATTATCACTTGCGTCCCCTTTCATCCAAGTGGAAGAATGTAGTTTAGAAGAAATAGAAGTTTGTCGCGATGAAGAAATCATCATTGGTCAGAAAGATTCTACTTTATTGATAAATGATCAATGGGTGATTACAACCATCATTCTAAAAGACACTATTGAAGTATGTGACACCATATTTCAACCAATACCATTTGATCAGCAATTGCTAGCACAAGGTGCAACAGCTGTTGATGCTTGTCATCCTGCTGACGATTTTCAACTCGTTTCATTGGATGATTTTTTAAATAGTATAGGACACTTATTGACATTTGTGGACGAACGTACAGAGGTTTGTAAAGGTGATAAAGCGTTTACGATTGAACGAACATGGTTTGCAACTGATCCTAGTGGGAATGTCGATTCTATCGTACAGATCCTAGAAGTACTAGATCGTAATCCACCAGAGATCAGCTGCAAAGAAGAAATTACGGTAAGCCTAGACGAGGACGGATCATATAACTTAACACGTGACGATGTGTTATTCGATTATTTTGATGCATGTTTCACTGATCCAGATGATATTGAAGTATTGATCCAGCCTAACTTTTTCAATTGTCAAGACATTGGCACTCATGATGTTCTCGTTTCTGCGACAGATGTTTGTAACAATAGGACTGCCTATTGCGAAGTCATTGTTAATGTCATAGATATAGTAGCTCCGACGATCCTTTGTCCCCAGACTCCAGTAGTGATAGCTGTGAATCCACGTAATTGTGATACAGCGTTTGACATTGGTTCTTATGTATTGTCGGAAGATTGTGATGTGACAATTTTGACAGACCCACCAATTAATGGAGGACTACCAGAAGGCAGTTCTACAGTTACCATTACGGCAACTGATGCAAGTGGCAATGCAAATACTTGTACAATTGAGGTCGATGTCCAATTAACAGAACAAATCGAGTTTGATGTCACCTTGGGTTGTAACAACCTACTCAATGTATCTCTTCCAGCCGATTGCGAATTAACGCTAAGCCCTGATATGATACTCGAAGGTGATCCGAATGTGTGTTCTGATCTTCTCTGTATAGAGGTGAATGATGACCAGGGAATTGCGCACATTAATTTCTTTGATATTTCTGATGTGGATCAGGTATTTCAAGTGCGGATAGTCGATTGCAATGGTTCTGGCAATAGTTGTTGGGCAAGTGTACGAATTGAAGAAAAACAAATTCCAGTTATTGAATATCCAAGGGATACAAGTATTCTTTGCCTTGAGCCTCAAGATCCAGAATATCATAAATTAGGCTTCCCTATTATCCTTAATTGTGAATCAGGAGTTGATATCAGGTTTACTGATAATTACATCGAATTTGATCAATGTGAAGATCCAAGAGCAATCATAGAACGGACATGGATAGTGACTGATGATGACGCAGTTGCACATCGAGATACACATACACAAATCATAACAATTACTCCTTTCAATAATGAGCATGTCACTTTCCCAGATGACATTACTGCTTCAAATGCAATATCGTGTGAGGCTGTTTCAGAAACACTTGATGAGATTGAAAATGGAATCATAAACCCAAGCTCTAATCTTCATCCTGACAGTACTGGACTGCCTACTGCCTTTGGTATACCATTATTGACCAATGCAGGACTCTGCCTGTTCAATGTAGGCTATGAAGACGAAGTACTCGAAGGTTGTGGTTCTACTTTCAGTATCTTGAGAACCTGGAAAGTTTTGGATATATGCCAAGGCTCTTCACCAACCAATCCAATTGAGCATACACAAATCATCGTAATCCTAGATTCGGAAGCTCCTCAGATCACAAATGATTCGATTGAATTAACAGTAAGTATTGATCCTTGGACATGTGTTTGGTCAGGTTTACTTCCTATCCCTGAATTTGTTGAGACTTGTGGATCTCCAAGTTTTGATGTTTATGTATCAGGTGGAGGTTATATAGAGCTTACAAATCAAGGCGATTCTACAGCGGTTACTGGATTGAATTTTGGACTAGGCATTCACACTGTGAATTATGCTATTGAAGATGCTTGTGGTAACATTAGTCTATTTGACTTTACCGTAACTGTTGTCGACAATATTAGGCCAGTAGCGATATGCAAAGAAAACCTACAAGTAATCTTAACCAACGACAATACGGGCGGCACTGGAAAATTATTCGCCAGAGATTTAGATGCTGGCAGTAATGACGCTGGCTGTGGAAAGATAAGCTCTTGCCTAATTAGACAAATTGATTTCAATGGTGGTTTGTTGGATACAATTATCGATGGACAACAAGTCTATCGTGCCGTCAATGGTTGCAATTTTGATGGTGAATTTAGAGATACATTAGCTGATAAAGACGGAGACATTGAATCGATAACCACTATCCAATATGTCCTTTGTAAAGACTTCATCGAATTGTGTTGTGTTGATGTCGGGGATCTTGAAGTTGCATTAATCACTACTGATGATAACGGACTTTCAAATAGCTGTACGGCAAATGTAAGAATAGTAGATAGTTCAGCTTCATCTTTAAGCTGTGAATCCCATACGATTGATTGCAGTGATGACAGCACAGTCGATGTCTTGTCTCCAATAGGTAATCAAACATTTTGTAATGAAGATGTGAATCTGGAGTTCGTAGATGATTCAGTGTTCCTTGATAATTGCGGTGAAGGACAAATATTCAGAATTTGGTATTTAGATTCAAATGACAATCAATCTTTTGATGATGGTGAAACCAGTTGCAATCAAGTTGTCACCATATTAAACGGAAGCGGATTAGATCCACATACGATCAAATGGCCAAAACATTTTACTGGCGAAATCGTCGATGGCATAAATCTGGAATGCGACGACAACGGAAGCTTGACATCGGAAAACACTCCAGTAAATATGGGAGATGTTTTTACTTGTTCTGCTTCTGAGTTTGGCGTTCCAGTATGGTGCGATTCAGCCTGTGGCCTAGTTGGATTGAGTTCAGAAATAGACACGGTTGTAGCTTCTGACGCATGTCTACAGTTAATTAATCGATGGACAATAATTGATTGGTGCAATTGGGACGCTAATGATACCAACAGTACTGAAAATGGAGACTCTTTTGAAGCTGTAGAAGATTGGGCGCAAGGCGATTGTACTGGATGCCTCGAAGGAATATCTGATGACCCTGTATACTTCAGATACGATTCTGTAGTACAAGATGGATCCTACTCTTTCGACCAAATAATTAAGGTTATAGATGATGAAGCACCTACTATTGAACTATCAGATTTGATTGTTTCAGTGACTGGAGGGAAGACGTCAAAAGATGACGATCAAATTTGTATTGGTAGTGGTCAATTGAATATAATAGCAAGTGATTTTTGTGGCGAACAAGCTGTGGCGACCGATGGGTTGTCCTGGTTGATTGAATATGATGATGGACAAAGTATACAGTCATCCTCGTTTGTAGGCGGCACATTGTTACTCAATACAGAACAAGGTAGTCCTGGAGAATCTCATAGAGTATCCGTGACAGTATCGGATGGATGTGGAAATCAAAGCGTTGCATCGGCCAATATTGATTTTGTTGATGAAGTTGCTCCTACACCAATTTGTGTAAGTGGCGTAAGTACCGTATTCATGGAATCTGATGGCAGTGTTGATGTATGGGCTTCAGATTATGATTTAGGTAGTTTTGATAATTGTTCAGACCTTACATTTACCATAGTACAAGATGGCGACCGACCATTACGGCCAGATGAGCAGGGTTTTGACATGCAACAACGCATAACGTTCACATGTCTTGATTCGCTTGACCAATATGAGTTGGATGTTTGGGCGTGGGACGAAGATGCAAATGGAGCATTTTGCGCGGTCAGTATTTTGATTCAAGGAGATTGTGAAAGCATATCTTCAGCATCATTAATAAGCGGTGCAATTCTTACTCAAGAAAATGATCCAATTGAGAATGTTGAAGTTACATTGTCTGCAAATCTAGCTGAGTACCCAAAAACATGGCTCACCGACAACTCAGGTGAATATGGTTTTGATCTTAATCCAAATGCACTTACATATTCAGTAAAGGCGAAACGTAATGACAATCCTTTGAATGGAGTTTCGACTAAAGATTTGATATTGATTCAGCAACACATTCTTGGGTTCCTACCATTGGAATCTCCTTATCATCTTATTGCTGCGGATGTCAATAACAACCAAAATATATCTGCTGTAGATATTTTGGAATTAAGGAAGATGATTCTGGGTTTAGAATCTGAATTTTTGCACAATGATAGCTGGCGATTTACAACTGCACAGAACGTATTTTTAAATACTTCATCACCATGGCCATTTGAAGAGGAAATAAACATTAATTCACTTCTTGCGAATGCTCTGAATCAAGATTTCATAGGCATAAAAATAGGTGATGTCTCGGGTGATGCAATTCCTAATGCATTGGTACATACAGAATCAAGGAGTGATGGTTCATTAGAATTACATTCAAATTCAAATACATTCAATAAAGGAGACATGGTAGTTGTCCCGATTTATTCAAATCAGGTAGATGACATCAGAGGTTTTCAAATGACGATGTTGCATTCTGGGCTAAGCTTTTCTCACATAGAATCTGGTAGGATTCCAATAGATACTGAACATTTAGGAATTCATACTGATCAGGTAACCTTCAGTTGGAATGGCGATTTAATTGATCAGGAAGGTGCATTATTTTACTTACATTTCGTTGCTGAAGAAAATGGAGAACTCATAGAGTCTTTGCATATAAACTCTTCAATTACCAGAGCTGAAGCATATAGAAATGATGAAAAATTAAATTTAGTATTGACGTTTAATGAAGCTCTAATAGGTCAAATAGACATTTTTCAGAATAAACCGAATCCATTCTCAAGTCAATCTGAAATAAGCTTTACTCTTCCTGAAAAAGAAAGCATCGAACTTATCCTATATGACATTGACGGAAAGATCTTACATACAGTTGAAGGCAGCTTTGATAAAGGACCTCATTCCATCACCATAGACAGGAATGATCTACCTGTCAGTGGTGTAGTCTATTATCAATTAAGAGCAGGCAGCTTTGTAAGTAAAACCTTCAAAGCAGTAGTGATAGACTAAGCTTATACCGAAGAGAAATTGGTTTGGACTTTAAAACATCAGCAAACCAATTTCTTTAGGGTTTTACACTCGTTCTATTTAAAATAGCCTTGGCATATAATGAAGAGGGCATTTTTGTCCTCTTCATTATTTATCACCTACCTAGTGCCAAGAGATCACTATCTATGACAACTTTGTAATGCATTGATAGTCAGTCTTTTGAGCTCTGTTATTCCGAGCGAAACGGAGTGTAGCAGCCTGTCCTGAGCTTGCCGAAGGAAGGAATTACTTTTATACTCAAAACCAATTTCGACCTTGTGGAGAAATCTAATTGCAAAGCCGAATTTTGAAGATTTCTCCGCAAGGTCGAAATGTGACTACATAGCATAATTTATCCTTCGACTCCGCCTATGGCTGTGCTATCCATGACAACTTTCTAACTAATTGAATATCAGCATTTTTCAAGTATAGGT
>CAYNMW010000186.1:0-8147 GCA_964398295.1 uncultured Saprospiraceae bacterium | reverse complement strand
TGAAAACATCCTTACCTGTTTCTTTGCAAATTTCTAAATAGTCTTCAATCGCTTCTTTGAAGGCTTTTTTTAGTTTGCTTACTGTTTTGCCTTCAAAAGTCACTAAGTCATTAATTCCTTCAATTTTACCGAAGAACACATCATCTGCATTTGAATAATGTACTGTTCCAATGAATTCTTTGTATTTGAGTTTATCTGTCATATCAAACCTTGTTTTTTAAGTTCACTTATCAAGTAAGCTCTGACATATCTTTTTATTTCATTTCCTGGGTGAGGCTTATGAATTCGAATGATATGTAAAGTAGAATTATTGATATATGCTTTCCTAGAGCCTGATGTTTTGCCTGTTTTCTTTTCTATGTACCCAAATTTTCCAAGTAAATACTCTAAGTCTTTAAAGGTAAAATTTTGTTGAATGTTTAAAAGCTTATCAATTGTCTTCTTCAACTTACTCATAGTCGCAAGATATTGGTTTCTTTTCATCTATGCAACTATAAATTAGTTGCACATTCTTTTTTCTTGTAAACCAACCAACACGGAGAAGCATAGCTTCATGAATCCACCCAACTCTTAAACTCTGCCATTTTAGATCTACTCACAACAAACTCAATATCCGTATCCACATCAAGTTCAACTTTTAGTCTCTGATTGAGGAAAGGGTGTATTTTTTTAATGTTGTCTATATTGATAATTTGTTTCCTGTTAATTTGGAAAAATTGCTGGGTATCGAGACTGACCGCCAAATCTTGAATCGTTTTTGTATACATATGTCTCAAATTTTGTTGCGTATACAAGAAGGTGAGGCTATCATCTGAATTGATATAAGAGATCGTATTCGCATTGACAAACTCAAAATGATTGCCCTTTTTAACCAGAAATCTATTTTTAACTTTAGGCTGTACAATCTCTAATAAATTTGATAGTTGTTTGGAAATTGGGGAGACTTGTTTTCCAGCTTCGAATTTACGTATCGCCTTCAGAAGATCCTCTTCATTGATTGGCTTTAGCAAATAATCAACGCTATTTACTTTAAATGCTTTTAGTGCAAATTGATCATATGCAGTAGTAAAAATAATTGGAGATGTAATCTCAATGTGATTAAATATTTCAAAACTAATGCCATCTGAAAGTTGTATATCTAAAAAGATGAGATCAGGAGGCTCATTGTTTGTCAACCAGTTGATGGTATCTTCTACACTATCGAGATGCTCTACAATTTGAAACTGCGGTCTTAATTTACAAACGACTCGTTCCAAATATTCAAAGGCATTTATTTCATCTTCAACAATTAGTATTCTCATTTATTTTGTATTTAAATCAATGGAATATTGACCTCAAAAAATGAATCCCCTTTTATACAGCTCATTTGTTTATCCGTAAAATATTTAAATCTTTCTTTGATATTATTCAAGCCCATGCCTGTGGAATTAACTGCTTGAATTTTTGGTTGCAAATTATTTTTAACCGTAATATAATCTCCCTCGTCAGAAGTATAAATATCAATGTGCAACGGTTTATTTTTTGACACAATATTATGTTTAACTGCATTTTCAATAAGCAACTGTAGTGTCATCGGCAATATCTTCACAGAATCAGGAACACCATTTTTAATGTCGAATGAAATATTCTGTCCAAATCGCTCTTGTAACAAATCAGCGTAAATTTTTGCATTCTCTAACTCTTGTTTTACTGGTACAATTGCGTTTTCTTTTTTTGCAACTGAGTAGCGATAAAATTTTGATAGCTTGTCTAAGTATGACATCGCTCTATCTTGATTTTTTGGTATCAGATTCATCAAGGTGTTCAGGCTATTGAATAGAAAATGAGGGTTAATCTGATTACGCAAATTGTCCAATTGAGTCTGTACATGCGCCACTCGAAGTTCTTCTTTTTCCTCCAATGTCATTTTAAACTTATTGAAGAAATAGATAGCTTCATATAGAACTATTATAGAAAATGTTATAAATGATATTGCAAGAAATGCAACTGGGAAATCTGGTACAAATGGGTCTTCGAATCCACAATATTTGCACAAAAGTGTTTCAGTAAAACCAATCAATTTGCAGATTGAAAAAGTTAGAATTACTGCGACTATAAACTGCCAGGTGATTCGCTTAAATGTCTGATCAATATCAGGATACTTTAATCGAAGTCTAATCAATATTGCACGTAAAGAAAACCAAATTATCGAAGTATAAATGATAGACTCAATTAGTATATGTGTAAGTTTAGAAAGGTACTCATGTAAAGAAACGGTAAGAAAGAGTACAGGTGCCAATATTGCAACGATAGGAATACCATACAATATCAACTTCGTATCATCAAACAGTATCTGGTCAAAGTGTTTTGATTTCCCCATACTTTGCTTTTTATAATCGAATTCTCTATAAATGTAAGAAAGAGAGGCTTAGCTAAAGCCTCTCTTAAACATGAAAATGTTTCGACTCCCAATAATTACCGGGATACCCGAAACAGTACAGGGAAAACTATTGTTTGCTCTTCTACAAAATTTGTTTGAATTTTTGTGTCTAAAAGTGCCTCACGGATTTCTATATCAAAGGCAGTTCCAAGACTTTCTACAATTTCAACATTGGATAATTTGCCATTTGGAGCAATTGTGACAGCCACCTTGCTAGTGCCCTCAATACCATACATCTCCATTTCTACTGGATAGACAATTTTCTTTATCAGTTTATTCTTAATCTGCTCAAAAGACTGGCGATAGTCGGCTGACTTTGGCACGTCATTTTTGGGCGTAAGTGTTAGATTTTCAAATGCATTAAAAGCATATGAATCTTGTGACTGAACTTGTGGGATCAATAAAGCAAGAACAAAAAGCGAAGTAATTACATGTTTCATCATTGGATATTTTAGTGATTGAATACTTCAAATTTCAGCTGATTTCAGTCGTGTTGAAAGCCATTTTCGCTGAAATGTATAATTTTTGGTTTGAAATGCTTGTATAGCTATTGTGGTAGCATCAGTGTACTATTTAGCTTAGTTTTGATAACACAGATTAGAATTCTCCAAGCATGTTTTCGAGAATATTCAAGGATGGTGTAAAATCAAGTCAAACACTTGATGAACAGAAAAAGATTGTTCTTCTCAACAAGATGGCTAGCGTCTTCATTCTTGGAGTTGGCATCAAATTATTGAATGAACTTTACGTCAGAGATTCCTTTGGTATCGTCATCACTTCATCGCTCATCTGCCTATTTCTATTGGTCATCTTTCTAAACCACAATGGCAAGACTAGACTAGCAAGATTCATTTTTCTATTTGTCAACACCGCATTTCTATTCACCATTAATATCTTTTATGGAAGAGAATTTGGTTCAGAATTTATTCTCTTTCCACTGATTATGTTTGTTCTCTTGTATTTAGATAAAACTCTTTCCAAAGTACTCTGGTTAATCGTATTCGCCGCTGTCTATTGCTCGTCCCTCGCTTATCTCAAAGACAATCAGCCAATATTCGTAGACAATCTGGATCCACAGTCTTTTTATTTTATGTTACTCATCTGTACAGTTGTTGTTTTCATGATAACAAGTTTGTTCATCGAAGAGAATAGAAATTTCTATCAAAAAACATCCCTACTACTAAATGAAGTGAGTAACAAAAACAAAAAACTTGAAGATGCAAATACAGAATTAGAGCGGTTTGCATTTATCGCGTCTCATGATTTGAAAACACCATTGAGAAACATCAGTAGCTTTCTTAAACTCATTGAACGTAAAATAGAAAATGGCTATACACAGGATATTCAAGAGTATCTCGACTATGCAAGTCTAAATGCAAAACGCATGCACAACCTTGTACAGGATATTCTGACTTTCTCCCGAATGAATAACGAGAATGTTCCATTCCAAACAATTGATTTAAATAAAGTAGTCAATCATGCGATTAACAATTTGCAAGACCTAGTCAAGCAAACAGGCGCAGATTTGCAGATCGAAAGATTACCTACAGTCGTTGGCAATCAAGCTCAATTGATGATACTTTTTCAAAACCTGATCGAAAACGGGCTTAAATACAACGCATCCATTTCTCCGTTTATTCAAATTAAAGCAATAGAAACAGACCTACACTACGAACTTCTGATTAGAGACAATGGCATAGGCATACCTAAGGAATATAGAAACAAAGTCTTCGAAATGTTTTTTAGATTGCATAGTCAGGAAGACTATTCAGGAACAGGTATAGGGCTAGCTACTTGTAAGAAAATTGCCATTTTTCACGGCGGCAATATTTCAATCCAAAGTTCAGATCAAACAGGTACGACATTCAAATTAGAAATAGCCAAAGTAAGCAATGAGGTTGTTTTCGATAAAAAAAGCAAAAGAAAGTTAGACAGAACCCTGGATCTTCAACATTAATATTCGCTGGAATAGTGAAATGTTATTTCGGGGTGATTGTCCTGCACAGTCTTAAGACCCCAAGCCGATTCAGCCAGATAAACAAGTTTGCCATCTTTGTCGGTGGCAAGATCCTTTTTCCTCCTACTGATAAACGCTTTTAATTCTTCATCACTCTCATGTTCTACCCAACAAGCTTTATGCAAGTTAACAGATTCATATTGACAGGAAGCCCCGTATTCGTGTTTCAATCGATATTGAATGACTTCAAACTGAAGTGCACCTACAGTTCCAATTATCTTTCTTCCATTATCTTCTTTTACAAACAATTGCGCTACTCCTTCATCCATCAACTGTTCAATTCCTTTAGCCAATTGCTTGGACTTCATTGGATCTGCGTTATTGATATACCTAAATTGTTCAGGCGAAAAAGATGGTATCCCTTTGAAGTGTAATTCTTCTCCATCCGTTAGGGTATCACCAATTTTAAAATTACCAGAATCGTACAAACCTACAATGTCACCTGGATATGCTGTTTCGATAACTTCCTTTTTTGCAGCCATAAAGGATGTTGGATTTGAAAATTTTAGCTTTCTATCCAATCGTATGTGCCTATAATTAGTATTGCGCTTAAACAGTCCAGAACAAATTCGTAAAAAGGCAATTCTATCCCTGTGCTTTGGGTCAATGTTTGCATGAATTTTAAATACAAAGCCACTAAATTCCTTATCTAGAGGTTGTACTACTCTCTCTTCTGTTTCTCTGGGCAATGGAAATGGAGCAATCTCGACAAAGCAATCCAGCAATTCTTTTACCCCAAAGTTATTGATGGCACTCCCAAAGAAAACTGGCGAAATCATTCCTTCCAGATAATATTCAGAGTCAAACTCCGGATATATTTCCTTTAACATCGCCGTTTCTTCTCTGAGTTCGGCAGCTGCTTCTTCACCCACCTTTGTCTCTAGTATAGGATCATCCAAACTTTCTATGAGTGTCAATTCATCAGACGTTTGTTTGCCATGAGGACTGAATAAATTTAGATGCTTTTCATATAAATTATATACGCCTTGAAAACGCTGTCCCATTCCTATTGGCCAACTGAGTGGACAAACATTCAAGCCAAGTTTTTGCTCTATTTCTTCCAAAAGATCAAACCCATCTTTCCCTTCTCTATCTAGTTTGTTGATGAAAACGATCATTGGCGTTTTCCTCATCTTGCACACTTCCACCAGCTTTTCGGTTTGTTCCTCTACCCCTTTGGCAACGTCAATGACTACAATGACACTATCTACAGCAGTCAATGTTCTGAATGTATCTTCAGCAAAATCTTTGTGCCCTGGTGTATCCAGAATGTTGATCTTCTTATCCCTGTATTCGAAAGCCATTACGGAAGTTGCCACAGAAATACCACGCTGTTTTTCTATTTCCATAAAATCTGAGGTTGCATGCCTTTTGATCTTATTAGATTTAACCGCTCCTGCTATTTGGATAGCTCCACCAAATAAAAGTAGTTTTTCGGTCAAAGTCGTCTTACCAGCATCCGGGTGGGATACAATTCCAAAGGTACGCCGTCTTTCTATTTCATCTTTAACTCCCATAAAAGGCTGCAAAGGTAAGTGTCTCAACGCTTATTTTCGCAAATGAATCCAATGTGAATTTGATTTCTGCGACGAGAAAGAGCAAATTCCTTACTTTTATCATCTATTGACTTTCGCAAAGGCCTGTTTTAGACCTTTGTACCGAAAAGAATTTGGACTATGGTTGAGATAGGAAGTATTATTATTCTAGGAATATTGGCACAATGGATTGCTTGGAGACTCAAGATTCCCGCAATTCTTCCATTGATTTTGATTGGCCTAATTGTAGGGCCATTTTCTGTTTTTTATAATGATGGCCACAAACTCATCGAGCCGACCTGGAATGAAGGACTGCATCACGGTTTGTTTCCAGGGGACCATTTGACTCATTTTGTAGAATTGGCAATTGGCCTCATCTTGTTTGAAGGTGGCATGACCTTGAAGAAAGATGAATTTTCGGCCGTCGGTAATAGTATCTTAAAACTTATATCACTCGGAGCTCTTGTCACCTTCATATTAGCAGGGCTTCTCACGCATTTTATTGTAGGCTTGAGCTGGCCTTTATCCTTCCTGTTCTCAGGTTTGATCATCGTTACTGGTCCTACCGTAATTGCACCGATTTTAAGAAATCTATCTCTTGAAAAACGGGTAGCTAGCGTGCTAAAATGGGAGGGTATTTTAATAGACCCAATTGGTGCCTTAGTTGCTGTACTTGTATATGAATTTATCATCACCACAGATGGAGCTGGAGGGTTTACTTCATTTGCTTTCATTCATTTCCTACAAATCTGTTTGGTTGGTTTTTCTATAGGTATTATCTCTGCTGTTTCCTTACGGGAAATGCTCCGCCGAGATTGGATACCACATTATTTAATTACCATTTTCACTCTCGCGTTTGTACTGATCATCTTCGTTGGTTCCAATGTGATTTTAAAGGATTCTGGTTTGCTCACAGTTGTTGTAGGTGGTATGGTACTAGGTAATATCGAAGTTCCTCATTTCAAAGAAATCGAATACTTCAAAGAGTCATTGAGTATTCTGTTAATCTCCATCCTGTTTATCCTGCTATCCGCAAACATTGATATCAAAGATTTAGAGTTATTAATGAATTGGAAGCCACTGTTACTTCTGGCAACAGTGATTTTATTGGTAAGACCTCTCAGCGTATTTTTAAGTACGATGAATTCTCCCTTGTCCACAAAAGAAAAACTATTCATCAGTTGGGTTGGTCCACGCGGTATCGTAGCTGCGGGTATTGCCTCTTACCTTGGACTTAAACTTGCCTCCAAAAATGTTGAAGGAGCAGAATGGATCACGCCACTAGTCTTTATGGTTGTATTAGGTACAGTACTCTTGAATGCCACGACAGCAGGTCTTGTTGCTAAAGGGCTTGGGGTTCTATCCTCAAAAAGCAATGGTTTCCTTATGATCGGAGCTACTAAAGCTGCTCGATTAATCGGAAAGTATTTAAATGAGCAAGGTTTGAATGTCGTGTTGGTAGATACAAATCCAAGCAATATTAACTATGCAAAGCAGATCGGCCTTACCGCGATCAATACAAACATCTATAATGACGATCTATCAAATGTTATAGAATTAGGGGATGTCGGTAATCTAATGGCAATGACCAGTAATATAGACGTCAATAATTTTGCACTCAATAAATTTCAAGAAAAATTTGGTGAAAACGGTGCTTACAGATTAGCTTCTACTTCAGAAATTCGTAAGGAATCTGAAATTGAAGGAAACACCTTATTCAGTAAAGTTGACGACTACTACACACTCGATCGAATTGCAAGAGATTATACGGACATTTTTGAGTTGCCAGTAACTTCTCAAGAGGAGCTTACTAGTGTGTTAGCTACATTAGACGACAACAAATCTAATATCCCGCTTTTTCTGAAAACAGATAATAACTACGAAGTCGTACAGAGTGATTATGCTAAGCTAGAGGTAAAGACCGATTCCGTGCTTGTCTATATGGGAGAAAAGTTGGAGGGGCAACCAGAAGCAGAAGAGGAAGTTGAGGAGGTGCACTGATTGTGAGTATTCGTTCTGAAGGCGCAAAGAGGTGAGACACCCTTTTCTCAGGTATTTTAAATACACAAATAGGATGTGTTGCAATAACAGCCATCGGAATTTTTTAACCTCAATCCTGAGTAGAAGGTGTTTCACCTCTCGGCGGCATGAGGGAAAGTAATTAAGGGGACAGTAA
>CAYNMW010000185.1:0-8187 GCA_964398295.1 uncultured Saprospiraceae bacterium | reverse complement strand
GATCAATTGATAGAGGGCTATTGTGAAAAAATTGAGGCTAAGATCAAAAAAGATGTAGAGAAAGCTAGAAAGAAATTTGGTGATGAGTTTGATGAAGAGCAATTCAGAACGACAAACGGCAGAATCGTTGATCGCCAAAAACGCATTGACACGATACTTGGCGAGTTAGCTAATAACATGCGTGATGAAAATATGGAAGGGCTAAAAAATCAGATTGTTGAATTAGAAATCGCATGCCCTGAAAGTGGATCTCGTGAATGGACAGATGTTAGGCAATTCAACTTGATGTTTTCTACTCAACTTGGCAACATTGCTGGTGAAGAAGGAAAATTGTATTTAAGACCTGAAACAGCACAGGGTATATTTGTCAATTTTCTCAATGTTCAAAAAACGACAAGACAAAAGATTCCATTTGGTATAGCGCAGATAGGGAAGGCCTTCAGAAATGAAATCGTTGCGAGACAATTCATATTTAGAATGAGAGAATTTGAACAGATGGAAATGCAATTCTTTGTTCCACCTGGAGCAGAAATGGAATGGTATAAATACTGGAAAGAAACGAGGATGAACTGGCATTTAGCATTGGGCACACCACATGAAAAATTGCGATACCATGATCATGATAATCTAGCACATTATGCCAATGCAGCTCTTGATATAGAGTATGAATTTCCATTTGGCTTTAGAGAATTGGAAGGGATACACTCTCGTACAGATTTTGATTTGAGTAGCCATCAGGAATTATCCGGGAAAAAACTCCAATACTTTGATCCAGCAAAGAATGAAAACTATGTACCGTATGTAGTTGAGACATCTATTGGTTGTGATCGTATGTTTTTGACCATGATCAGTGAATCTCTCCAAGAAGAAACAGTACCAGATGCTGAAGGAAAAGAATCCACAAGGATTGTCATGAAACTCCATCCTATACTGGCTCCAGTCAAAGTAGCTGTCTTACCATTGTTAAAGAATAAAGAACCTTTGACAAAGGCTGCTAAAGATGTCTTTGATCAGTTGAAATTTAAATTCAACTGTCAATATGATGAAAAAGATGCTATCGGTAGACGATATCGTAGACAGGATGCAATAGGTACACCGATGTGTGTCACGATTGATTTTGATACATTAGAAAATAATACAGTAACGATTAGAGATAGAGATTCGCTACAACAAGAAAGGGTGCCAATTGATCAATTGGTATCCATCATCAATGAGAAAGTGGATGTGAGTCAGGTGTTGCATCATTAGTTATAAGCTATTGAACATGTCACATAAGACCTAGTTTTACCTAATAAGTTATTCGACAATTTCATAATTCGTATAACTCCAATTTAGTACTATATTTCCATCTATTCTTTAATTGCATCTTCTGTTTTTAATAGCAAGCATCATGCAAATAAAACACTTCATAATATTGCTCTTGATAGTAGCTTTTTATGCTAGCTGTAAACAAGAGGTCAAAGAAGCAATCGTCGCAGAGCCTATAAGAGAAATAAAAGACCACCCTAGAGATACGATAGCCTCCTCGACTACTACAAGAAATTGGCTCCGCCCTCCCTTCAAATACTGGGGGATTAAAAATGTAGATAAACTGTTTGATACTAACCCAATTGCAAAAGGAAGCAGTTCGGTAACACTTGTGAATGAGCCTGTTGATCTATCGGCTTTAAAAATTGAGCAGTTTGATGGAAAAACCTATGGCTTTGAAGAGCACCTAGACTCTAATCGCACAGACGGTTTCTTAGTTCTTCACAAAGGAAAGATCGCTTACGAAAAATACTTTGAAAACATGAGACCTTCAAGCAGTCACAACTGGTTCTCTATGTCAAAATCTCTGACAGGAATCACTGCTGATATCCTAGCCGCAGAAGGGAAAATAGATATGAAAAAACAAGTGCTCGATTACCTGCCAGAACTAAAAGGCTCTGCCTGGGAAGGTGCAACAGTTGAGATGGTTTCGGACATGTTGGTGGGTATCCAGTTTAGCGAAATATACAACGACCCAAAATCTGATGCCTACAAATTTGCTAAAGTATCACAATTTGTAGATGTAGCTGGTCCTCCTTCGCCCTTTAAAAACATGTATGAATACTTTCAAACCATAAAAAAAGGAAGAAACCATGATGAGTTGTTTCACTATGTAAGTCTTAATACAGAATTGCTTGGGTTGATAATCGAAAAAGTAACAGGCAAAAAACCATCAGAGATGATGAGTGAAAAAGTATGGTCAAAAATCGGTGCTGAACATGATGCTTTTGTAATTCAAAACTCTGCAGGTGATGAATTAGTCAGCGCAGCTATCAATACAACTTTGCGAGATGCTGGACGCTTTGGTCAGATGATGTTGGATGATGGTTATTATAACGGACAGCAGATCGTACCACAAGAAGTTGTCGCGCACATAAAGGCCGGTGGTAGCATTGAAAAATTTGCAGACTCTAAACGAGGCAAGCAGTTTAAGAATTCTTCTTATACCCGCCAGTGGTGGCATACCGATAACAGCGCATTTTTTGCAAAAGGATTATTCGGACAATGGATCTATATCAACTCAGATAATGACTTGGTCATAGTAAAATATACAACTTCTGATATTCCTACCTCTACAGAGACAGATTGGATCAACAATATGAATCTTATGAATGAAATAGTAGCTCATTTTGCAAAAGGAAAATAACTCAATGTTGAGTTTGCACAATGACCTACGATGAGGCAGTACAAGAAGCTCGGAAGATGGCAACAGCCATAGTATCAAAAGCACTGCAAGTTGGCGATCATGTAGGTATCTCTTTATTAACTCTTTTAATATAGTACCAAGAAAGTACCACTAATTACTTCTGGTCTTCTGTTTGTTTGCTGTACAGTTGCTCGATACGTGTAAACTCCTTGCTCTACAAACTGATCATTCAATATACCGTTCCATGCAGTGTCTAAGTCATTCAATATGACCTGTTGGCGATCATAAACTTGATTCCCATAACGATCAAAAATAAAGAGTTCTGTAATCGATTCTACCACTAGCGGATTGCCAAATATAGTAAAGACGCGATTTTCTGCGAATTCACTATCTGGTCTTATCGCATCGGGAATAAATAGCGGCTCGCCTTCAGTAACAATGACTGATAATGTATCTGTGGCTATGCACCCATCTATATTTGTGGCAGTCAAAATATAGTCGAATGACCTTAAAGGTGAGAAGCTAAACTCTAGACAATCCGGACAGTTTTCATTTGGTAACTGGTTCCAGGATATACCAGTAATTTCAGCAGTTGATTGTATCGTGACTGGGATTGACTCACCTTGTTGTATTGGTTGAGGCTCTGATATGCTGAGATCAAAAAATTGAGGAGGAGGTGTCAATTCAATATTTTGACTGTCAGCGCAAAGGAATCGGTCTTCGACAATGATTTCATATATACCAGCTTCCAGATCTGTCTCTAAGCCCGCGAAAGATTCTCCATTTATGAATTGACTGAATGGAGGTGCGTCGCCACTAACATTGGATATTTCTATCGATCCTAAAGAGTCCGACATGCATCCTGGCGGCATTCCTACAAGATCAAAATCGATATTCGTATTTAAATCTGGCACTCGAAGATCGATTGTTACAATACTATCACAACCTTGTGATCCAACCAATGTGTCAAAGTAGATTCCGGCTTCAGTAATGACTTGGTTGCCAATGTTAAGCGTTGAGCCATTGCATAGTGTATCGATGATGGTAGGTCCTTCCAGTGCCTGGAGAGTAAGGTTTATGTTTTGGAGGCCACCACAACCAAATCGATCAATGATGACTACAGTATATCTGCCGAAGGGGAGGTCTTCAAAGACATTGGACCGTTGTGGATTTGCAAGAGGCAGAGTGATTTGATTGAATGCAAAGAACCCTTCAAATAAGCCATAATCAATAGGCTCAACAGCATTTTCTACATCAATCATAAACCCTCCAAGGCTATCTCCTAGACATGATGGGGCAAGTGTGTCTATATCTATGAAGAAGGTAACATTCGGTGTTTCTCTTAAATCAAGATTAACAATACTGTCACAGTTATTGATATCTACGAATTCCTGTGTATAGAATCCTGGGTCCCTTATAATTGTGTCACCGAAAAAATAACGTGTGCCTTGACAAAACGTATCAATTATTCCAAATGTAGGATCAGGACATTGAGCAGTAGTAGATGTCAATCCTGTGAGACAACATGTCAATATAAAAAGCAATCTTAGCTTCATTGTAGCATTACTGAAGCGTGAAAATTGTAAAAATATTGGCTAATGCTGCCTAGTTTTGTTTAATCTTTTCAAAGTTGTCTTCTGTAAACTTCTTTCCATCCCATTTCCCTAACCATTCAACATTTTTTTTCGCTTTCTGATAGCCCATGAAAGTCAACATAGCTTCTCTTTTATCAGTCCTGTTGATGGTTATCGCGCTTTGAGAACTCGTTTTAATGTTAAAATAATACTTGTCTTTAGCGTAGTCAAAGTTCTTTTTCCTCATAAAAATGATGTTATTTTCTAAACAGAAATGCAAATATACATAAAAAACGAGCAAAAAGTCAAGTGTCTTGGTTGTAAATCATTGATTAACAACAAGTTGCAATTAAATTGGAGGCTAATTTATCAAACCACACCTTATGCTGGCATACTTGAGAGTACCTTTAGGTAGCCAAGTTCAAAGCCTTTCCGAATCAAACCAGCTGTGTTTCTGACATTAAGCTTTAGCAGTAAATTTTTACGGTGGGACAAGACAGTGTGATGACTAACATACAATTTGTTCGCGATCTCTTGAGATGAATATTCGTGCGAGACCATGCTAAGAACTTCAATTTCTCTTGTGGTTAGTAGTTTCATTGGAAGCAGTATTTATATAGGAGTGTCTACTCACAAAAAATAGTTACCTCTTTATACAGACTTTTTCAAGTTAGAATAAAAAAATTCGATTTATACTATTTATAACGATGCTTTCGTTATAACAACGATAATTACATTTTATGCAAAAACTCAGCGACAAGGAAGAAGGCATTATGCAGATCATATGGAGACTCGGCAAAGCCTTTATGAAAGAAATTACAGATGAAATACCTGAGCCTAAACCTCCATACAATACGCTTCTATCAACTATAAGAAAATTGGAAAAATTAGGGTTTCTTGGATATAAGACCTTTGGAAAATCCAATCAATATTATCCAATCATCTCAAAAGACAATTACCAAAAGACTCTTATTAAGAATCTCAAGAATGATTTTTTTGGGGGGTCAAAAAAGAGCCTGTTGAGTTATTTCATCAAAGAAGAAAAACTGACTCAAGCAGAAATTGAAAGTATTTTAAAAGATTTAAATCAAGACAAATGATCCCCTATTTATTAGAAAGCAATTTATGTATTATCTCATTCGCTTTATTTTATTATTTGGCACTCCATGGAAAATCATTTTATAAATGGAATAGATATTATATCCTTATCAGTTTACTTCTGAGTTTGTTAATTCCACTTATTCATATCCCTTTAGAAGAAGTGATTTATGTACAACAAGGTCAATTTAACAACACAACAAATGCAAACGAGACAACTGGTTATACCTTAACATGGCAGCATTGCTTATTGGCAATCTATTTCATTGGGCTAATTTCAGGACTTTACGTCTTTTTTAAAGAAGTATTTCAAATTCGAAAGCTGATCAGTTTGGCTGAATTAGAAGCACAGCCCAACTATGTGTTAGCCAAAATCCAAGGTGCTTTTCCACTGTGTTCTTTTTTCAACTATATCATTGTCGAAAAAGATCAGCCAATTAGTGAATATGAACTCAATCATGAACTAGGACATATTCAACAGAAACATAGCTATGATAAGGTCTTCATGGAAATTGTAAAAGCTATTTTTTGGTTTAATCCAGGTCTTTACTTTTTGCGTTCTCAGCTTCACGCTAATCATGAGTATTTAGCAGACGAGACTGTTGTCCATAAATATGGTAAAAACACTTATTTAGATTTTTTGGTGAAATCCGTTCTCAACCAACAACATTCTCTTTCCACTGTAAACCCATTTCATTCACTTATAAAAAATAGATTACATATGTTGCACAACAAAAAAGAATCAACGAAGTCAGTGTTTTTTATGCTTATCCCTGTTATGTTTTGTCTCAGCTTTTTTATTGCTTGTGAGAAAACGACCAAAATCGCCCCTGTTAATGAAACTACGGAATTTCAAAATTTGGAATTAAATGAACTTGGCGAAATTGTTGTTACAGACACCATCGTTATTTTCAATGACAAGACCTTAGAAGAAGAAGTACGTATTGTTAAGAATTATTTGTCTCCCGAAGAATATCAAGAATTGTCAATTGGTAATGGTAGAATTCATGAAAATCACAGTGATGATTTAATTACTGTTACTGATACAATCGTAATATATAATGCAGATACAGGGCAAGAATCTACTAGATTTGTAAAATCAGAATTTACGCTAAAAGAGTATTTAAAACGCGAAAGAAAACTGAAAGAGCAAACAGATAAATGGAATAAGAAGAAAAAGGAATTAGAAGGTTCAGAAAAATTTGAAAGGATACAAGAACTACTTGATTCGGAATAACTGAAGTTAGCCTTTATCACCAATTCTCATAAAGAAACAATAGCAATTCACTCATCTCTTTTGAGATAGTGGATTTGCTTTTCACAAAGTGATTGTTCATCCAACTAAAAACCAAAGTTCGTTGTCCCTTCGTAAATAGATAACCACTAAGATTAAAGTTATTACTCAATGTTCCTGTTTTGGCATATAAGCCGTCAAGCTGCAAACTTGTTGGAAGAGTACCTTCAGCTGCTTTGGATGGAAACCATAATCGGATTTGTTCTGCAGTTATGTTTTCATGATACAATTCTTCTAAGGTCCAGACCATAGATCTTGGCGTAAACAGATTGTATCTGGATAATCCGGAGCCGTCCACCCAACGAGGATTATCTTGTAATTGGTATAGAGGCCCATTCAAGATTTCTTTGATGATCGTTTGTTGTGATGCATCTGATAATCCAAGTGGAATGGCATTAAGTAAGATCAATTGTTCTGCTACAAAATTATCACTGTCCAGCATTAAGTCCTTATATAAGGAATCACTATTGGTGTGATACAATATGTTCCATTGTTGAATGGAATTGGTGCTACTCAAAAATCGTTTTTCTGGGAATGTGTGTTGTAACAAATTCAGAAGCAAAGAGTCTATTTGATAAATTGGGACTTCATAGTTTTTAGAGAATGTAGGAATCTTGCGCATATTGACGCTTGTATGATTTGTACTTTCTTCTCTTTTGATGAAAGATTTTGCATCTAGATCAAATGAAATGTACTTGTCCATATACTTCGGATGCATATCATATTTTCCAACTGAATCTATAGAAATTGTCATAGCATTACCATAAATAGGTAGTGCATTGATTTCCTTTTGATAACTATACTTGTAATCGTCCCAAGCCCAACCAGCCCCATACCTATCCTGCTTACTCATTTGAACAAATATGATGGAGTCCTTGACTTGATTGATGAAATGATATGCAATACTATCGACATCATTTTTAGTCAAAAAACTTGGATCGCCTGTTCCTTTTATGACCAAGCCATCAGGTGCATACGCATAAGCAAGTGCAGGAATGGAATCACCCAGGGCAGACTTACTTGCCAATAGAGTAAACAGTTTGGTATTAGAAGCAGGCGTGAAATACTTATCCTCATTTTGCTGGAAGATAATTTCCCCGCTGTGAATATCCTTGACTACTAAGCCTGACAACAATTGGTTTTGAGTAGTGTATGCACTAAACTGCTGCTCCATTTGTAGTGAAAGGTTATCGGCACGATTAGTTGAAACGAGCTGTCGATTTGAAGCACAAGAGGAAAACAAACCTAGAAGTAGGATGTAGAATAAAAAGAGTTGCTTACTAGATTTTTTTACCAAAAGAAGATAAGTTGATGGCTAAAGATAAATGATTGGTTGCACCAGCCAGATGGTAATACCCAACACCATAATCAAATCTGAATTTACGAATCTGCCAACCAATTCCGAAAGAAAGTCCACCAAGTGATCGAAATTCTGAAACGGATAGTTCTTTTCTCCTCAGATGATTGTAGCCTAAACGAATCATAACGTTTTCATTTTGACCAATCAGGAATTCACCACTGAAGATAAAATGTCTAAAAAAATTATC
>CAYNMW010000184.1:2563-8190 GCA_964398295.1 uncultured Saprospiraceae bacterium | reverse complement strand
CGTGCTACAAATATTTCGCACCTAGTGGCGCTTTGTAATTCTCTTAACTAAATGACATTGGGTTTCAACCACTTGTTGTCTTGATACGAGAGGTCTCATTTAAACACAAGGCACTCCGACCAAAGGTCGATCAGCCTTTGGCTGAGAAGTACCTTGGACTTAAGAATCAGTTACATATAAATAAAAAGTATATATAAACTTTCATCATAACATCTCTACCACAAGTCTTGTATTTTTTAAATAAGAACTCGATTTGGCACAATTAGGAATCGTTCTTGCATAAACATGGTTTTGGAAGCCCATTAGTTCCCCTCTCAATAGGCTTTCAGAAAAACTGACCTCCAATTTTGTTAGTAATTATCGACAATTAACAGAATTTATATTCGGCATTCTCAGATGGAGGCAATCTCGAGTTTGTTATTTACATAATTAAATTTTATCTCATGAAATTTATGCCCAAGACCTGTTTTATTTTAGTGTTTATTGCTAGTGCGATGTTTTCATTTGCACAAGGTACTGCAACTAATTGCCCAGCAATTGCTTGTAATGATAATGTTCAGATTTCTCTGGACAATACGTGTTCGGGAGTCACCGTGGACATGCTACTAGAAGGTAGTTTTTCCGGTGCGTTTAAACTTTTTGTAACAGGGGAAGATGGTCAAACCGTTCTTGCCCTTAATGATGGTATGAGTGGATTATTCTTCAATGAAGATGGGACTCCATTCAATTGGGCACCTTTCGTGGGTGAAACCATTAATTTCACTATTGTTAGTGAATGTGATGGTAACTCTTGTTGGGGAGAAGCTAGTTTAGAAATCAATCAGCTGCCTTCTTTAGACAGTCCATGTGAAATCACACCTGGAGCTCTTGTTGAAGAAGTAATTAGCTATGATAGTCTCTTTGCTAATGGCTCTGCAACATTTACCTACCCTATTATTGATCCAACTTGTCAGATACCTGCTACTGTTACCAGTAGTGGTGACTTGTTCTATGCATGTTCTGCTGGTGATGATGGTGTGTTAGGTACGAGTGATGATGGGTGGTGTACTGCCACGTGTAATGTTGTCGATGACTTAGCTGGTACCATTACAGTAACTGTGGTCCCAAGTCTTGGTGATCCACTTGGTATCGCCGTTCCTTCTAGTGCAGTCTGTAAAGTAACCGTAGAAGTTCCACCTTGTACGCCATGTATTGTATGGTGTAGCGAAGGAGAATCACGAAGCTTTCCAGAAGGATTCATTACAGTTGAAGAAATCATCGAAATGGTGGATTCTGGCTGTTTTGCAAACATTGAAGGTGACATTCGAGTAATTGAAGATTCAGAAGGAGATGCTTGTGAATCGATTACTACTGTTCAATATTTTGCAAAAGTAAATATCCATGATCAGACAGAGAATGTCTTGTTATTAGAACAAGGATTTATTACACAAAAGCTTAATCACAATATCCTAAATGCTCCTAACGGCCCAGTTATTTTAGACTGTGGGTCTGTCAATCAGGAAGCATTGCCTCAGGATATATTTTCAGAAACTGGAAGTGGCACATTAGCGTATCCATTCTTCTTTGATGAACATTCGAGAGTTCCAAACCAGGTAGAAATATGTGGTGTAGATCATTTCGAAATCGTTGTAGATACAATTGAGCAGTTAGTAGAAGTCGACATTGATTCTGATAAAGATGGGATTCCCGATGATGTCGTTTGGGTATTATTACCTGTTGTCCAAAAGGAAGTACGAGATTCTGTATTCTGTGAGACAGTAACACTTGCAACTGATGGTGACATCATTGTGTTGGATGCTGATGGTGAGTGCTTGGGCGATGGTACTGATTTTATTCTTGCCAATGCTGATGGTGATCCAGTAACAATTACCTCTCCTGCTCAATTTAAAGGAAACGGAGCGATTGCCCCAGGAAGTTCTACCTGTGACATAGCAACTACGGATGCTATTGTAACAATTGAAAGTGGTAGATTTTGTAATCTGGTTGTCTCTTTTTCAGATCAAGGCCCTTTTGAGGCTTGTGGAAGTGGATTTAAAATCATTAGAAACTGGCAAGCGTTAGATTGGTGCGATGCAACAATTGGAAGCGTCATTTTAGGTAGCCAATTTATAGAAGTTATTGATACAGAAGCACCTGTTATACCTAATTTGGTAGACGCAGCGGTAAGTATTGATCCTTGGGTATGTACAGCTAAATATGCGTTGAATTTACCTGAAGCAGTAGATGGTTGTGAAGGGACTACAATAAGCTTTGACGTTGATGTATCAGCTGGTAGATTTGATAAAGAGTCAGGTTTTATCGTTGATCTTGAACCTGCTGACGATATAGAAATTATAGTAGAAGTAGCAGATGACTGTTTCAATGTTGCGCGGGATACATTCAATTTGACTGTATTTGATGGTGTAGCACCAGTACCAGTTTGTCATGAAAATATAACAGTGACACTAACTACAGGTGGAGAAGCAAAAATATTTGCTGAAGACTTTGATGCTGGTTCTCATGATGCTGGATGTGGTGATGTAAAAGTATTTGCTGCAAGATTAACCGGTTGTTGTGGAGATGAGTGTGAAGGCGGAGATGAGGTTTGTCTTGAGTATGATAAATTTGGACAATGTATCGATGTAGGCGCAACTCCAGAAATGGATGAGTTTGGTGAGTTTGTTCAATTCTGTTGTATGGATGCTGGCCAACGAGTTATGGTTGCTATCCTTGTTGTTGACGCTTCTGGTAATAAAAATACCTGTATGGTAGAAGCATTAGTAGTCGATAAGTCTGCAGTTTCACTTGCATGTGAAGATCTGACCATTGATTGTTTAGCAGATTTAGATGAACTCAGTTCTGCTAGTACAATTGCTGCAGTTTGTGAAGGTGGTTCACCTGATATGCTCAGCGAAACAGTAAATGAAACTGGATGTGGTACAGGTACAGTAATAAGAGAGTGGTGGATTGACCGTGATGCAAGTGGAGACTTGACTCAGGGTGATGCATATTGTGAACAGAGAATTACCATTTTGCCTGCTGAAGGTAGAGCATTCGATCCATTTACAATAAAATGGCCTATACACCATACCGGAGAAATTCTTGAAGGTGTTAATCTGGAATGTGATGATGATGGTGTATTCCAAGAATTTAATGGAGAACCAGTACCTATGGGTGATGTCTTTGCGTGCTCTAGCGCAGAGCTTACAGATGTACCTGTGTGGTGTGATACTCCTTGTGGGTTGATCGGATTTAGTGTAGAAGAAGAGACAGTTGTCGCTTCAGATGCATGTCTGAAAATAATTAAAAGATGGACTGTAATTGATTGGTGTACTTGGGATCCAAATGGTGGTGACCCAGTTGATGATGCGAATGATACAGACAATGATGTCTTCGAACCAGTTACTGACTGGACTGATCCGTCTTGTTTTGGTTGTGAAGAAGCTCAAATTGGACCATTCTATTTTAGATATCAGCAAGTAGATCAAGATGGATTCTATACATTCGATCAAGTGATCGTAGTTGTAGATGATAGTGATCCGGTTATTTTAGCTCCAGAGACATTCCAACAGTCTACAGCAGGTGGTGCAACATCTAAAGAAGACGATACGACTTGTACAGGATCTGGAACTGTAACTGCTTCTGCAACTGATTTTTGCGATGGCGAAGAGTCTGGAGCTGAATTTTTGAACTGGACGATTAACAGATTTGAAAACGGAGAACTTGCAGCAACTAGAAATGCTACTGGTGAAACTGTAGAAATGGGTACAGGTGAAGGTTCGCCTGGCGATATGCACAGAATAGTTTGGATAGCATCTGACGGTTGTGGTAATTCTACTACTGCAGAAACTACTGTAACATTTGGCGATGATGTACCTCCGACACCATTGTGTGTATCAGGTGTGACTACTGCCTTTATGGAATCAAGAGGTGAAGTTCAAATTTGGGCTTCAGATTTTGACCTGGGAAGTTTTGATAACTGTACTGATCTTGATTTTACCATAGTACTTGCAGGCACAGAGCCAGCACGTCCTGGTACAGATGAGTTCGAAGAACAAATGAATTTCACTTTGAGATGCGATGATGTCAGCAATTTTGTTGAATTCAATATTTGGGTATGGGATGCAAATGGTTTAGGTGATTTCTGTCAGGTTGGTGTTCTTGTTGGCGGTGAATGTAACCCAGGAGAAGAGGCTTCTGGTAACATCATTGCAGGATCTATACAGACAGAAACTGGTGATATGATTAATGGTGTGGTGGCTACAGTTAGCTCAAGCACTCAGCAGGAATATCCGTTTAGTTTGACGACTGGTAATAATGGTCAATATGCATTTGCATCTAATCCAAGCGGTTTCAACTATGAAGTCGCAGCTGAAAAGAATGATGACTTCTTAAATGGTGTCAGTACACTTGATTTGGTATTGATACAGAAGCACATTTTAGGCTTGGATGCTTTCAATTCTGCTTACACTTCAATTGCTGCCGATGCCAACAATGATGGTAAAATCAGTGCACTTGATTTGATTGAATTACGAAAGTTGATTCTTGGTGTACAAACAGACTTCAACAATAATTCAAGTTGGAGATTTGTTGCTGCATCTGAGACAATATTTGATGTCGAAAATCCATGGCCATTTACAGAGATCATTTCAATTAATGATCTAAGTAATGATCTGATTGAAGAAGATTTCATCGGAGTAAAAGTCGGTGATGTAAATGGTAATGTTGTAGCCAACAGGTTACAGACTGCAGAAGTAAGATCTGCTGGTCTGACAAATTTTGTATTGGCTGATGAATTTGTTGAAGCAAATCAGTTGATCGCAGTACCTGTTACATCTAAGCATTTCAACAATGTGTATGGATTCCAGACTACCATGAATTTGGATGGACTAACCTTTGTTAGTATTGAATCAGGTATACTAGATATATCTGAAAACAATCTTGCTGATTTTGGCAATACATTGACCATGTCATGGGAATCATCTGAAGCAATTACGACAAGTGAAACATTATTCACTCTAGTCTTTAGAGCTTCACAAGGTGTGAATTTGAGTGACGCAATATCAGTTAATTCTGCCATCACTTCATCAGAAATGTATAAGAATACAAGTCTTGATGTATACAATGCTGGTCTAGAATTTACGACAGAAATAGAAGCATCGTTTACTGTTCTTCAGAATGAGCCTAATCCATTTAACGATCAAACAGTTATCGGATTTGTTCTCCCTGAAACAGCAAACACGACGATTCAGATTGCAAATGCTGAAGGTAAGATCGTTTCAACACAAACGAATCAATTCAACAAAGGCTTTAATCAACTTAGGTTGACCAAAGATGATGTTAATCTTACAACAGGCATTTATTACTACACAATTGAAAGTGGTAATCAGTCTGCAACGAAAAAGATGATTGTCATTAACGAATAAATAAATCCACTCTAGTAGTGGAGCATTGGTTAATAGACTTAGTTTGTTTCTATGAACTGAGTCTATTAACCAATTTTATCCCCCTCTCGTTCTAGACCATTATCTGTCCAATATAAACGAATTAATTATATACTGATCCAAAAGATATAGCCTATTGGTAGATCTTTTAAAGGTCATTCAGAAAAAATCTGGATGACCTTTTTTATATTTTAAATCAAATCT
>CAYNMW010000184.1:0-2463 GCA_964398295.1 uncultured Saprospiraceae bacterium | reverse complement strand
ACCGGGTAGACATAGTCCATTGGAATGCAGTGTTTCACTCCAACATTCATCTTATATTCGTGGCGATAAGTTCTTTTTCAAGTAGCACTATTATAGTTGAAATTTTAAATGAGTCCCCATTATACCCAATATTCTAGCTTTGCAGATGCCTTTATTGGCTTTGCTCAGCTTGCGAGACATAATGGTTTTCAAATGGGTATTCAATGTACAAAAGATAGCTTCGAAAGTGCTTTAATTGGTTTATGGCCAGATAAAGTACTTTTCGAATATGCTCTCGCTAGTTTATTTTGTCAAGAACAGGAAGATCGAGAATTTTTCAACAAACTATATACTCGATTTTGGAAACAAAAAGGAACAGCTATTCGAGACAAAAGAACCAATAAAAACAAGACTAATATTCAAACCAATAGTGTAAACACTGCTGTCATGCTTGGCAAAGGTGAAACTGATAGTGATGATGAAGAAGGAACAGAAGCGAAAACCACTACAGGAGCTAACACAAAGGAGACCTTAAAACGCACTGATTTCGCTCATCTCACAACATTTCAATCTACCTTACTCGACGATTTATCTGAGCAATTGGTCAAAGAAATGAGTCAGCGGCTTAAACGAAGAAAGAAAAAATCGAATCAAGGTCAAATTGATATTGCCAATTCTATTCGCTCCAATATCCAAAATGGTGGTAACATTATAAAGCTCACAAAGAAGGATAAGAAAAAGGACAAATTTCGTTTACTGATCTTGTTGGATGTCAGTGGGTCTATGGATAAATACTCATTTTATCTTTTAAAATTCTTATGGGCTCTGCGTTCCAACTTTAAACAGATAGAAGTGTTCACTTTTAGTACCAAATTGTTGCGGATCACCGATTATATTTCTGATAAAAGCATTGCAGTCGCATTAGCTATGGTTTCACAACATGCAAAGCATTGGTCAAGCGGAACAAAAATTGGAGAATGCTTAAAAGATTTTAATGACAATTATGCCAAGCGATATTTAAACGGTAAAACCATGACGATTGTGCTCAGTGATGGATTGGATACAGGAGAACCAGAAGTATTAGATGCTGCTATGCAGCAAATTAAATTGCGGACTAAAAAATTGATATGGCTAAATCCACTCAAGGGAATGCAAGGTTATGAACCCATACAAATGGGAATGAAAGCAGCATTGCCATCGTTACATCATTTTGGGTCTGCGCACAATTTTGACAGTCTACTTACTTTAGAAAAAATACTACAAGATGCATAGTACTTTTATTGATAAACTGAATGAATTTAAATATAGTAAGGATGCTTACGCCATTGCTATCATTGTGCGCCGAAAGATACCATCTTCAGGAAAGCCAGGAGATAAAGCAATTATAACAGCAGATGGACACATTCATGGTTGGATTGGTGGAGGCTGTACCAGAGGTATAGTCTTAAAAGAAGCCCTTTTATCCATAAAAGAACGAAAGCCGAGGTTCGTATCCATCACACCAAGTAAGGTAGAAGGAACAGATGGACGCACGAAAGTATATGCAATGACTTGTCAAAGTGGAGGAGAGGTAGAGGTATATATTGAGCCTGTTTTACCCAAACCGCACCTCGTTATTTTTGGGACGTCTCATATCGCCAAATCTTTAGCCAAAGTTGCAAAGGCGGTTGATTACCATATAGATGTAGTGATGAGTACTGCTGATAAACATGTTTTCCCAGAAGCTGATAATGTGATTGGCATTAAAGAGTTGGATATCAACCAGATCAAACCTTCCTCCTATATAGTCGTGTGTACACAGGGTGAGGGTGATGCAGAAGCATTACAAAAAGCAATTTCTATTGGGAGTAGTTATTTGTCCTTTGTGGCAAGTCGGAAAAAAGCAAATGCGATATACAATGAGGTAAGAGCAATGGGAGCTACATTTGATCAACTGAAAACAATAAAAACACCGGCAGGTCTTGATATTGGAGCTAAAATGCCCGATGAGGTAGCAATCAGTATTTTAGCTGAGATCATACAGCACTATAGACAAGCTGATGAATCAAGTCAAGTAAACTTGGAGAATAAAGAACAGATCACTTTGAATAATGAACATTATTTCATCAACCCAGTGTGTCAAATTCCTGTTCAAAAAAGTACAGCTAAACACGTCATTAAGTATAAAGAAACAGACTACTATTTTTGCTGTGATGGCTGTAAGGTTTCGTTTGAGAAAGAACCTGCAAAGTATGCTTTAGCCTAAAATTGTCTTTGTTCCAAAAAGGGATAAAACACAATCTTTTCACAGCTCTTATATGAATTGATCGGCTGAATCAATATAAATACAACAAAGGAGTTATAACTAATTTAGATTTCTACGATTGTTAGAATTTTATCTTAATTTTGGCATCACTATATACTCAAACACTCTATGCCGGAGTGGTGGAATTGGTAGACACGCTGGATTCAAAATCCAGTGCATTCACGTGCGTGCGGGTTCGA
>CAYNMW010000183.1:0-8264 GCA_964398295.1 uncultured Saprospiraceae bacterium | reverse complement strand
CTGGTGCTTTTTGCTCATTCGTCACATTGACAATCTTGACTTATCAGAACAATCCTCTTTTTTATTCCACTGTTTGTAAATTTGCAGTTGTTTTTGGTCAGTGCTTATTGTTTTTCTATCTGCTGACAGGTTTTCATTTGTAGAATGCTCTACCCCGCCCATACACTCCTTATTATATACTGATTAAAAATCCTGCCTAACGTTTCAACTAGAGACGCTTAAGGAAATATTAAAATCAAAAATTAGTCATTATCCCACATTTTTATATTTAAAAGAATTGTCTTCCAGGATATACTTCTCCATTCACAAACCTTTTGATGGAGAGCAAAATAGAATTGTCTATAAATCTAAGAACCTAGCGTTTAAAGCATTTTGAGAATTTGACTTTCGAAATTTTGGCGCAAAAAAAATGTTGTTGACACAAATTGTTTAAGGAAACTGCAAAAATATTTGTTTGATGTCCTCAGCTTTTCATCTACTCACTATCACAAAATATATACACAACTAAACATTGGATAAAAACGATTTAACTGGTGTATATACGAACACGCATTTTTAAATATCTATGATCTTAAACATTTAAATTAAAACATCATGTACAAAGTAAAATCGTTTTTTTTATCACTAGTCGTTTTGTTCATCATTTCATGTAGTGAAGATGATATTGCAGTAACGCCAACACCACCTACTGAAACTCCAACTGCAACTGACTTGCTTCTAAATAGTATCGAAGCAGACGGAGGAACCCCATACAATGCAGATAATCCTGCACTTAGTTTTACCGACGCACAAAATGTATTTATCCCTAGTGTACTTGGTATCGATTTCAGAATAGACAGAGCTGTTGTTCCTGCTGGGCCTACGGTACGTTTTCCTATGTTTCAAGGATGGGAAACCTTACCTGATGGTAGTGTAAGAGAAAGTTATTATATCATCACCGAAGCATCTGATGCAGATGTCGCTAGAGAGCTAGGTGTTATTTTTGCACCTAGAATGGCTGCCTCGATTGGTTCTGGTGGAGAATCTACTTCACAATGGTCAGAAGATGGCAGACTTATATTTGAAAGTTGGGTAGACTTTTCTCCAAGTAGAAGCCTTATTGCTAGTGGCACATCTGATGATGGCCTATTAAGAGGATTTCCACCACAAGAATCTAATGCAGGTGCTATAGCAGGTCCAGACTGGTCTTCCTATGTCGTACTGCCTAATTCTAATATTGTAATCAATGCACAGATCGTCGGAAATAGTTCTGGTATCCATGACAGAATTCCACATCCAAGTGGCAATGGTCCTGCTCAAGAAGATGATCTTGACAATCCTAACTATTCTATCTCACAAGCTTCAGTAGTCATGCAATTGCTTGATGGATGGCATGATGAGCGTCCATACTATTTCCATATAGTAACGGATACTTCTGATCCTGCTCCTTCAGCAATAGAGTTAGGTGTTTTTGCACCAAAACTTGCTAACCTACCGCAATTCGGATTATTCCCTGGTGGCTCTATGTTACCGTTTAGTCCTACTGCAAATGGTAGAACCTTTGATAATGGAGACGGCTTCGGTGTACAAGGACTGAATACGGCATCAGAAAGTGATCGTCAGGTACAAGATCCTACAAATACATTCCCTATTGATCCGAGCAATATACAGTATGCTCCAATGTGGGATGCACATGTAACTGAATTCACAGTGCCAGAAGATGAGAGACCTATCTTAAGAAGTTTTGACCAGATTAATGAGTTGTTAGCAGATGGTACGCTTATTCCTTTCAGAGGAAATGCAAATCCTAGTCCATTAGCAAATACCTTATCTAATTTGTTAACTGCAACTGGTGCGATTATCAATTGCCCAGTGATTTCACAACCCGATGCAAGTGTCATTGGTTCACAAATTGGCGATCCTAGAAATTAATGTTGAACATGCTTTCAGGTAGGCAGTGCTTAATGTTGAACCTGCCTGCCAGTAAGCAGGTGCTAATTATTAACATTTTATATTTCACTCAAATAACCCCTAATTAATTGTATTAAAGAGGTTGTCCACCCAAGGACGGCCTCTTTTTTTTCATAACATATCAATTACACTTAACAACCAACTCTACCCTCTTTCACAATTCACTAAATTCTATCAAAGTTCCAACTAACTCATCAATATCTTCTTTAGTAATATATACAGCAAATGAAAACCGCAACGCATTCAAATCAAAATTCCTCATCGGCCGACAGTCAATATGATGATGGTCAAACAAAAAGTCCTTGGCATCATTGACGTCTTTATTTAGCACTTCTACTACTTGGATGGCTGCAGACAACTTATCTGGACCTGGCGACTTTAATTTGAATGCAGGATGACTTCCGATTTGTTGGCGAAAATAATCTTTCAGCTCATAGGATCGTCGTTCAATTTTTTGGATGCCGATCTGATTAATGAAATCGACTGCAGCTCCAAGGCCCAATAATTCTGGCAAATTTCTGGTATTGTAATTCTCTAATCTTCGGATACTTTCATCGTTATGGCCACGACATACGATGAGCGGTTGCAATAACTTTTGACTCAACTCCTTTGCATAAAGAATGCCAATACCCTTTGGAGCAAATAGCCATTTGTGGGCGCTTGTCGTATAGAAGTCACAAGCCAAATCATGAAGGTCTATGTCAATCATCCCAGCAGATTGTGCACCATCTACACAGACCAAAACACCTCGCTCATGTGCCATCTCAGAAATGGCTTTTACTGGCAGGATCATGCCATTCGTATTGACAATGTGACACATTGATATGATCTTGGTTCTTGGTGTAATGGCTTTTCTATACTGCTCCACTATCTCCTCTTCGCGCTTAGGAAGTATGGGCAATACAGGACGTACGATCTTGACACCTCTATTTTCTTGAAATACCTCCCAACAGATTCGACCAGAGTTATGTTCGTGATCTGCTAAGATGATTTCATCGCCAGGTTTCAGATTAAAACTTCTTGCCATCAAGTTCATGCCCTCCGTCGTGTTGTGAATCAACGCTATCTCTTCTGCTGAGACGGACAATAGCTTGGCGACCTTTTCTCTTACCATTTCTTTTTCTTCATCCCAACCACCCCACATGTATTTGGATGGAAAGCCATCTAACGTATTCCTAGCATTGTTCGTAGCATGTTGTACCGATAAGGGACAAGCTCCAAGTGATGCATTATTGAAATAACGCAATTGAGGAGCAAAGCTGAACTGTGATTTGACAAGGGCCCAGAAGGATTCAGAATTGTCTGCGGATCGAAGATGTAAATCGACAATTTCTTTACCTTGGACTGTGTCTTGATGAGCAAAGTTCGTGTATGGAAGCGTTAACCCAATACCTATGGCTTGAATGAATTGTCTACGGTCTTTCATTTAGTTAAGATAGGGCTTTTGACGGTTATGCCTGCTAAGCTTATTGAGTCGCACCTCTTGACGGTAGACTTACTCAAAAGGTTCAAAAGGGTCAAAATGTCAAAAAGGGAAAACTTCAACTTCAACTTTAACAAAATCATGATAGTCATTAAATTCTTGAGTCAAAGGTGTCTCACCTTTCGACGGCAATTAGGTAAATACACACAGCTATCGTAAAGTCAGGAAATGCATTACCAGTGATTCGTGCCAAATACAAGCCTTAAAAGCGAAGTATAATGTTTGAAGTTATGTGTCCAACTTAAGCATCCAATAAATAGTCATCTTGAGCGCGGTCTAGAGATTAGTTTTTATAGTAAATTCGTTGAAAGTAACAAAGAAATCAAACCATGGGACATAAGCGATATGATCTGATATGTGTAGGTGGAGGCATCATGAGCGCAACTTTAGCTGTGCTACTCAAAAACCTCAAGCCTGATTTAAGTATACTAATCCTAGAACGTTTGGATCAAGTTGCATTGGAGAGTTCAGCAGCATGGAACAATGCAGGTACTGGACATTCTGCACTTTGCGAATTAAATTATACTCCACAAGATAACAGTGGGAATATTGATATTTCGAAAGCAATAAAAATCTGTCAACAGTTTGAGGTGTCAAAACAATTCTGGTCTTTTCTAGTGAAGGAAAAACACATTGAAGACCCTAAATCATTTATCACCCATGTCCCGCATCATAGCTGGGTTCATGGTGAGGAGAATGTTAACTTTCTGGAGAAAAGGTATCACGCTATGAAAGATCACTTCATGTTTGATACCATTGAATTCACTAAAGACATGGAGAAAATGAAAGAATGGTTTCCGCTCATCATGACTGATCGAGACGAAAATGAAGTGATGGCATCTTCAAGAATTGACAGAGGAACCGAAATGAATTTTGGTCAGCTCACCAAGCATCTTTTCCACATACTAGAAACCCAATACGATACAAAAGTACAGTGCAATACCGAAGTCATTGACGTCGACCCCAATGCAGATGAAAAAGATTGGTGTGCCTTCTTGAAGGATGTAAAAACTGGTGAAAAGACTGTTTTAAAAGCGGAACATGTCTTCATCGGAGCTGGAGGTGGAAGTTTGCTTTTACTAGAAAAAGTAGAAATTCCAGAAAAGGATGGCTATGGTGGATTCCCAGTGAGCGGTGAATGGTTGGTCTGCAAAAATGAAGAGGTCATCAAAAGACACAATGCTAAAGTGTATAGCAAAGCAGCTATAGGTTCACCGCCAATGTCTACCCCACATCTTGACACGCGGTTTATCGATGGCAAACGAGAATTGTTATTCGGCCCCTTCGCTGGCTTCAGTACAAAATTTCTTAAAAAAGGTAGCAATCTAGATTTACTTGATTCTTTAAGTTTTAAAAACCTACGATCAATGTGGGGAGTATTTTGGCACAATCTACCCTTGACTAAATACCTCATTGATCAAGTAAGCATGTCATTCGAAGATCGCATGGATTCACTGCGTTTGTTTATGAAAGATGCAAAAAATGAAGATTGGGAAATTTTAGTCGCAGGACAACGAGTGCAGACAATTAAGAAGGATGAATTCGAAGGTGGCAAATTAGAATTTGGGACAGAAATTGTGAGTAGTACCTGTGGACACATCACTTGTTTATTGGGTGCATCACCAGGCGCATCTACCTCTGTATATATTATGATGAAGGTGATTGAAAAAGCATTCCCAGAAGTGTTGAAAACAGATAAGGGGAAAGAAATCATGAATAACATGATTCCATCCTGGGGTAAACCTGTTGAGCCAGAATCATTTAATGAAAATTTGAAAACTGCTAAAGATATCTTGCAGCTTTGAGTATACAGTCGAAAGGTGAAACACCTACGACTCAGATTGTCATCCTTACGTAAAGGTCTAAGCAGAGACTCACTGGTTTAGCCCAAAGCTATGTCTCTACAAATTCAAATTTCAATTGATGTTTCCGCTGCCGACTCTGGATCAGGATCAGATATGGATACGGATGCAGCGGATATTCCAACAATGGGTGAATGGGGTTTGATTATTCTGCTATTACTAATTTTAATTGTTAGTGTAACAGCAATTAAAGCCACAAGTGAAAATAAATTACTTACCTAGTATAATTTACAACTCTAATGTATAGTCTATTGACTCAGGGATCTCATGATTAAAATGTGTGATGAAAATCAACGTGTGTTCTTGAGTTAATATTTTTTCCAACAACATCTTTGCTCTTGAAACTTGTACCGAATCAAGCGTTTGAAAAGGCTCATCTAATAATAACAATGGTGGATTTTTTATCAATGCCCTGAGAAATAATATAAGCCTTTGTTCTCCTGTTGAGCAATGATGAAATGTTTTCTCTTTTATATCTTCAATTTCAAAGTAAGTAAATAAATCATCAATCGCATTTTCCTGACTTTTGGTAAAATTCGGATTGTTATAGATCGTTTCATAAAGACCTTGCTTGACAATTGAAAAACAACTTAATTCGGGATCATGAAAATAGCTGTGCAGCTCTGAACTCACCAATCCAATATTTCTTTTAATGTCCCAAATGCTATCACGATTCGATCTGCGTTTACCAAATAGTGAAATGTCATTTTTATATGCTTGTGGATGATCAGCTGCAATAAGGCCAATCAATGTAGACTTGCCTGATCCATTTTGTCCTACAATCGAACATTTAAATCCTTTGTCAATTTTCCAATTTAGATCCTTTAGAATGTGTGCATCATTATAGGCAACGTTTACATTCCGCAATTCTAAAACAGTTTTGAATGCTGGCCAATGAGAGATATCTTCAAAATAGCTATACAAGCTCTTCGGTATTTCGAAAGAAGCCATGGACTTACTTGCTGGGGTTAATTCAATAACGGTATCGATACTTTTAGGCAAAGTAGTATACTGTCCAGCAATGATAAACTGCATGTCAGTTGATCCTGACAAATCATCTATCACATCATTCAGCATCTGTCTATTCGCAGCATCTAATCCTACATAAGGGTTATCTAGGAGTAAAATCTTTGGGTCTGTCAGTAAAGCTTTCGCAATTAAATATTTTCGAGATTGACCACTAGACAGTTTTATGCGATCCAATTCCATCAAATCTTCTATTCCGCACTTCTTTATTATCAACTGATGATGAAGATTCTCAGGGTCATAACCTACATTGAGAAAATATTCTTTCACCATAAGGTCATCAGAGTCAAAGGCATGAAATCGTTGTTGATAATATCTTTCCTTATTCAGAAATTCACGAGTGGTGTCACCAAAGGAGACTAATTCAATGTTCTTTCGTTTCCACTCATAAATGCCATCTGGATCGTCAATTTGAAATTCTATTTTACCAGATCTCAACGGTAGAGTTCCTTTGATGGCTTGCAATAAACTTGTTTTACCGACACCATTATCTCCACTAATCACATAATTCACATTTTGTTGAAAATCATACGAAAAAGGGCCTAATACTTTTTGCTGGAATCTGAATAGAACAGCTTGATTTATGTAAAATATAGTTGACAAATGAAATGAATATTTGCAAACATACACTTTACGCAAAGAAAGCATTCTAAAAAACTATAGCGAAAATAAAATGGCTTGGTAATTTCAATAAACAATTGAATATGGACCTCAGATTATTATTGAAATAATTATTTTTATACAGAATAAGAGTTTAATTTTCATTCCATAAAAACCAATTAATTCGATCATAAAATTAGTGACTTGAGTAACGCAAAAGAAAAGATAATCGGCTTATTGGCACATGCCGATGTCAAAATCAACGGAGATCGTCCATGGGACATGCAAGTCCTTAATGAACGCTTCTACAATCGAGTTTTATCAGAAGGCGCATTGGGCCTCGGAGAGTCTTATATGGATGGTGATTGGGAATCAGATCAAATGGATGTCATGTTTGACAAAATTCTACGTGCAGATTTGGAGTCCAAAGTACAACCACTTAAAATGTTGATACCCGTTGCTAAAGCATGGATCATCAATCGACAAAGCAAGTCCAAAGCCTTTAATATTGGCGAGCATCATTATGACATAGGAAATGACATGTATGAGAAAATGCTTGATAAGCGCATGACATACACCTGTGGGTATTGGAGAGAAGCCAAAACATTGGATGAAGCACAGGAAGCAAAGTTAGATTTGATCTGCAGGAAAATTGGATTGAAAGCAGGACAGACAGTTTTGGATATAGGCTGTGGCTGGGGAAGTTTTGCGGGATACGCTGCTGAAAAATATGGTGCTAAAGTGACAGGTGTCACCGTGTCTCAAGAACAAATAAACTTAGCAAAAGAAACCTATGGTCACTTGGATGTAGAATTCAGGTATCAAGACTATAGAGATGTCGATGAAAAATTTGACCATATTGTATCTGTCGGAATGTTTGAACATGTAGGTCCGAAAAACTATGAGACCTATATGAAAATGGCCAGCAGATGCCTTAATGACAATGGTTTATTTTTGTTGCACACTATTGGCACCAATCATGTAAAAACTGCTATTGACCCTTGGACTGATAAATACATTTTTCCAGGCGGTAAACTTCCTACACTAGAACAAGTAGCTAAATCCTCAGAGCACTATTTTTATTTAAGAGATTTGCAAAATTTTGGTGGAGACTATGACACGACGCTTTTAGCATGGTATGATAACTTCAAGAAAAGCTGGCCTGAATTAAAAGGGTACAATGAACGTTTTTATCGCATGTGGAGATTCTTTTTATTGAGTGCTGCAGGTGGCTTTCGGGCTAATCGAAATGCGTTGTGGCAGTTTGTTTTTTCTAAGAAAAGTTATAGTAGTCATTATAAGTCGTTGAGGTGATGGATGTTGTATTTTTTTCACCATAAAAG
>CAYNMW010000182.1:0-8272 GCA_964398295.1 uncultured Saprospiraceae bacterium | reverse complement strand
TGGACTCCGTTTAATCAATTATCACGGCGCTTACGCACTGTGCTAATTAGATGACACACCTAACGGCGCTTTGAAATTCTCTTAACTAAATGGCATTGGGTCAGAATCCTATTGCTCAATGTTGTCCCGTTTACTGAGCCGAAGGTGTTTTACCTCTCGGTAGGAATCTTAGACCTCAATGTTAGTAGAAGATCTGTCAATTTCATTTCGACCTTGCGGAGAAATCTAAATAGAATTATTGCATTAGAAAGGTATAGAATAGTCTGTCACATCAAAATTCCATTAACTGGTTCTATTTTAGCAGGGATGTTTGCTTCACCTAGCATTTCTCTAAGATCAATTTCTATCGTCCGACAAAGCGCAAGCATAGGTATGTCATTGCCTAGCCCTTCAAATGGATTTTGAGAATAATCTCCTACCAATTCCATCATGATAAATAACCATCCTACGACAACAGAAAATGGAATAGATAAATATGCTGCTGTTTCACCTAGTTCATGAAATTCAGTAATCATTCCGAAAGGCAAAAGAAATAAGAATATGCCTATAAATACTTCACTTGCATTTCCATATTGACGTGGAAGAGGAAACTTTTTAATTCGTTCGGCTTTACCCTGATGAATGTAAAATTCGTTCAATAGATTTTGCATTTCCATCTGACGAAAATCATCAAGTATTTCCATTTCTCTCAATTGAACAAGATCTTGCGATTGTTGGTCAATAATTTGAGTAGCAGTGTTTGTATATGCAATCAATCGCTCGTATTCTTCGGTTGGCAAATTATCTTTTAATATTTCTTCTGTATTGTGATCATTAATCAAGCCAACGCCAAATCGTTTCATCCGTGCTTCTGTTGCTTTCCTACCAAGCCTTCCTTGACTAATATGTTCCCAATTTGTAGGAATCAGTAGCTGACTTCTGAGGGCATACAACCACGCAATGTGGCGATGAATGAGTTTACTCTTAAGGGCGTTTAATTCTTCAGTGCTGTAGTTTTTTGTTGTAAATTGATTAGAGAGATATGCCTTGATCACACTGCCCCAAGCTCTACTGCTATTGACAATTGAGCCCCAGATTTTGCGCGCTTCCCATAGTCGATCATATGCCTGATTATTTTTAAATCCTACATAGAATGCAACAGCTGTACCGATTACAGAAATAGGCAACCACGGAATTTGAATCCAGTTATCATGGAAAATCATATGTAAACCAAATACAGCACAAGACCAAATTATCAATAAAATAGTAGGGAATGCTGTAAAGCGTAAAAGGCCAGATAACTTGAATTTTTTATTTATATACATAGTCTTCTTAGCTAAATCAGATCCATAATTACCTGAAGTAAATCTAAATTAAATATTAGTATGGAGTTATCTGCTTGATAAGAATTTTAAAATAGAATTATAATCGGAGAAATTGCATTCAGAGTATGGTCAAGCGATTGTTCTTACAAACGCAAAGAGGGCAAAGTCCTTTTGCTCAAGGCTCGTTGCTCAGGGTGTTTTTAGCCTAGACCTTTTTTCTAAAGTACCATCCTAATTATTGCATTGAGCTGAAGGGCTTTGCCCTCTCAGCCTTGTGGGCAGACTTACACTTGATACTTTCAGGCAGAGACTGATCAGCCTTTGGCTGAGAACTTTATCTCTACTGATACAAATACATAGACCGATTCCGATCCAACTCCCTAAAAAATGGATCTGTCAAATCATCAATAAAGCGGATTGCTTCACCAGTCGATTTCATTTCAGGTCCAAGACGTTTGTCAACATTTGGAAATTTATCAAAGGAAAATACAGGAACTTTGATGGCGTATCCCTTTAGTTTTTTAATGATATCAAATTCCTTTAATTTCTTTTCGCCCAACATCACCTGAGTGGCAATATTTAGATAAGGAACTTGATAGGCTTTTGCAATAAATGGTGTGGTTCGCGATGCACGTGGATTTGCTTCAATGACATAGACTGTCTCTGCTTTAGTCTCTTTATCAATCGCTATGGCAAATTGGATATTCAATAAGCCTTTGATTTGAAGAGCTAAGGCAATCTTCTTCGCATACTTTTTCATTGTCTCTACCGACTCTTCTGACAAACTGAAGGTTGGTAATAAGGCAGAACTATCACCACTGTGAATACCTGCTGGCTCGACATGTTCCATCACTCCCATGATGTGTACCTCTTCTCCGTCACATATCGCATCAATCTCAGCCTCTCTTGCACGTTCTAAAAATTGATCAATCAATACCTTGTTATCAGGCATATGCTTGAAAATTGTCAAGACGTGTTTTTCTAATTCATCGTCATTGATGACAATTCTCATCCGCTGGCCACCAAGTACATAAGATGGTCTCACCAATACCGGATAACTCACCTCTTTTGCCACAGCTAGAGCTGCTTCAACATCGACAGCAACTCCATAGCGAGGATATGGAATATCCAATTCCTTTAATTTATCTGAAAACGACCCTCTATCTTCTGCCAAATCCATTGAAGGAAATTGAGTCCCAATAATTGGAATGCCTTTCTTGTGAAAAGTCTCAGCAAGCTTTAATGCTGTCTGTCCGCCTAATTGCACAATGATTCCGTCAGGTTTTTCAAGCTCAATGATTTCCTCAATATGTTCCCAATATATTGGTTCGAAGTACAACTTATCAGCCATGTCGAAATCTGTAGACACCGTTTCAGGATTACAATTAATCATAATCGCTTCATACCCTGCTTCCTTGATTGCGAGTAGACCATGGACACAACAATAGTCAAACTCAATGCCTTGGCCTATCCGATTTGGACCAGACCCCAAAACGATAATTTTCTTTTTATCTGAAGGGATGCTCTCATTTTCCTGATCAAAGGTAGAATAGAAATATGGCGTTTTAGCCTCAAATTCTGCAGCACATGTATCAACCATTTTGTAGGTCCGGGTAATCCCTAATTTCTTTCGATGTGTTCTGACCTCTTCTTCTTTTATCCGCATAGTCCAGGCTATCTGCGCATCGCTATAGCCGACCTCTTTCAATTGTCTAAGGAATCCTTCAGGCAAATCTTCTGCCACATTATATTTTAATAATTGATTTTCAAAATCAACTAAGCGCTTGATTTGACTGATATACCAAGGATCTATTCGTGTCAGTTTTTGAATCGTTTTTGTTGGCACACCGAGTCTGAGGGCATCCTTCACTCTAAAGATTCTATCATCTCCAACAACTTCTAATCTTTCTAAGATGTCTTGTGTTCTGATCCATTCTTTTTTATCTGCACCAAGTCCGTCCCGACTATTTTCCATGGACTGACAAGCCTTCTGAAGGGCCTCCAAAAATGTACGGCCAATTGCCATGACTTCTCCTACTGACTTCATCTGGAGGCCAAGCTTATTTTCGGAACCATGAAATTTCTCAAAATTCCAACGAGGCATTTTGACAATCACATAATCTAAAGAAGGCTCGAAATAAGCAGAGGTCGTTTTTGTAATTTGATTCTTTAGCTCATCAAGTGTGTATCCAATGGCAAGTTTAGACGCAATTTTCGCAATTGGATAACCTGTTGCCTTACTTGCCAATGCAGAAGATCGAGATACCCGAGGATTAATCTCAATGACGATTAATTCTTCCGTTTCAGGATTTTGAGCAAACTGTACATTACATCCACCAGCAAAATTACCCATAGACCGCATGAGCAAAATGGCCTGATTTCTCATCTCCTGGTATGCTGTATCTGATAAGGTCATGGCAGGAGCAACTGTAATTGAATCACCTGTGTGGATTCCCATAGGATCCAGATTCTCGACAGTACAAATGATAACGACATTATTATTATCATCACGCAGCAACTCTAACTCGTATTCCTTCCAGCCTAATACAGCTTTGTCTATTAATACTTCATGAGTGGGAGAGGCATCTAATCCTCTTTTCAACGCTTCGTCAAAATCTTCAGGGACCATACAAAATCCACCTCCTGTCCCTCCCAAGGTATATGATGGTCGGATCACTAGCGGAAAGCCAATCTCCTGAGCCGCTTCTTTTCCTTCTAAAAATGAATTAGCTATCATAGATGGAGCTGCGCCTAATCCTAGATCTAATGTATGTTGTCTGAAGGCTTCTCTGTTTTCTGCGAGTTCAATTGCTTCGACATCTACCCCAATCATCTTGACACCATATTTTTTCCAGACGCCTTGATTTTCCGTTTCAATAGCAAGATTCAAAGCAGTCTGTCCACCCATTGTAGCAAGTACGGCATCAATGTTTCTTTCTTCAAGTATTTCAATAATACTCTGAACTGTCAATGGCTTTAAATAAATGTGATCAGCAGTTACAGGATCGGTCATGATCGTAGCAGGATTACTGTTGATCAGGCTGACTTCTATTCCTTCTTCTTTGAGTGATCGAGAAGCTTGTGATCCAGAATAATCGAACTCACAAGCTTGTCCTATAACGATAGGTCCGCTCCCTATGATTAGAACGGATTTAATGGAGGTATCTCTCGGCATTCTAGCTGGTTATTCAAGTGAATTGATCGCAAATATAGAATTTTGTTTTATATGAAAATAGCTGCTTAGCTTTGGATCATTTCTCAAAGGATAATTTATTCAATTCTAAGTATACAATCGACCTTAAAACACTGATATCGCAAACATCGCCAGTGCAAAATGGATAACTCGTGAAATGCCTCCCTTCGCGGGAGCTTAGGTGGGTGATACAAGATTGCTTTCTGGTGACCCTCTAGTATTTAGACTGTCTACCAGAAGTTAATTCACTATCACCTCTGTCCTCTTTGGATTGAAAAAGATACATTGCATCATGTTAGTTACTGTCCTTTCATTCAGTTTGATGGTCATCTTTTTGTTTATTTCCTTCCTACACATGTATTGGGTATTGGGTGGCAAATGGGCAACAGATCGAGTCTTTCCAGAATCACTGGGCGATCTATTCAAAGAGGGAGGAATGAGTATGTTTGGATTGATTGCAACGATGCTGGTTGCGATTGCCTTTTTATTTTTCGCTTATTTGGTCGCAGCGAATAGTGGGAGAGTTGTCCCTTTTTTATCTGCGAATGCAATCAGAAATTTGTTGATTGTTTTATCTGTGGTTTTCTTTATTCGGGCGATAGGCGATTTTAGATATTGTGGGTTTTTTAAATCGAAGAAAGATGGTCTTTTTGCTCATTGGGATTCTAGACTTTATTCTCCGTTGTGTTTAGGGCTTGCAGTGGCGTTGGGGGTTTTAATTTTGCTAAGCTGAATGAGTACTTATATACTCAGATATTTCATCAGTGAATCATAGCGTTCTTTCATATTATCGTATTCTTCAATTTCTGTGAAAGAAGAATTGACGACATAGTCAAAGCGCTGGAAAGCTGAAATGATGCCTGCAAGTTCATTTGTATTTAGCTTAAGAGAAACCAACAATTCATTAGATTCAGGAACGCTTGTAATAAAACTGTTTATGATCACGGCATTACTTGATTCGACAATACGAGCGATTTCGGCCATAGAATAATTATTTCGATGTACCTCAATGACGATGATACCTCCACTTTCGTTGAATGAAAAACTATGAGCGTAGAAAGTGACGACATCTTCTAGCGTGATCAAACCAATGTAGTTTTCTGTTTCGTCAATAACTGGAATTGTGGTCAGTTTGCTTTGCGCAATTTTTTTCATGACATCAAACACGTGATCACTTTCAAATACAAAAGGATTCATTAATGACAATCGGTATGACCCGATGGGTTCGTTCATGTCATTGTTTAAAATGTCATCTTCTGAAATAATGCCTAGAAATGATTCATTGTTTACGATTGGCAAGTGCTTCACTTGATATACATTCATGATGGTAAGCGCTTCATCGCCTGTATCAGATGTACGCAGAGGTGATATTATATGAGAGATTATCTTGGACGCAATCATTGTCTCAGCAGCTTTTCTTTTTCCATAATAAATTCGTCATTAGACAACAACCCTTTTTTTCTCATTTCTGCCAATTTATTCAATTGTGAAAGGAGTACATCATCTTTAACTTCTTCTTCTTTTATTGGAATATTTCGCTTTTGCGCAATGACCTTGTAGCCGTTATTTTTGAACTCTTCAAATTCTGGTTGGATGCGTAAATAGGCTAAGTCATCATGTGTGTTGATTCGTTCGAAATCCTTGAAGCCGTACTTTACTGCTTCAGAGATATGATGCATTGCTTTCTCTTTTTCTTCAGTCAGAGAATAAGCAGCAGCTATATTAAAATGAAGGGCGATATCTCTTGGGTCAATAGCAAGTCCTTGTTCAAAATCTACAATCGCCCCATCCATGTCAAAGTCCTTGTATTTCTGTATTCCTGTTTTCTTGAATGGATTAGACTTCCCTCTGTATTGTCTTTGAGGAATTTGTTCAGGTTCTCTGTTTCGTTGAGGGACATTTCTTCTCCGATCAACTGGTCTCTGTTGTTGTTGTCTTCGCGGACTCCGTTGATTTCGTTGAGAATTCGCCTTACTACTCATGATATGTCTCACAAAGAAGAAAAAGGCGAAGGCAAAGAAAAATGGGGTTTTGGCGATTATAGCCAAAAAGAAAAAAACAACTGCCGGCACAATAGATGTATTACTGTTTCTTGTTCGATTAGCCATTTATCTCAATTGTAAATTTTACAGGTAATAATTGCAATGTCATCTGAATATTCTTGTTCACCTTTAAAGTTATTAATTTCCATTAATAGACTCTCATTAAATGCTTCAGCAGATTTGGGTGAATTGTTAGTTACGAAGTCTTTGATGCGATCAGATTCGAAGAAAACTCCGTTTTGATCTCGCAATTCTGCAAGCCCATCTGTGAATGCTAATATCAAGCACTCATCTGTGATTGGGATACTTTCTTCTTGTATCTCTGGCAATTGATCAAAAGCTCCGATGACAGTACAACCTTTGTCAAGTTCTTTGAGTTCATTTCCCATTTTTAAAACTGGTGGGTAATGTCCTGCGTTGATGTATTTAAGTGTCTTCTGGTCCAAATCGATTTCTGCTATGAAAAATGTAATAAACTTATCACTTTTCGTAATTCGTACGACAGATTGATTCAGAGCAAAGACGAATGTCTCCAAATCGCGATACTGGTAGATCAAACTTTGGATAATTGCTTGAAAATTTGCCATCAATAATGCCGCTGCTACTCCTTTACCAGAGATGTCAGCAATGCAAAAGGCAAACCGTCGTTCACTAAATTTGATGTAGTCAAAGTAATCACCGCCCACATTGGAGTGTGGTCGATAGATGCTGCTAAGTTCGTACTCTTCATTTGTTGGTAAAGTATCAGGAATAAGCATTTTTTGTACATTACTAGCCACTTCCATTTCTTTACGTAAAGCCTCTTGTTCTATTTGTTGTTTAAACAGACGCTTGTTCTCAATTGCTACCGCAATGATGTTTGTAATCGTTGTTATAAATTGAATTTTGTTATAAAGATCTTCTTTGTCTTTTATGCCGCCAATGACAGAAAAGGCAATTGGTTCCTTTTTGTGAAAAACGGGAATAACGATATCAAATTCCTTTAATGCCTGACTTTCATCTTCCTTAATGGTATGTAGTCTTTTGTAATCCTGGAGGAGTGGAATGATCCCTTCAGCTTGTGTAGGATCCATATTGATCTCACAAGCACAGTCCCAGATACCATCCTCAGGAATAAATAAGCCCATTTTCGTTATGCCCATTTCCCAGCTCAGAAAAGACTTGTACATATTAAACAATCCTTCGGCTTTGACATTCTCATTGATTGCCTGTGTAATTGTCAACAAACTTTTAATCTGAAGTTCTTTCAGATTCAGTTCTTTCTCTAATTTTTCCAACAATGCCAGCTCCCTATTCATAACCTTGTAAAGATATACATGTAGAACGAGGAACCTATACCATTATACTATATAAAGAACATATAAATTAAGTCTATCTAAAACAGTTATTTTAGCGAAAAAAGCAATGCAATATCAGTTTTTAGGTAAAACAGGAGTGAAAGTTTCGGAATTGTGTTTTGGAACAATGTCCTTCGGTGGCATAGCAGATGAGCAGATGTCTCGTCAAATGTTTGACAAGTGCAGAGAAGCCGGCATTAATTTTTTTGATTGTGCCAATGTCTATGTCAAAGGAAAATCTGAAGAAATCCTCGGAAAGTTTATCAAGGATTGTCGGGATGAGGTGGTCATTACCTCTAAAGTATATTTCAATACCGGAGAGAGTCAGAATATGGGCGGGGCTTCCAGATACCATATTGTGCGTGCCGTAGAAGACAGTTTGAGAAGATTGAATAC
>CAYNMW010000181.1:1286-8308 GCA_964398295.1 uncultured Saprospiraceae bacterium | reverse complement strand
AGGCATAACAGGGGTTTGCCATAAAAGGCATAACAGGGTTATAAAAGACATAAAAGGGTATTCAATATTGCTTTTATGCTTCTACGGTAAACAATCTTTAGCTTGCTTTCAACGCTTCAATCTGCTTCATCACTTCTTCTGCTTCAGCATATTTCTGATCAGACTTCATTCGGTCTGACTTTGATAAGGTGAATGCTTCTTTTTGGAGACTTTGGTATTTCTTACGAAGTGCTTGTGCAGGGTCTTTCTTTTTGAATAATCCGAACATAATAAATAAGGTTTATGGTTTGAGACTTGACATTCCGCCATCAACTTTCAAGATTTGGCCAGTCACCCAGCTTGCTTTTTCTGACAATAAAAAGGCTGCCATTTGTGCAATGTCTAAAGGTTGTCCAATTCGTTTCATAGGATGTCTGTCATCATTTTGTTGCACCTTTTCATCTGTTGACAATAATTTTCCAGCCAAGGGTGTATTTGTTAATGAGGGTGCGATAGCATTTACTCTGATTTTGGGAGCAAATTCTGCTGCCAATGCTCTGGTCAATCCTTCTAGCGCACCTTTTGATGTGGATACTTGACTGTGAAATGAAAATCCTTGTTGGACTGCAACAGTAGAAAACAAAACCACTGATGGATTCTCCGCAGCCTTCAAGTTTGGCATAACAGATTGGATGATTTTTATAGCTCCAATGACTTGTAATTCAAAATCCGAAATAAATGCATCTGGCGTAATGCGATGAAAAGGTTTCAGATTAATGCTGCCTGGACAATAGACAAGTCCATCTAATTGCTCGGGTAAAAATCCAGGCTCTATACCCTCTTCTAAAACATTGAGTTTTCTATAAATTGCTCCGTTGTCTTGTACATGATTATTAAGATAGGTACCATAAACTTTATGGCCTTCTTCGTGCAAAATGTGCGTCAATGCCTTTCCTATGCCAGATGAGGCTCCGACAATGAAAATATTTTTCATAACTAAATTAACAGTTGAATGGCTCTTTTGTTGCTATTGAATATAATCTGGTGTTGGTATTACTTTGATACTATCTTGATGGAATACATCGCATTCGACTTCGACTGCAATGACTCTCATATTGTATTTGATCAATCCGACACAAATATCCTTTTCTAATTGTTTGCTAATGCATCTCCCAACTCTTAAGCCTTTGCCATAACAAAGAACAGCGTTAGAATCAACATAATCTGGCAATTCTCTTTCTTCGTCTAAATCTTCTTCATTGAGAAATTCAAATACACCGTGTTCATTTATCGGAATGTTATCTCTCGGTTCATTACCACAACTGCTGAAGCCAAACATCAACAGAAAGAGCAACAATTGACCTAATCTGCTGTGGAAAGATGTCATGCTTACTTTGTTATTATGTTTTAGTTTCATAGGTGTCTACTTTTTAGAAGCCAAGCTGGCACATAAGGATGAACATCAATTGAGTCATCAAAAGTTCACAATTACTCATTCTTAATAGCTCCTGGAGCCATGTTTTAAGTGTATTATCTGTTTAAATTACAATAGTTGGCTAAATATAAAAAAGAGATGGTCCAACATATTGAACCACCTCTTATTCACATCTCAATAAAAAACTATTGCTACAAACTACATCCTGTATAATTCGAATAAAACCGAATATCGATCTGACCATTACTGAGTTTCTTGATCTTGACCGGGTTGTCAAGATTTATTTTGATTTGATTCAAATTACCCAGACTATCTTCAATAAACACGGTTGATTCTTCTACATACTTTCTATTGATTTTATCAGGCGTCATTGTTAATAAAAGGTTGTACACATCCGTCAAACGTACATCACTAAGCGTAGCATTTACCATATAAAAAGTAGCTTCATCTTTTTCGATCAATTGTTGATCATTTTCAAAATGATGAATGACTTTTACGAAATCATTTTCTCTAATGATAGTATCTGGTGCCAAGACTTCTGTAAATCTATAATCCATCCAACTTTGGAATGCATAGGTGAAGTCCAGGTCACTATCTACCATTTCAAAGTCCATCAACGGTATAGGCAGGTGAGATAAAAAGCCGTCAAATACAAACCCTTCGAGTCCTTCAAAATTTACTTTGATCCATTGACCTTCTATCCAGTCAATCCGTTCTGATTTTGGCACAAAGCCTTCATCAAGAATGATGTTTACAGATTCTCCGAAAGGAATAACTTCAAGGATACGACTAGTCCTGTTTGGTGCCTCTCTTAAGGTCAAGCCTGAAGGTGCGGTTACATATGCTGATTCAGCGTTCGTAAAATAATTTGCTTTTGTTGTGACAGTAACAAGAGTTACCAGAAAACTTAATGCGATTATCTTTTTCATTTTTTTTGTTTTTAAGTGATTGAATTAAAAGACAATCCAAAGATGGAGGCGAATGAAGGCTGTTTTCTTGGAGATCGAGTATTCGTTGTCTTCTATTGAGCATTCGTTCAATATGTGGTCTTTAATGCCTTTAACCGATAGAGGTTGGTTAAAATGGTCGAAAATGTAGTCCGAATACCTCGAATTTGAAACTATCGGTACTTTTCAGAGTTAGGTTCATACTATCTTTAGTATCAGAAACTAATTTAGGTAAGTCCACTATGTGCAACCATTAGTCGATTTATTTCGTCATATTGAACATAGATTGATATACTGCCGATCTTTTAGTCTTTGTAAATCTGTTACGCACGAGAATATGAAAAAATTTACATTTACCTGTTCGCTATTATTTGCGCTATTCTGCTTCTCCTGCACTGAAGCTCCTGAGCCAATTATTGACAAAGATGCCAAAGTATCAAACTTTGGTCTTTATGATCAAGTGGGCGAATTTCACAACCTATATTATTATTCTGACGCCAAGGCAATTGTATTATTTACACAGGGAAATAATTGCTCCGTTGTACAAAAGGCAGTACCAGAATTGAAAGAAGTAAGAAAGGAATTCAGAGACAAAGGAGTCAAATTTTTAATGATCAATGCAAATGAGAAAGATGATCGACGCTCTATTGCAAGTGAAGCTGAAGAATTTGATATTGATTTTCCAATATTGAAAGATGAGGCACAGCTCATTGCAGAATCCTTACAATTATTTCGAACAGCTGAAGCTATTGTTTTGAATCCAATGGACTGGTCAATCGTCTATAGAGGACCTATCAAAAATGCGAGTGAACATTTGCTTACCAATGTCCTAAACAATCATTTGGCAGGAAATGCGATAGAAGAATCTTATGTCAAGAGTACAGGTTCTGCCATTAAACGATTGCACAATGATACATCTGGTTTTGCTGATATATCATACGAACATGATGTAGCCCCCATTTTAATTGACAAGTGTATGGTGTGTCACGTTGAAGGTGGTATCGCACCATGGCAAATGACAAATTACAACACAGTGTTTGGTTGGTCTGTGATGATGAAAGAAGTACTCAAAACCAGACGGATGCCGCCCTATCATGCTGATCCGGAATATGGAAAATTTGACCATGACATGTCACTAAGTACGGAAGAATTGCAAACAATAGTGCACTGGATTGACGCAGGTGCACGGAAAGATAGTGAGGTTGACCCGATAGCAGATTATACTGCAGTAGTTCCTGTGTGGGACAAGGGCAAACCTGATCTGATATTCGAACTAGATCAGGAAGATATTCCTGCTACTGGGATTGTAGATTATAGATACCAGGAACACGATATTACAATTGATAAAGACATCTGGGCCACAGGCTTTCAGATTTTACCAGGCAATCGAGAGGTCCTACACCATGTATTGGTAAGTGTGATTTACCCAAATGGTTTTGTGGAGCCAATTGACAGACGAAGTCCCTGGCTTGATGGTTTACTGGCAGCCTGGGCTCCTGGTGGCGAGACTGAGGTCTTTCCTGAAAATACAGGCAGAGCAATCCCGAAAGGATCCAAATTACATTTCCAATTACATTATACCACAAATGGAAAAGAGGAATCAGACCAATCTACTGTAGGTATCTACTATACAGATCAAGAACCAGATAATGAATACTTAATGGTCGGCGCTTTCAATACAAATCTTCAAATACCTCCTGGAGAGAAGAAATATGAAAATAAAGCCAAGCATTTATTTGAACACGATGCGACACTATATGCTCTTTTCCCGCATATGCATTTTCGTGGCAAGGCAATGAAATTTACAGCACTATATCCTGATGGCGAAAGAGAAATTTTACTAAACGTGCCTAATTATAACTTTAATTGGCAACGAGGTTATTTGTTCGAGAAACCACTAAAGATACCTGCGCGTACTGTTCTTTATGTTGACGCCGTTTTTGATAATTCAAAGCAAAATTCGTTTAATCCTGCTCCAGAGAAAACAGTCTATTGGGGAGACTTTTCATTTGATGAAATGTTAATCGGTTATTTGAGTTTTGAATATCATTATGACCAGGCTTCACTTTCAATGAATTAAAATAGGTAAGACTGGAGATCATTGTTTTTCAATAACTGTGTGCTGAATAGTATGTGGACATTAATCCACTATATATTATTCTAAAAACATGCAATAGACTATTTATAAATTATAGGTCCTGTTCCCAAAATATACAAATGCAAGAAGCAATTATTACGGCTAAAGATCTAGATAAGAGCTATCATACAGGCAACACAAAAGTGCCCGTGATAAATGGCATCAATTTGACCCTCTACAAAGGTGATTTTACAGTCATTATGGGTAGCTCTGGTTCTGGTAAATCCACCCTTCTCTATTTACTCAGTGGGCTGGAAGTTCCTACTGGTGGCGAGATATGGTTAGAAGATAAACCGGTTCACAGTATGGATGAAAAGATGATGACACTGATCAGACGAGAGTATATCGGGTTTGTCTTTCAGGATTTCAATCTCGTTCCTAATTTGACCTTTTTAGAAAACATTTTAATACCCGCATATCTAGTCAAAAATGATCGAAATATGTTGGAAGAAAGAGCAAGAAATCTTATGTCGAAAATGGATATTATAGAGCTTGTTGATCGACTACCTTCTGAAGTTTCGGGTGGGCAACAACAACGGTGTTCTATGGCAAGAGCAATCATCAACGATCCCAGAGTCGTAATGGCAGATGAACCTACGGGGAATTTAAATAGTATTTCATCTGAGGCAGTGCTAAACATCCTCACTGAGTTAAATGAAAATGGACAAAGTATCGTCATGGTCACCCACGAAGTCAAATCTGCCTGTAGAGCAAACAGAATTATCTTTTTAAAAGACGGCCAAATAGAGGATGAACTGAATTTTGAACAAACAAGCACAAACGATCAAAAGGAAATTGAATTACTAAAATGGTTAGCAGGAAAAGATTGGTAAATGTTGCTAACTGTATCTAACATTCATATCAACCAACTATTCCATATACAATCATTTGTCCAATGAAAGCTATCCTGCTAATTACATGGGCGAATATAAAAAGGCGGAAAATGCAAACCGTACTTGTTGCTATTTGCATTGCATTAGCTGCACTTATGTTTTCTACCGTATTGGGAATTGGCCTAGGGATGCAGCGTCCATTTGAACGGTTATTTGCGAATCTGAAGGCATCACACATCATGTTGGACTTTGATGTAAATGATCACAATCCACAAGACATTACATCTTGGTTTGAACAGCAGGAGGAAGTGGTCAGTGTTTCAGATCCTAGACAACAAATAGGCCTAAGTAAACGAATCATTTATAAAGAAAAAGAGCTTAACAAATTTATTCAGATACAAGAGCATGCCGGCAATGATAAAAATCATGACATGCTGGACATTTTAAAAGGTGATCTAAAATCGCATCCAGGTCCTGGAGAAATTTGGATTCCTAATCATTGGCTGAATAATTTCAAAATGAGCATTGGAGACACCATTCAAGTGCCTACAAACAATGGACTTTTCCCGCTAGTTATATCTGCTATTGTGGTGGATGCACATTATGCCAATGGCTTAAACGAACCAAGTCCAGGTTGGGTTGGTCCAGGTGGTCTATCCTTGCTATACAGTCTTAAAGATTTAACAAGAACAGTTGTGGGAATCCGCCTACAAGATAAAGATCAGGTAGATCAAGTTTGGGCTCGGTTTAATCAGGAGTTTTCTTATCAAGGATTCGGTACGTTATACGCCTTTTTCAAACAAGTATTTCAGATCGTTTATCAAATCACAGGAGGCTTACTTTTCGTCTTCGCTATTTTTGGAATTATAGTAACATTGATCATTACATCAGCAGTTGTCACAAGTGCAATCAAAACTGACTATAAAATGATCGGAATGTTGAAGGCACAGGGATTTACAAATAGAAATGTAATTGGCGTCTACCTCATTCAATTTTTATTAATCACATGTATTGCTGTTCCATTTGGGTTGATTGGCGGATATTTCCTAACTCAGGTGGTATTTAAATCTCTTATTGCTGCGATTGGTGCTGTCAATTTTAATGTATCATTATTGTTGCCTTCAATAGGTACCTTCTTTGCCTTTTTAGTTGGAATCGCATTGATCACTTATAGAACAGCCAGACAGGCAGGGAAAATCCAGCCGGTAACTGCAATCAGAAATGGTGGGCCTCCTCAAAAATCTTTTGCTGGATCAACATTTAAATTATTTACCCTTAGACCCAAATCAAAGCTTGTCCTATTTTTGGGACTACGCATGTTGATGTCAAATAAAAAGAGAGCAATCTTTATGTTCATAGGACTGTTATTTGTCGTTTTTGTACAACTCCTATATGTGAATGGCAGAAACTCCATTTCACAATTTGAGGAAAACAGACCAGCTTGGGGATTTAGTAATTCTGATTTATCTGTACGCCAAAATAGTATTCCTTTAGAAAATCAGGAAGATTACTTTATGGAAGCTATGGAAGATGATGATAGAATAAAATCAGTTGTCAAAAGAGGCTTTTATGGAGCTACAATTCCCGCCAAGGAAGGCAAGGCACCAGAATCTATTTTTGGAATAATCTATGATGATGATATGGAGAAAATAGGCTTACTAAATCTGGAAGGTAGACACCCTGTATTTGAA
>CAYNMW010000181.1:0-1186 GCA_964398295.1 uncultured Saprospiraceae bacterium | reverse complement strand
ATACAGGACTACGGGAGCGCATACAGAATCACTGAAAGTCGAGAACAATTGGGTCGATTAAAATCAATTATCATCGGCATACAAGATGTGTTGACCTTGATATTTTTAATATTTGTAGGGGTACTTTTTGTGACTGTATTCAACGATACATTATTAAGTATACGAGAGAGTCAACGTAATCTGGGGATTTATAAAGCAATTGGTTTTACCCCATTACAGTTACAACAATCCTTGATTGTGAAATCCCTGATCATTGCTTTTGCTGCCTTAATAATTGGCGTTCCATTATCTTTGTATATTATACCAAATTCATTCAACCTATTAACAAATACAAGTGGTTTGAGTGTATTTCCGTATGTATTTAATTTGACATATACCTTGTTGGTGATTCCATTTATTTTGCTGATTACAGTCAGTAGTGTCTGGATAGCTTCACGTCGTTTATTAAAAATCAGACCTAGAATTTTAGTTAGAGAATGATGAAAAAAAGTATCTGTCTAATCATATTAAATTTACTTTTACTCACGGGTATAGTCGCGCAGTCTGGGACTCTCAAAGAGGTAGACAATTATCTCAAAAGGTATTTAGATCGATCTCCCGTACCAGGATTTTCAGTCGCCATTGTTGAAGGGAATGATGTCATATTTTCTAAAGGTTATGGTGTAGAAAAAGAAGGTCATCAAAAAGCAATGACCCCTCAATCCACATTGGCTATCGGTTCGCTGGGAAGAGGATTTACTGCGATGGCAATCATGCAATTGGTTGAGAAAGGACTTGTAGATTTGGATGCACCAATACTCACATATCTACCGTGGTTTGCAACGGCTAATAAAAACTTCAGTGATCAGATAACCTTACGTATGTGCCTCAGTAATACAACTGGCATTCCACCACAATTTGAATCTCTGCCCGATCTGGATAACAACTCTTCTGCTGAGGAATTTTTACGTTCGCTCAACAGTGTGTATATCCAAAGAAAACCTGGGTTGGCCCATGAATTTTGTGATGAAGGTTATGCTATAGCTGGGCAAATCATTCGGACCATCACACAAATGAGTTATGCGGATTATATCAAGAGGAATATTATCACACCATTGCAAATGACGCATTCTACGACTGATCAGGAGCAGGTAGAAAACATGGATATTGTGTATGGTCATGAGATGGGACTTGACCGCTGTCTCCC
>CAYNMW010000180.1:0-8329 GCA_964398295.1 uncultured Saprospiraceae bacterium | reverse complement strand
GCAACTTCATACTCATATATCTGTCTGCCTAATTCTGCAAGAAAAGGAATGCCAAACTCATCATATTCATAGTTGCCATCATTATAAATCCGATTGTCATTGACATGGATTGTGGCTGTTAAAAAGAATTCTACATTATTTTTTGTGTCAAAAATGTAAGCGCAGTCAGTCAGATAACCATAAGCAAATCCAACCTTATTAAAGATGTGAATGTGATCAGGTATAGCTTCCTTCGTGTCGCCAAACATGAAAAATTTTACATATCCATCATAATTTAATTCTTCATTATCTGCATAAAATGAATAGTTTTTGGGATAAGCAGACATCGATTGATATAGAAATTGATAATCTGAATCTGTCAAGCCGTACCTGTTAGATTCCGCGAAAGCGTAAGGAAAGATGACTCTTTGCATTGAGGCCTCCAAGTCGATGAGATTGATAAAATTTTTGTCATACATGTTGAATGGCTTCATGATAATAGAATCAAGTTCGTCATCATAAAATCCCTTTCCTTTAAATGCTTTTCTAATATGCCTAATGTGATTTCCTCTTGCTTGTTTGCCTTCTTGCAATAAGAATGTTTTTCCATCATCATCCACAAATCGTATGGGATTGCTAAATCGATTTTCGAAAGTTGAAAATCCTTGCACACCTACTCTGGTAACAATGCGCGAATTACTAAATACTTGCTTATTTCTAAGCTGCTGATTAATGTAATCCTGCCCAAGAAATTCATATAATCTGTTATATGCATCATTGTCACTGACAGCAAATATCTTGTCAATGTAATGAGCTATGTTTGGCAATCCAGTTTCAGATGTAGAGTCAACCAACGCTGCTGTTTGTGTTTTTCTAAGACTATCTGTCAGCATAGTTGACTGCATACTCAGTTCAGGTATTGTCTTTTTTAATTCATTAACTCGTTGGAGAGCTAAGAATGCAACTGGCATTTTTACTGTGCTCGCTGGATAGAAATATATGCTTGTATCCAGATTGAAATTATAAGATTGAAAACTGGGTTTGTTCTCCTCATCTCTGTCAATTTGGGTATACCTTATCTGTAATTCAAATGTATCTTTACGATCAAAAGCCTTTTGTAGAATGGTAGAATGAGAAGCAATTGAGTCCCAGGTAAAATCCTTGCTTTCAGATTTGATTTGACAACTCGTGCAAAACAAGGAAACGCAGCAAATAGATAAATAAGTTAGCTGATGTGTCAATGGTGTTTCTAATCTGAAGCTACTACCAATGTTCATCATGTTCTCTAAGGCTTAAGAGTTAGGTGCGGATTTCGTATTCTTTGATAACAAGGAATTGCTAATTTATTGGCTCCTCTCATTAGTTAGTTTTTTCGTTCAATGACAAAGTCAACCAATTGGATCAATGATGTTTTGGCTTCTGAGTTTGGGATATCTGATAGTAATCCTATTGCTTCTTCAATAAACTGATTCATTTTCTGTTGGGCATATGTAATACCTCCATGATCATGAACATATTTGATCAACTTGTTCACTTTGCGTGTATCATGGTTATTTTTCTTGACAGTCCGAATGATCCATCGTTTATCGGAGGGATTTGCCTTAGATAGCACATGAATCAATGGTAGGGTCATTTTCTTTTCTTTGATATCAATTCCGGTTGGCTTGCCAATCTTAGAATCACCATAATCGAAAATGTCGTCTTTTATTTGATAGGCAGTACCAACCAATTCACCAAATCGCCACATTTTTTTTAAGACCTCTTCATCTTTGGTGACAGAGTATGCACCAGTTCCACAAGCAGCAGCAATGAGAGATGCCGTCTTAGCCGTAATAATATCAAAGTAAGTTTGTTCCTCGATATCTAGCTTTCTGGTTTTTTCCATTTGCAGCAACTCACCTTCACTCATTTGCTTCACAGATTGCGAGAATATTTGCAGAATTCTGAATTCGTCATTATCCAGAGCCAATAGCATTCCTTTCGAGAATAAATAGTCACCCACTAAGACTGCAATCTTGTTCTTCCATAGCGCATTCACGGAAAAAAATCCTCTTCTTTGATGAGCGTCGTCAACTATATCATCATGTACCAATGTTGCTGTGTGCAATAGCTCGATCAACGAAGCTGCAATATGAGTGGAATGATTAATTGGTTGAAATAATTTGGCACAAAGAAAGACAAAAAGTGGCCTGATTTGTTTACCCTTTCTTTGGACAATGTAATACATGATTTTGTCTAGTAAAGGGACTTTAGAAGACATTGATTCTTTGAACAAAGATTCGAATTCTTTGAGTTCTGATTGTATCGGCTTCTTAATCGCTTTTAAAGAATTCATGCTCTGGCTCAAAAGTAGTCATAATTGATTTGCTAAAGCTCTTTTCTGTATAAAACAACTTTGATGGATAAGAGTTGATTTAGATCCAAAAATTTTACACCTATTTTAGAGATAACATATAGTTTAAGCTGATTAAACTACCCTTGTTATGTATATCCTGACTGAAGTGGTTTTATTGTGGCCCAAACCACTTTAGCTCGTGTATATTTGTAGATTTGTTAGTGATAATTCACTTTTGTGCTCGCTTTATTTAGACAAAATTTATTCTTCAATTCTCTACTGCTTCTGCCGTATACGATATTCATTCGTATACACTCATTGATCTATCCCGAAAGTTATATAAGTTCTGAAGTGGAAGGGTGGCTAAATTGTTCCATATTCTCACAATTAGAGAATGTTCCAATTCTACAGTCCATTATTGCGATTGTACTCATTTTTCTGCAGGCTGTCAGTATAAATTTTATCCTGAATAGACATCGACTTTCCCTGAGACCCAATCTGTTTCCAGGAGCAATGTATATACTCCTAGTGAGTTTGTCTACTGAGCATCTCTATCTGAATCCAGTCTTATTCGCTAATGTGTTCTTCTTGCTCTCCATAGTCAATCTCTTCAAGACCTATAGAGTAGCACAAGTAAGCGGAGCTATCTTTAATTGTGCATTTTTCATCGTTATCTCCTCTCTGTTTTATCTGCCAATGCTGCTTTTCTTATTGCCATGTTTTATTGCCTTATTTATGTTGCGATCATTTCGAGTCGTGGAGAGAATGCAATATATACTTGGCGCACTGGCAGCTATCTATTTAGCATTCAGTCTGTACTTCTATTTTGGACTAGAGCAAAACTATTATGTTAACTACTTTTCCAATAATTTTAAATTTCCAGCAATAGATGGGTTTAGATTAAATGAGATGATTCCCTTTGCAATGGTCCTTATTGCCTTAATGGCGGTGATTGTAAACTACTATTCTCTGCGCAAGAAGAAGAGCATTCAATCACAGCGTAAGATTGATATCTTATACTGGTTTCTTTTATTTACGCCATTGATGTTGTTATTATGGCATCAATTGGACTACTACGGATTGCTGTTGATCAGTGTACCGCTATCAATTTTGATTGGGATGATTTTGTTTAGAATGAAAAATCAAGTTCTCGTAGAGTTGATTCATGTTATCGCCTTGGTCGTACTTTTCATTGTACATTTTGATGTGCTTTAGCTGATTCTTCAAGCCCCGGACTTAAAACGAAAGATGTGCTGAGAAGCAAGGGATATAGACGGTAATAACAAGGTGAATAGCTTATCTTTGCGACTCTAAATTCTGATAGGCAGATTTTAACATTGGAGTTAATATTTTATTAATGAATATGAGCACCAGAAGCAATATCGTTTTTTACATAGAACTTTGAATATTAGTATTCATTTTAATCGTAAGTATGAAAAATATTATCCTCGTTATGTTCACTTTTGTATTGGCGTTTAACCATGCACAAGCACAATTAGAACCAGTTACCTGGGATTTTAAATTAGAGAAGATAACAGAACAGCAATATAGACTTCACTTTGATGCTACTATCGAGAATGGTTGGGTAATTTATGGGATGGAAGAAACAGATGGACCGATACCTACCTCAATTGAATTTGATGAAGGTTCGTATGAATTGACTGGATCCGTAGTTTCACATTCTGAGTCGACGATTAATGATGATCCTTTGTTTATGATTGAACTAGAGAAGTTTAAAAATCAAGCACTCTTTTCCCAGGATGTGACCGCAGATGAAGGAAGCGTGATAAGTGGTTTTGTGACATTCATGACCTGCGATGGAGAGAAATGCTTGCCTCCAACAGACATCGACTTTTCTTTTGAATTGAAATGATAACCTATGCTTAGTAGAATTACCCCAGTATACCTTTGTATTTGCTTTTTAATGATTCAAGGAGCACTTAACGCTCAATTGGATAATCCTGTCATTTGGTCGTTCTCACAAGAGCAAATATCGGATACGGAGACTGACCTTATTTTCACTGCTAAGATTGAAAAAGGGTGGAATGTCTATTCGCAGTTTCTAGCCGAAGATGCTACACCTTTACCAACCTTCATTGAGTATGAAACGCTTAATGGTGCAGAATTGGCAGGCAAGTCGACGGAAAGCGGAAAACGGAAAGAAGGCATGGATCCTATTTTCAAGGAAAATGTGATCAAGTTTTTGTCTGACAAACCATATGTGATTAAGCAGAGAATCAAGACGGGAGCAGGTTGGTCTGCATCGGGATTTCTAGAATTTATGACCTGTAATGATCAAAAGTGTTTGCCTCCTACTGCTATTGATTTTTCCTTTGCGGGAAATGAAAATGCAAACACAAAGACAGCTGAGACAACATTTAACACTACTGGTGAAGGTGCTTTAGCTACAGCAAATAGCAATACAGGTTCAAATCCTACTTCGACTACTGCAGCATTAACAGATGAAAATCCTGTTGCATGGACATATGCAATGTCCAAGTCCCAGAACCAAAACGAATATGATTTATCATTAAACGCCACAATCAAAGATGGTTGGGTAGTCTATTCCTATTTTACGGAAGATGGTGGTCCGCTACCGACTTATGTAGACTTCGAAACTACCGAAGGGTTTGAAGAAGTGGGCGTTCCAGCTGAGTCAGGCAAGTTGAAAAAAGGACACGATAAGCTATTTGACATGCAGGTAGCTAAGTACACATCTGACCAACAGTATGGGTACACACAAAAATTTAAAACCACCTCAGCAAATAAAAAAGGAAATGTCTTTTTATCCTATATGAGTTGTAATGATGAAAAGTGTATTCCATTTGATGATGAGCTTATTCTAGATACAGATAAAGTAAAGGTGTACAAAGCTTCAGAAGTTGTAACCAATGCAGCAATCACAAACATTGAAGGAGATAAGATTGATCAGGTCAGACCTCAAATTGTGGAGACTTACAAAACACCAGTGGGTGATTGTGGTGTTGGAGACAACAAGGAAAGCAATAGCCTTTGGTCTATTTTCCTTATTGGTTTTGTAGGTGGATTATTTGCCATCCTATTGCCTTGCATCTTTCCAATGATACCGATTACTGTCAGTTACTTCATGAAAGATACAAAGAGGAAAGGTTGGGTAAATGGACTGATATATGGCGTTTCTATTATTGTCATATTTGTTGCTATCGGCTTATTGGTGACAGCATTGCTGGGACCTGAGGCACTGAATAAGTTGTCAACCAACTGGATTGCCAATACGTTTTTCTTCCTCGTTTTTATTGCATTTGCACTTTCGTTTTTTGGTTATTATGAGATTGCTTTGCCAAGTTCATGGTCTACCAAAAGTGATTCTATGGCAGACAAAGGTGGCTTAATTGGCACCTTCTTTATGGCAGCTACCTTAGCAATTGTTTCCTTTTCTTGTACTGGTCCTATTATTGGAACGGCTCTTGTCCAGGTGGCATCTCAAGGAGATTATTGGGGTCCATTTAGTGTGATGCTAGGCTTTTCAACAGCCTTGGCTCTGCCCTTTGGTTTGTTTGCAGCTTTTCCGGCGTGGCTAAATACCTTGCCTCGTTCAGGTTCATGGATGAATTCAGTGAAAGTCGTTCTTGGTTTTTTGGAATTGGCATTGGCATTGAAGTTTTTATCTGTTGCTGATATGACAGAGCATTGGGGATTCTTGAGGTATGAATTATTTATTTTCCTTTGGGTATTGATTTTTGCAGCGATGACTGCTTATTTATTAGGATGGATTAAATTTCCTCATGATAGCCCAGTTAAAAAATTGTCACCTGTTAGATTAGGTTTCGCTACATTGGCAGCTATTACAGTTGTGTATCTCGCACTTGGTTTTAGAGTCGATGATGCAACAAGAACTTACAATACGCCCGGTTTGACATCAGGGATTGCGCCTCCTGCAACGTATAATTTCTTTTTGGATCCACCTCCAATACCTGATGAACTGAAAACTGTATATCCTTCAATTTCTAAATGTGCGAATAACATTACCTGCTTCAAGGATTATTTTGAAGGCTTGGCGTATGCACGAGAAACCAATAAACCTGTGTTCTTAGATTTTACAGGATATGGTTGCGTCAATTGTCGAAAGACTGAGGAGCATATCTGGGTAGATGACAATGTCAGAAAACTATTGAATGACGAATATGTACTCATTTCATTATATGTAGATGATAGAGAGAAGTTGGAAAAACAACTCATTTCTAAAACCAGAGGAGAAAAGATTAGAAACGTTGGAAACAAATGGTCTGATTTTCAAATTGTCAATTTTGAACAAAACTCCCAACCGTTGTATGTTTTGATGACTCCAGAAGAAGATGTCATCGCAAGTCCTAGAGGATATAGAGAAGGAATTAAACAATACACAGATTACTTAAAATGTGGCCTTAAATATTTTAGTGATTCCAATGGTGATTTGGGCTCTTTAGAATAGTTGTTCAATGACTTCAGTTATATGTTCCATACGTGAAGCCGACCTTAATTCCTCAGCTGCCATTGCTTCTATATACAATCAGTATGTTGGGAAGACAACCATGGATGTTGAAGAGAAAAAGTCAGACTATTTTGAGGCCTTCATTCTCCGTAAAGGGGACAAAGAAAAACTGTACATAGCAGAAGTCAATGCTCAAGTTGCTGGCTATGGTGTAATCAAGCAATATTCAGATCGGATTGGTTATCAATACACTGCTGAGACATCAACCTATTTGGATGAAGGCTATACTGGAAAAGGAATAGGCTCAAAACTTCAAGAACATCTCCTCAATCAATCCAAGGAACTAGGTTTGCGACACCTCGTTGCAAAAATTTGGGCTTTAAACGAAGGCAGCATCTCTTTTCATAAACGACATGGGTATAACATTGTCGGAACGCAACGTCAAGTTGGTTATGTAAATGGCGAATGGAAAGATGTGACAATTATGGAATGTTTGCTTTGAGCAAGACTTACTGATGCCTATAAATGTATCTACATGTACACGACATAATTAATTGATAACTTTGCGCGAATCATTTAATGTTAAATTTAGTGACGCAGTTAATTTGAAATAGTCTTATTATTGTCCATAAGCTTTAAATTCATGTTTGATTATAACCTTTCTACCGTTGAATCCCTTTTGGTATTGTTAGTAGCAGCCATTGCTTTCTTTTTAATAGGGAGATTCCTTACTCAACGCAGCTTTAGTGGCTTACAAAAAGAATTAGAGACTGCTAATACTGAACTAAAAGGCAGCGAAAATAAGCTTAGAGCATCCGAAAAATCATTAAGGAATTTAAGCAACGAAAAGGAAAAACTCCAAACCCAAAATGTAGAGTTTAAAGAACAACTGGATTTGTTGAATGCACAAAACCAGGAGTTGAGAGATCGGGCAAATACATCCCAAACAGATTTGTCAAAGGAGTCTAAAGAAGCAGAAATGCTGAAAAGACAGCTCGATGATCTCAAGAATAAATTGTCCAAAGCCAATGAGAAAAATAGAGCTCAGCACAAAACGGATGCAGATTGGAAAAGCGAAATAGATCAACTAAAGAGAGAAACCAAGCGACACCAATCTGATCTCAGTTCTTCAAAATCTCATGTGATCAAGCTAAAGCAAAAATTGCAACAAATCGGATTAGATACTGAAGAGTTGGAGAATTTGCGCTTAGAGGTAAAAGGAAATAAAAAAGAAATTAAACGACTGACCAAGGACTGCTCTTACTGGGAGAAACAACATTACGACACTCACCATAAGCTGGCCGCAAAATTGAAAGAAGAAGAAACCATGCATCAGCAAATAGAGTCTGTAAAATTAGAAAAACAAGGCCTAGAAATCAAAGAGGAAAACATGCTCAAAACATTAGCTGACTATAAGCAACAGTTGATTTATGCCAATGAGAGATACCACAATCTTCGTGGTACTACAGTCTGATAAGTATTGATTATATAGATAGCAAAGGATTAAAGCTTTACCAGAGGAACGTAGTCTTTTATGCCTTATCCTCACTTTTATGACTTTTATG
>CAYNMW010000179.1:0-8346 GCA_964398295.1 uncultured Saprospiraceae bacterium | reverse complement strand
ACCATTGCTTGATTGTAAGTTTTTTGTTCGCCTGTGAGCATTCTCCACCATTTGAAAAGAGGTTGCCTCACATCTTTAACCACTGCAATCTGGGCAGTGATCACAGAGTCACCTATAACATTAAGTTCTTCCTCAGTGACGCCCGAACCAAACAATGAAGTAGATACGACTTTTAGCGTAAGCTTTACCATATCCTTCGTAAGCTCTAACTGATTGTGTCCAGATTCTAGATCAATTTTTAAATGGTTGACATGATCTCTGACGACATCATCCATTGTTCCCACTAGTGATTGCAATTTCTTTTTATGAAAACCTGGTTGTATTAACCTCCGCTGCCGCAACCAATAATCCCCATCGGTTGTCAATAGGCCATAGCCCGCATACTTAGCCAAACTCTTGGATTGCAATTTGGACTTGTAATAATTCTTATGGTTTTTTTGCAGTACGTGTTGGATAACCTCAGGGTCCTGAGTCATAATGGACTCACTGATTCCGGCCAAGTGGACACGATAAGTCGGACTTCCTACTTCTTCAATAGTATCATTAATCAGCGGGATTGGATTATTGATAAAACTGAAGATATTCATGATCGTCTTCAAACGGGGAATAGTAGGAATAGGATTAGCCATAGTCAATTGAATTCAATATACTAACTCCGTATCATGTAAAATTTGGCTAGACCAATACACATAAGGACATTAAAAATATTGTGTCAATAGCCCGTATTGTTACTCCGAAAGATTGCTTGCCTAAACAACCTCAAACAAACCGGCTGCACCCATACCACCGCCAACACACATGGTACTAACAACATATTTTGCACCTCTTCTTTTCCCTTCTATTAATGCATGAGCCACCATTCTTGAGCCTGACATGCCATATGGATGTCCAATTGATATAGAGCCTCCGTTTACATTTAAAATGTCGTTGTTGATACCCAGGCGATCTCTGCAATAAATGACTTGCACTGCGAACGCTTCATTCAACTCCCACAAATCAATATCATCGACACTTAGGCCATGTTGCTTCAATAATTTTGGAACTGCAAACACAGGTCCGATTCCCATTTCATCAGGTTCGCAACCAGCAACTGCAATACCTCTATAAATGCCAAGAGGTTCAATATTATTTTGTTCTGCCAATTTGCTGTCCATTACAACACATGCAGAGGCACCATCCGAAAGTTGAGATGCATTACCAGCAGTAATTGTTCCTCCTTCATTGACTAAGCGAAGCCCAGATAAAGCTTCCAAGGTAGTGCCTGGTCTGTTGCCTTCATCTTTTGAAATAGTGACATCTTCATATCCTATTGGCTTAGGATTACCTTTTTCATAAATCGCTTTAGACGTTGATATAGGAATGATCTCATCATCAAATTTTCCATTCTCCTGACCAGCAGCCGTTCGTTGCTGACTTTGGAATCCATATTCGTCCTGAGCTTCCCTACTGATCTCATATCTTTTTGCCACAGTTTCAGCAGTAGCTAGCATTGGCATATAGACATCCTTATGACTGGCGACCAAATTTCTATCGATTATTTTATGTGTATTCATGTGTTGATTCTGGACTAGACTGATTGATTCAATTCCACCAGCAACAACTGTTTGCATACCATCAACAATGATTTGCTTCGCTGCTGTCGCAATCGCCATCATGCCAGATGAACATTGTCTGTCGATCGTCATACCACTTACAGTTACAGGTAAACCACCTGCTAGAGCTGCAAGTCTGCCGATATTTGGGCTCTGTGTCCCTTGACCCATGGCACAACCCATGATGCAATCATCTATTTGCTCGGGGTTGATACCAGATCGCTTTACAGCTTCTTCGATCACCTTACCAGCTAGGGTAGGAGAATTCGTGTTATTAAATGATCCACGATAGGCTTTTCCAATCGGTGTTCTAGCTGTTGATACAATGACTGCTTCTTTCATTTTAATTATTTTTATAATGTAACTTTTATCTATAAGAGATCTTACTTAATTAAGTTTTTAAATCTTGGAGTTAAATAGGAATATTAAATACAATTTAACAAAAATTGACGTGTTTAACCATGTACGTATAGGGCACTAGCTTCGATATGATCTGCAATCATTTTCGATTCATCCATGATAATTCCAAGGATTCCTCCGAGTTTATAATTGTCAAAGCCCAAAAAATAAACATTGTGATGAAATCCAGTACCTATCGGTGGACCAGGACATTCATATTTATCGAGTACTTCAGATCCTTTTTCCAAGATGTTTTCCACTTTTGGTTTATATCCGGTTGCAAGTATGATGTCAGTAATTTCTTGTGATTGTCCATTGACAAAGGTGACAGTATTCTCATTGAATTTCTGGATCGCAGGCAGTATCTTTATTTTACCTTCTTTAATCGCTGCTACAGTTCCAATATCAACTACGGGTGTTTTCCCTGTTTCTAAGAGCTGTTTTGTAGGGCCTTTATCTGGTGCTTGTAATCCGTATTTGCTCAAATCACCGATATAAATTCTACGGATTAATGTCCCCAGAGCTGTGCCTATACCAAAAGGTATTTTGGCTAATTTTTTTGCAGTCACTTGCACTGGTCTTCCATTCAAATCACGTGGTATAATATTTACTGGACCTCTCACAGATAGGTAATTTTCTATTCCAGCTTCAGCGAGGTCAAGGGCGATTTCGGCACCAGTATTGCCCATTCCTACGACAAGCACTTTCTTCCCTACATATGGTTTGACATTTTTATAATGAACACTGTGCTTTATCGATCCTGTAAATGCTTCTTGTCCTTCAAAGTTTGGAATATTTGGTTCTCTGTTAACTCCAGTCGCAATGATGACAATATCAGTTAGTCGCTCTTTGCCAGTTGCATCTGTCAGTTTCCATTGTTCATTCTCTTTATTGATTGATGTAATTTTTGTGTTGAATGTGGGCTTGATGTTAAACTTTTGCGCGTAGTCTTCAAAGTATTTTACGAGTAAATCTTTAGGCACATAAACTGGAAAGTTTTCTGGAAATTCTTTGTGAGGCAAATGAGACCATTGCTTGACGGTATGTAAATGAAGTCTATCGTAATGATTTCTCCAACTGTTTGTCAGATGTTCACTTGCTTCCAATATTTCGAATCGAATCTTTCGATGGCTTAACCTTCCAGCAATTGCTAATCCTGCAGGTCCGGCACCTATAATGGTTATTTTATTTGTTGGATGACTCATGATCAATTCTAAGACTGGTTATGGATTGCAATATATTATTTGGAATGAGAATCGCTTTTCGTTTGGTTAAATCAAATATGACGAGTTTTATTGTGATGACTGCACTTAGTATTTCAGTTTCCATATTGTACATCTCATGACAAAGGGTGAAGACCTTGTCTTTAGCTCCTATAGCATGACTGTAGATGTGTACAATGTCATCTTCATGGACTTCTCTTTTGTATTGAATGAATTGTTCGACCACAGCGACTCCGAGATTTTTGTCTTTGAGATATGTTTTTCCTAATCCAATTTCATGACTAAAATTTCTGCCTGCATGCTCAAATTTGTTGATGTAGTACATGACATTCATGTGATTATTGGAGTCGCATTCATTTGCGAGTACAGCCCCTTTGTATGTGCAGATTTTTTTGGGATGATCCATAGACTTAAACTGCTGTTTTGTGTGGGATGTATTGCCTGAGGAATTGATAGCTTTCTTGCAAAGATTCGATTCTTTTGTCAAGAGTACCCTCGTATTCTCGGTCTTCTACTTCTACGCATACTGGTCCTTTGTATCCTGTATTGTTCAATGTATTAAAGAATTTCTCCCATTTGATATCACCCCTTCCGGGTAATTTAGGTGTATGCCAATTATTTGGCGGAGCCATAACGCCGACCTGATCCAAGCGGTCTCGATCGATCGTGACGTCCTTTGCATGGATATGAAAGAGTTTATGACTAAAGTCTCTCATTGGTTGTTCATAATCCATTTGTTGCCAGACCATATGTGATGGATCATAATTCAAACCAAAATGATCACTGGAAATTTCAGCAAACATTTGTTTCCAGATAGCTGGAGAAGTAGCAAGATTTTTACCTCCTGGCCATTCATCATCTGTGAAGATCATGGGGCAATTTTCTATTCCGATTTTTATGTGTTTGCTTGTTGCGAGTGAAATGATATCAGCCCAGACCGATTTGAATGTTGACCAATTATCTGAAACTGATTTAGTGTGATCTCTTCCTATAAATGTGTTGACAATTGGTAGGTCTAATTTGGCAGCAGCATCTATTACTTTTCGTAAATGATCGATTGCTGTAGTGGATTCTTCTTCGGTTGGTGCCAATGGATTTGCATAATACCCAAGTGCACTGATCGACACATTATATTTACGACAGAGTTGGTGAATTCGGTTGACTTCCTTAGTGTCAAGCGTATTGACATTGATATGAGTTACTCCTGCATATCTGCGGGAAGCCTTGCCTACTGGCCAACACATGATCTCTACACAATCATAGCCAATACTTGACGCTATCTCGAGGACGCGTTCTAAGTTTTCATCTGGAAGAATAGCTGATACAAATCCTAATTGCATTCATACATGTTAGGCTTACAAGTTAAGGAAATACTGAAGAGATAAAGTTGCTTTTGGTCAATAAGTAAGAGAGCAAATCCTTTTGATTTACTCTCTTGATAAAATAAGTGTCGGTTAAGTTGTGTTCGGAGAACAGTAGGGATCATCCTACAATTTGTACTACTCACTCTGAGAATTAGTTTGATCCACACCCCTTCCTAATGTGAATCAAATTCTGCAATTGAATGGTAATTATTTTTGCAAAATGACCCTATTGTTCCTGAGCACAATGATTTTACAGATTAGTTCACTAAAAAAGTGGGTAATCCTGTTGTTTTATTTAATTCTGACATACTTGCTGAGCTTTAAATTCTTTAGAAAAGAAGTACAATCAGGAAAACCACTTTATGTGCATAATGTATTAGAACATCTCGATAATACCGTTATCGATCAATCAAAGTTAGCTTTAGCACTTCCTTTTTTTATGAAGGTTTAACCTGATTTTTGACCTAGGGGAAACCCTTAGACTTAGGCTAAAATCACTTTGGGCTGTTTGATGGGTAAGTGGATAATGACAGATGTACCTCTGCCAGGTGCAGTGTCAATATTGAGATCTCCTTTCAAGACATTTACTCTGGATTTCATAGAATCAAGTCCTAGCCCTTTATTGACCCAATTTATATTGAATCCTTTGCCATCATCTTCTACTTTAACGATAAGTTCTTCTTCCGCTTTTGATAATTGGACATCGACTTCCGTTGCTTCTGCATGTTTGATCACATTGTTCAGCAGTTCTTGAATGATTCTATATAAATTGAGTTTTGTGTCGTAAGCCAGTTCCAAATCTCCTACAAAGGTGTGAAAGGTCATTTCAATATCTGTATTTGCATTGTACTTATTAATGAGATCTCTGATAGCAGCTTCAAGGCCTATATTCTCCAAAGATGCAGGCTTCAAATTTCTAGCGATTTCTCTGACCTCAGAACAAGCACCGTCGATCAATTTGGATATATTATGAAATGGACGGTCATCAGCCAATTTATTGTCCATCACCACATGTTCAAATTGCAGTTTTAAAGCAGATAAGGTGCCACCCAGACTGTCGTGCAAGTCACTTGCAATTCTATTTCTTTCTGCTTCTTGTCCGGCCACCATAGAGCTAAGGCTCTGGATTTTCATGTTGTTTTCGAGTTTTACAATTCGTTGTTCTGTAATTTCTTCTCGTTGATTCGAAATCAATTCATTGACTTTTATTTTTTGATTGTAAAAACGAATGATGTAATAAATGGCGATCAAGGATGCTAGGATTGCAAATCCAAGTAGATAATTCCACCAGGTAGATTTGCTTGCAGTATCCTGCGCTTTTTCTTTCATTAATTCAGATTCAACCAATTGCACTTCTAGATTTTCTTTTTGCGCTTTTTCTGCAGATCTGTTTACTGTTGACTCAACCTCACTGTTTCGAATTTCGTTTTGTATAGCATTGTGTTTTTCACTGTATACAAGTGCTTGTTCAAAATTGTCAGTTTGCTTGTATGCATCAATGGCACTATGATAGAGTTTTGCTACTTGTTTGTCATTTGCCACATCAAGACTTTCTATATAATTTAAATAACCTATAGCAGCTTTCGGGTTTTTTAACCTCATCTGATTTTCAATGATAGAAAGACCAATTTCTACTAGGTCATTGTCATCTGATTTGTCCTCATCATCAAGATCAAATATATCACAAGCTAAATTGAAATCCTCAATATTACTCATTAATGAAAGGTCAGGATGCCCTCCAATGGCTGTCAAATTGCTACCCAACAGTCTGCTTTTGATCATAGCTGTAGAATCATTGATGAAAGAGCTAATTTCAGCTGCTCTTTTGATGTATGTTTGTGCTTTCTCCAATTCAAATTTTTCCTCATGGATTTGAGCAAGAACGTAGTTTGTATGTATCATTTCATCATAATCATCTTGCCGAGTAAAATATTCCAGAGCATCTTCAGCTTCACTTATGGCAAAATCTTTGTGTAATCCTCTGGCATACAATACTTCTGCATAAGCCAATCTGGCCTGAAAATAACCCGTAGAATCCTGACATAACCGAAAACCTGATTCGCTTCTTTTCAAATCTTCCAGAATATAATCGGCTGCTGTTCCATTAAGTCTGTCTCTTGAGGCGCGCTCAAAATGCAATTCTCCCAACAAACAATAGTTGCCATTCTCTCTGGCATCTGTCATTTTTGCTTTTAAGTCCTCTATAGACATCGATTTTAGATCCTGAGAATAGGAGCTAAATACGGTGTAAGACAAGAGTAAAATGACAAGTATAGTTCTCATTTTGTAAAAATGACTGCTGAATCAATGTCAAAATATAGGGTATACACTATATTTTAGAGGATTAAGCTATTTTAATTTTATCAATTGATATAACTTTCATTCGTTAAATAAACGCACCATGATAAATATCCTTGTCGTAGATGATCATAAAATGTTCGTCGATGGCTTAGAGTCAATCCTCGAACACGAAGAGGATATTACCTTAAAACACAAGTGCTACACAGCTAGAGAAGTTTATGTAGGCAACAAGTTGGACGAAGTAGATATCATTTTACTAGACATCAATTTGCCAGATCAAAGTGGATTAGATGTATGCAAGAATCTGATTCGGGACAACAAAAAAATAAAGATCTTAGTACTATCCATGTATGACGAAGAGAGTTATATCACTGAAATCTTAAACTGTGGTGCTCTAGGCTATATTCTCAAAAATACGGGTAGAAAGGAGTTGATTACAGCAATTAGAACTGTAGCAACAGGTAAAACTTATTTTAGCGAAGCCGTTACCAAAACAATAATGAATGGCTTGATCAACAAAACAAAAGAAGCTAAACAGAGTCAAAAGGCAGTACCCAAAATTACCAGAAGAGAAAGAGAGGTTCTTACCTTAATCATTGACGAAAATACCAATCAGGAAATTGCGAACAAGCTGTTTATTAGCCTGAAGACGGTAGAGGCACACAGAAGTAATTTGTTATACAAATTGAATGTGCGAAACACTGCAGGCCTTGTCAGGACGGCTATTGAAAATAAGTTGTTGGAGACGACTGCGTAAACAATAAACCCTGCATAAATAATACTTAAGTCCAAGTGGTTTCAATCCAATGTCGTATTGATCTGTGCATTCCACTACACATAAAAAAGCCAGCACATATAATGTACTGGCTTTCAAACACTTAAATTCGTCGGGGTAGCAGGATTCGAACCTGCGACCCCCTGTTCCCAAAACAGGTGCGCTAACCGGACTGCGCTACACCCCGAAAATGTGTGTGTGGTTGGGTGTGATCGTGTGTGTGTGCTTTGCGACAGGTATAAAATTTGGGCTAAAGGCTTCGTATCATACCTAGCATCATCTTCGAAACTTTTTCATAAGATGAATAAAGAGTCGCAAAAGTATTATTTTTTATCACATTCAGATCATTTAATGTATGCAATATTGCAACACATTCAGCAACAGAGCTTCTTGACCTAATGTAGAATTGCTTTTTATCTGGGCCACTCATTCTTCCAGTTCCTTCAGCTAGATTTAACTGTACTGATAAACTAGCCCTTTTGAGTTGATCAGCTAAGTATGGATACTCCTTCTGAAGTTTAAAAATCTCTGGCAATAGAGTTCGATTTAGTTGTCTAATCTCCTGATAAACCTCAAGCTTCTCAAAATCAAAAATCAGATATAATTTTATGTATCAACCCACAACCTACTCACACTCACAAAACACGCGCATACTCATAAGACAATTAAACACACTCCCAAACCCAAACACA
>CAYNMW010000178.1:0-8371 GCA_964398295.1 uncultured Saprospiraceae bacterium | reverse complement strand
TAGCTTGGTGTACCTATTCTACCTTGGCGATTACCTTGATCATCACCCAGCATTTAAAAGATGATCATTTCATTGATATAGCTGATCCTCTTTTAACTTCGACTTCGGTCAAATTGCCAAGGTGGTTGGACAAACTGATTGATTGGCATTCTTTCCATGTGGAGCATCACTTGTTTCCCGGGCTTAATTTTGATTATTATCCACAATTGAGCCAACGGATAGAAGAACATTTTCCAGATCGATACCAACGTATGTCGGTAATTACTGCGATTAAAGAATGTTACAGCAAAGATGTTTTTATTGACGATCCAATGATTTAGAAAAACCTGAAAAAGACGGAGGTCAGCGATGTCCTAGTATTTTAGCCCCCGTATGCCGATAGGCACTACGGGGGATTCATGAAAATTCTCGTCGTTAAAGCAGTCTTCTAGGTTAAAATCAGGTTAAATGATTTATAATGTGGACCATCAGGCATAATAGTTGGTTTTATTTGTAGTAAATCATGTCAATATGACCCTCAAAGCATTACTGTTTTCATTCTTAGCACTGTCAGTATTCACTGTCAAAGACACACTACCTTCTGTTCATATCAATACATTTGATGGAGAAGTAGTAAACATTAAGGAGTACACGTCTAATGGTAAGATCCAATTGATCAGCTTGTGGGCTACCTGGTGCGGACCATGTAAAGTGGAATTGAATGCTTTAGAGAAGGTCTATCCCGACTGGAAAGAAAAATACGATGTCGAAATTGTAGCCATCACTTTAGACAATTCACGAATGGTCAAAAGAGCCATCACCATGGCAGAAAAAGAAAGCTGGCCGTACACTTTTTTTAGTGACCCAGATGGTATCCTCGCCGGCAATCTCGGTGTAAGAGGTATTCCATTTTCAATGTTGATTGATGAGGAGGGAACAATCATCTCTACTTCTGAAGGCTATTATGACGGTTATGAAGCAGATATGGAGAAGAAAATTCAGGCACTTGTTGCTAAGTAGGCATTCTATTAGTTGCTTTAGAACCATTAGGTTGACATATAAATAGCACTGTTAGGTGCGACATATTCATTACCATATTCACAATCACCTCAGTGCCGAATCACCTACATAAATTCCGCCAATTCGAGCCACCGCGTCTCTTTCTCATCAATCAATTTATTAATCTCTCCTAATCGCTGGGAGAGGGTAGAAATTTCTTCACTGGAAAGGGTAGTATCCAGAAATTTGGTTTCAATGTCTTTCTTCTCTTTTTCTAATTTGTCAATCTCTTTTGGTAGGTCGTTGTATTCTTTTTTCTCAAAATAACTGAGCTTGCGCTCATCCGATTTCTGTTCTTTGGATTCCTGCGGTTTTACTGGTTTTTTATTTGGCTGCTCATTTGCTTCTTTTAGCTGATTGGCTTTCTTGTTTTTGTATGCGCTATAACTTCCGTTAAAATCCTTTACCTGACCACCACCTTCAAGGATAAACATATGATCAACTATCTTATCCATAAAATATCTGTCATGAGAGATAACAATCACACAACCCGGAAATTGAATCAAGTAATCTTCTAAGATATTTAAGGTGACAACATCCAAATCGTTGGTCGGCTCATCAAGGATCAGAAAGTTTGGATTGGTCATCAACACGCGTAGCAAGAGTAACCGTCTTTTTTCTCCACCACTGAGTTTAGAAACAAACACTTGTTGTTGTGGTCTGGGAAATAAAAATCGTTCCAGCAATTGCTCAGCAGTCATTTTATAGCCTTTCTTCAGTGGGATGTAGTCTGCTATATCTCTGATAACCTGTATTACTGTCTTGTCTTCGCCTAGTTGAATACCGTCTTGATTATAATGACCAAATTCAACTGTATCACCCAAGACAACTTTGCCAGCATCTGGTCTGAGTTCCTTAGTAAATAATTTGATGAAACTTGTTTTACCAATTCCATTGGGTCCAGCGATTCCGACTTTTTCTCCTTTCTTAAATTTATAACTGAAGTCTTCAACGATATTGATTTCTCCAAAAGCCTTAGATACATGGTGGAGTTCGAGGATTTTAGTTCCCAGTCGTCTTGGTTCAAATGCTATTTCTGTCAACGGTGACTCGACAGTTTTGTGTGCTTCTTCCTTTATTTTGTCAAAAGCAACAACTCTGGATTTAGCCTTGGTACCTCTTGCTTTTGGTTGCCGTCTTATCCAATTCAGTTCCTTTTTATAGAGCTGTTTCATCTTGTCCAGTCGACTGGAATCTGATTGCATCATCAATGCTTTCTTCTCGAGATAATTGCTGTAGTTGCCCTTGAAGAGATGCAGTCTACCGGCGTCTAGTTCGATAATTTCATTGCAAACACGCTCTAGAAAATAGCGATCGTGGGTTACCATGAACAATGAAATCTGCTGGCTAGCGAGATACTTTTCTAGCCACTCAATCATCGCAATATCAAGATGATTTGTTGGCTCGTCAAGAATTAAAAAATCAGGATTCGTCATCATCAACTTGACAAGTGCAAGCCGTTTTTTTTGCCCTCCGGATAAAGTGCCCACCTTCTGATGCAAGTCATGCAAATTGACTTTCCCTAGCGTTTCTTTTAATCTTGCTTCAATGTCCCAAGCACCTAGTTGATCTACTCGAGTCAAGGCTTTATTGATTTGTTCGTCATCGCCACTGACCAATGCTTCCTCATATCTTTTGATGGCAATGATTTCGTCAGTATCAGAATTTAAGGCAGCTTCTAGTACCGTATTATCAGTATGAAAAAAAGGTTCTTGAGGCAAATAGCCTATGGTGATGCTTGGGTGGATGAGAATCTTGGGCTTTACTCCTTCAGGAGCTTCTTCACCTGCAATTACCCTCAGTAAGGTTGTTTTGCCGCTGCCATTTTTAGCAATGAGCGCAATTTTTTGACCTTTAGAAATGGTCAGATTTATTTCATCAAACAGGACTTTCTCCCCAAAGGACTTACTGACATTCTCAAGATTGAGGTAATTCATATAGGAGCCAAAAATAAAACAGCCATTGTGAAAGAATCGCAATGGCTGCATAAATATTACAAAGGGGTTTTTATCTGTCTTCTATTCTTTTGGGCTTTTCAATACTTGCCCGTCCGTCTTGAGTTGCGATGATGTCTCTGATGATATATAGCGTCTCCTCTACGTAGATGTCTTTGTATAGGCCATCTATCCAGTCTTCATTTCTAGCAACTCTTGATTCGTCTAGATTGATGTATTCAAGATCAACATCCAAGTTGCTGATATTAAGTGTTGCTATTGAGTCACTAAACATTTCTTTAAATTTTTCACCTTCTTTCTGACGTTGTTCGAGCACTGCACTAAACGCGTCTACATCAAGTGGGTATTGGCTCTTATCCTGATCTGCTTTAATTTTTTCGGCATTTTCTATAATCAACTGGAATTGTTCGTTTTCACTGACTCTCTTCTTACTGTTCGCCTGCAGCGTCTCAAGATTCTTTATTTGAAATGCATTTTGACTGTATTCTACTGGCTCAATTTCTGACCATGGCATAGCGAAGTCATAATCTTTTTCTCCTACCTCAACAAAACTAAATCTGTCCGGTAATATAATGTCAGGTACTACTCCTTTAAGTTGAGTAGATCCACCATTGATCCGGTAAAATTTTTGCATCGTCAATTTAATTTCACCCAAAGGTTTCAAATCTCTAACTCCAGAAATAGCTTTATCTAAGTTGAAAAACCGCTGTACCGTTCCTTTTCCAAAAGTGGAATTACTTCCTACAATAACTGCACGATTATAATCTTGTAATGCAGCAGCTAATATTTCTGACGCAGATGCACTATATGAATTTACCATAACGACCAGTGGTCCGTCCCACTGGACTTTGTCATCAGTGTCTTCATATACATATGGTCTTTTTTCTCTAGGCTTCACTTGCACAATAGGTCCTTCTTCTATAAAGAGTCCACTCATTTTCACAACATCATTCAGACTTCCTCCACCATTGTTTCTTAAATCAAGGATGATCCCGTTAACATGTTGATCGGATAGTTTTTCTAATTCTATCCTGATGTCTTCTGCACAACTGTTGCCTCCCTTTCGCTCAAAGCTGGAATAGAATTTTGGTAATTTGATGTAACCTACGTTTTCAATCGCACCAGGAATATCCATGATGGTAGATCTTGCAAATGACGCATCAATGATTACCTCGTCTCGTTCGATTCTGATGGACTGGACATTATTGTCTTTCTTCTTTACTTTCAGATGAACGATTGTACCTTTCTTTCCTCTGATCAATTGGACCGCATCATCCGTTCTCCAACCGACAACATTGACTGGATCTTCTCCGTCCTGTGTGACAGCCATTATTTTATCATCAACCTCAAGTTCTTTGCCTTTCCATGCTGGTCCTCCTGGGATTATATCTACTACTTTAATGTAGTCACCTTCGGATGATAATCGTGCACCAATGCCTTCAAGCTTCCCACCCATATTGATGTCAAAGTCTTGCTTCTCTTTTGGATTGTAGTAATCCGTATGTGGATCAAATAGATGCGTAAATGTATTGAGGTATGTTTCAAATCGATCTGATCGCCTCAATTTACCCATTCTGGTGAACCACTTATCCCATCGCTCCTGAACTTTAGTTTTTGCTTTTTCTTCTATTTGTTCTTCTGTCAATTCTTCCTCCTCTTCTGCCAGTTCTTCTTGATCTTCTCTCAATTCGTAAATGTCAGAAATGTAATCATAGGTTATCGAAGTCTTCCACCTTTCTTTTAAGCCTTCATCAGTCGCAACCCATTCTTTCTTATCGCTATCTAGTTCGATGGTGCCTGGGTCGTGCTCAGATAGATCTTCTGCTATTATTTCGTTATAATATTTTTCTGCTTTTGCAAAACCTAGGTCCAATCGTTTGAGTGCTTCATTGAAGAATGTCAAGTCTCTAGCTCTTGCCTGATCATCAATTTGCAATTTGTATTGTTCTAATTCGTCGATGTCAGCTTGTGTCAAATATCGTTTGCCAGAATCGATGTATTTCAAAAATGTTTCGAATGCCTCAGCAGAGAACTCGTCATCTAGCATCTTAGGATCAAAATGTGCCCTATCCAGAATGGTAAGAAGCGTCTCAAATATAACAGCTTCCTTTTCCTTAGGATCGGCTTTTGGATAATATGCGCCCACAAAAAATGCACCTACAGCGAGGAGCAAAAACAACGAACTTCTCAATTTCATATAGACATTATCTATTAAGTGTACAATACCTCTATTCTTCATAAGACTCAATTCTTTATAAATATAAACGAAATATGTGTATAAAGTTCGATCAATGTAGAAGTACTTAACGTCATTTAACGTATGAATAACAGTATTCTATCTATACGGAAATATATTGCTGATGTTCTTGATGTTTAGAGCTTAGATTAGTGAAACTTTAATCTAAACTTTGCCAAGGAATATAGAACCTTGAGTTTGTCTCCAAGACTATCCCTCATCTTTAAATGCCACCATAGTTTTAATGGAAACTCGGACCAGTTTTTACTCATGTTACCTGATAGGATGAGTTGCCATAATCGATCTGGCTTGTCCTCATTGTACAGAATCTTAAGTTGTCCTAAGCCAGCTTTAAAACTCCTAAACAAATTCAGCGTTTTGAGTCGATTGGTGAACTCGTTCATTTCTTGTTCATTCAAGTTGTCAACGACATAGTGCAAGTCAACCAAATGTCTGAGTTGTCCCCACACGTCAACTATACCATGATGGATTACCAATAAGACAGCGAGTTCAATTTTAGGAAAGGTGAATACTTCCAATCCTTCCAGCATTTTTGGCGAACCTAACGTGTGAACTTCTTCAAAAACAAATGGCACTTCTAATACTTTGTGCGCAGCTTGCCAATGCAACTCAATGTTGTACATGATTTTTCCATCCTGGTCTCGTTTGACATAAGAGAAATCAATATAATAAGCTCGAGATTGACTTAGCGAATCATAATTAGGAGTATGCTTGTAGGCTTCATAGCCGAGCCCATATAAAATAGCAGACGCCTGCGGGATGTTTTTAAGCTCGATGCCTAAATCTATATCTACAGAATTGCGCAGCGAGTTGCTCGGATAGAATTCATCACTAAATGCTCTGCCTTTATACAAGATATGGTCGATTTTAGCAGCTTTCAATTTGTTGGAAAATGATGTGTATTCTTGCCAAAGGGCATCGTTATGCGTGTTTCTTCGATCGACAATCCTAGTAATTTGTTGTGTCAATTTTGGCAACAGCCTCCCTAGCCGGTTCATTCGTATAGTATAGTGGACAATTTCAAAGCATTTGTGTTTACGCAAGAGATTTACAAATTGCTTTGCATTTATTTTTCGAGCTTTCAACAGATCTACAAATTCTTCTCTCGTAATTTTTTGTAAAAAAAGTTGGACAAAATGTACGACCACTGCCATTGAATCATCTGAGCTAATTGATTGGTTTGCTATGTTTGGTTTCGGCAATTGTAGTAGTTTGATCAGTATTTAATTTTACCCTCAATGCCCAATTGAGAGAGGATTAACCAGTGATAAAGTCCTAATACACTTTTTTTACTTTTAATCCATTTCTCTATCATATCGTAATTCAAGAAAGGCACCTGATTTTTTGTGGATTGAATATAATCATACACTTCCTTTTTATTCGGATCCTGTTGTATGGTCGACATCGGTTTGAGACTTCCCGCTACCTTTATATCACGCAATCGGATTGTATCTGGTAAGTAATTTTTCATGCCCAACCTAAAGGTCCGTCTTGACATGTCTTTAGAAATCTTTTGTTCCATTGGTATGGAAATCATGAATTGTAACAAACGGATGTCTGTCATTGGATACCTATATTCGACATGCCAATGTTTACCTGCAAGCTGTTCTGATTCCATACGCAAATGGGTATGAGACCTGGTCACGTGATTTCGTTGATATTGTTTTAAGCTGGAAGGGAATTCGTTATGGGCTAAGGGATAAAATTTAGGTTCTAGTGCTGACTTTAATTCATCAGAAGAGTTGAAATATTCGGTATTTATGAAAAAACTTCTACCTGCATATCTATCAGTATTATATCTCCATTTGTTGTATTGTTTGCTCATCAAATCATTTGCACGAGGGTTTAGTTTAGCGATCAAAGCAGGGAAGAAAGCTCGCAGACGTTTACTCATTTCATGTCGTGATTTTCTTTTATCAAAGAAGTAACCGATTAAATTTCCTCTAGAAAGATGTTCAAGATAAAAAGGTCTACAGAATGAGGTGACAAGCTCGTCACCAGGAAAACCAGATAACACAACTTTAGCACCTAGTTCTGTAGCTGCTGCCTGGATTTCATATTCTGTATTTACATTGTTTGATCTTGCAATACCATCACAACATAGAACTTCATGACTTGCCTTGGTCAATAAACTTCTGATTTTAGGGGTGTTGACATTGATGAAGGATGAGGAGGCATCTAAATATTCCAATAATTTAAATGCCATCATGTTTTCTTCTATTCTTACTGCTTCTCCTTCGTAGTTTTCTGTTACATTATACGAGAGCATCTTATGCTGCCAATTATTCTCTTTCGCTAAACGATGAGCTACAGAACTTATGCCAGAAGAATCTAGACCACCACTTAGATGAGTGCCAGTTATGGATTGTTTATACATTCGACAATCAATGGCTTGCTCAAACAGGTGAATAAATTGATCGACGTATTCTTGATCATTTTTATAAGTCAATTCTTTTTTGATATCTAGTTCCCAATATTTATTGATGGTGACTCGATTGTTTTCTAATACTATATAATGAGCTGGTGGCACCTGTTTGATGTGAAGATAAGTTGTGGAGAATAGTTCAGCGCCCAATTGGGACATAGAATTAAAGAGGTGACTCCAATCTAAGGTTTTATCAACTGAGTTAACCGCACTAATGCTTTTCTTTTGGGTGCCAAATATGAATAAACCATCTTTTTGATAGTAGACGAGTGGTTTCACGCCCATTTGATCGCGAGCACAAACTAGTTTTCTGGATTTGCTTTCCCAGATCGCAATGGCAAACGCGCCCAGTAGTTTGGCAAAACTTGCTTCCTTATACTTTATATAAAGATTAAGAATCAGTTCTGAATTAGAAATGTTTGGAGTACATTTTAAAAGTTGAATCAATTCTTTTCTATTATCAATCCTCGCATCGGTTACAATCTTGTACCCAGATGGATGATTAAATATTTGGTCAGACTCTTTAGAAGAATATTCATGGCTATTCAAATTTTGCTGTCCCAGAAGTACATTGCCTTCTTTGTAATGGAATCTACTTTCTGGCTTCCACCATGCAGTTACATCATCAATTTTCTTGCTAATATCATCCGTTACTGAGATTCCATTAGAAGAAAGAAGACCATAAATTGAACTCAT
>CAYNMW010000177.1:0-8409 GCA_964398295.1 uncultured Saprospiraceae bacterium | reverse complement strand
ACTAAAAGTTGAGGCCTTAGAAGGGTATTTTCCTTAACTAAATGGCATTGGGTCATTGACTTCTTGCCCTTTTTAAAACACAACGCATTAGGATTATCTATAACACGAGACTTTTTGAAATAGTAATCGTCTTAATACCACCTTCAATTTGGAGGTAACCTGTGATATAAAAATCTCAAAATCAATGATATTACGTTTCCTCATATTAAGTCTATTTGTAGTTAGTGCTGGTACTGGTTTTTCTCAGTCTGACACGCGTATGGACTTTTTTCCTGCAAATTCAACCCATTTTGCAGGGCTTAATGTATACTCTACAACAACTGGAAAATTTGATCAATTCTTTGTCGAAAATGGTCAATGGATCAAAAATAATTTGATTCCTCAACCAACACTGTCAATCTCAGGTGGCGACTACAGAATGGATTTTCTTCCTGGAAATGAAAATAGCTTTCATGGCTTATTTGCATATTCTCGCAATTCTGGACAATTTGAAGTATTGTATCTGGATGCTGAAGGATGGAAAACCAATCCCTATTTTCCAGGAAGTGTAATTAGTTTTGGAAACAGTAAAGTCGTTCTTGATTTTACTCCAGCACAAAATGGAGAGGTAGCTTACTTGACCGCTTATTCTGTTAACGGTAAACACTTTGGTATCTATTATATCAAAGATGGTCAATGGAATAAAAGTGAGAAATATCCTCAATAAAGAATACATTATTGACTAAACTCTTCGCAATACTCAAATGCACGCTCAAAGACCGTTGTTTTGCGAAAGTTATTTAAGAGTCAATGTATGTAAGTAAATTGAGTGACAGACATTCTGAATGTAATAAGGTAGAGGTCATCCCAAATCGATCTTACTAAAGTTAATACGTTTTAAAATTATTACATCCATTTTGGCTGTCACCAATTTTTAACTGACAAGTGTCTTCTTTTCCTCACTTAGATATTGAAGCTGTAGTCTAGTTTATTTGCGATGAATAGATCCTACTCTTTCTGTTCAATTTCATATGCCTCACAGTAAGTAAGTACTTTCTGAAAGTTTTGCTGCTTATTGGCAGTAATGCTTATTTCATTGTGTTCTGGATAATTAAGTGACAAACTTTCTGCATGTAATAACATTGTATCCATGCCAAATCGATCTTTCCAAAGTTTATTTTGCTTATTACATCCGTGCGGCCTATCTCCTATGATCGGGTGAAAGATATGCGCCAAATGTTTGCGGAGTTGATGAAATCTCCCCGTTTCGGGTCTTAGTTCAACAAGAGAATACCTTGATGTTTCAAATCCTCCGAAAGCTATCGGTAATTCAAATTTTTTTAGCGTTCTGTAACTCGTTGTTGCTTCCTTTGCTTTTCCATTATTGGACAATGCGTAATCAATTATTCCTTCTGGATTCGTGTAACCTCTCACAAAAGCAATGTAGGTTTTAGCGACTTGTCTTTCTCTGAATAGTGCCTGTACGAGCTGATTAACTTCCTTTGATTTTGCAAACAGTAATACCCCTGAAGTTTTTCGGTCTAGGCGATGAACAGGATAAATGTGTTGTCCTCCCAGTTGATTTCTCAATTGTTGTACAGCAAATTCAGTTGCATCTTTCGCCATCCGTGTTCGGTGGACCAATAATCCATGAGGTTTATTAATGGCAACAAGATTCTCATCTTCATATATAATTTCAAGCATCATGTCTGCAATAGACTATGTGTCAGGTATCAGCTTTTTTTGATATCGTCGCAATGTCCCACTCTGTGATTATACCGGTCAGCTCTCCTTCATCAACAACGGGCAAACACCCAATTTTTTTATCTTTCATTAAAGCGATTGCCTCAGTAACTTTGGTATCTCCAGGCACAGTGAATGGCTCTACGATCATAATGTCTTCAATACATTTTGATCCGCTTTTTGACAATTGATTGTCGTCCTCGAAATATTGGTGTAATTCTTTATCGGTTACTAAACCGATCAGCTTGCCTTTTTTGTCTTCAACTGGCATATAGTTAATGTCTCTCCAATCCATCATTGCAGATATTAATTCAATGACATCGTCCTTCTGGGCAGTGAATAAATCTGTTTGCATGATCTCACTTACATACAGATCATCTAACCCATAATCTTTATTTAAATCTAAGACTGGAAGCTCCCATTTATGTCCAGGAATCTTACTTTGTTGATTTTCAATTGTTGCTTGAGTAATTAGTCGCAAAGCTTCTTCCGAACTGGTTTCACTTTTTAGTTTAGTGAATCCCCTCAGCATCCAACGAGCGCCATTCATGTGAGATGTTGCTCGTTCTTCTATAATGCCCAAATAACGGTCGATGTCACTATCATCTACTTGTCTGGATCGCAAGCCTGCTTTGGCGTACGGTAATAATTCTTTCAGGATAAGTTCACATGCAGATATTTTCTTATCCTTAAACCAAGTGAAATTTGAGTCAATGCCGTATTTAGCTGCTTTTCCAAAATTGTCTCTTATATCTGCAAAGCTAATATGCTTTGTGATGTCTTCTATTTCGTTGCCAATACCGATCATACATCCTAACCAAAAACATGCATTTGCCATCTCATCCTGGACTGTCGGTCCTGCTGGCAATACTCGATTTTCAATTCTGAGATGAGGCATTCCATTTTCTGATATTCCATAGCATGGTCTGTTCCAGCGATACACTGTGGAGTTATGAACCTGTAATGCTTTCAATTTGGGAATCTGACTGTTTTTAATCATGTCAAGGGAATCCTCTTCAACATCTGAACTGATCAACACTCTAAATCGAGAAATATCCTCTTTAAAAATCTCCATGACAGAACGGTCCAACCAATCACTTCCAAAACTGACTCTTGGAGCTCTTTCTCTAAAGTGTTCATGACTTGTTCGCACATCAATCGATTGTTGAAATAAGGCAATTCTCGACTCATGCCACAGACGTTTACCAAAAACCAATGAAGAATTGGCACTAATTGCCATTATTGGTGCTGCTAGTGTCTGAGATAAATTATATAGTCTTACAAAGTCATTAGCGTCTGTTTGCAAATGAACCTGAAAACTTGTGTTACAGGCCTCGAGCAAAGGAGAAGAGTGTTTGATTAACAGTTCATCTATGCCAAAAATCCGAAGTTCAAAATCGGTACCAATCAATTGATCATGAAGTGCGATCATCAAAGCCTTATATCTTTCCTTGGGTGTTAAGTTGTGCATCTCTAAATCATTCTTGCGAAATGTTGGAAGTACTCCAGTTAGTACCATTGAAGAATCATGAGACGCCAATACGGTTGCGATTGAATCTAATTTTTGATTGATCTCACTTTCAATTATGCGAAAGCAATCACCTTTAAATTCTTGTGGATCAAGCGTGATCTCCAGATTGAATTTTGCCAGTTCTGTTTCAAGCCAGGGTTTGTCTGATAGTTGTTCTATGACCTTCATTGCTATAGGTGAAGGCTTCATTGTCTGGTTATTTACTAAGACCATTTCTTGCTCTGCACCTATTCGTGTGATTCCAGATTCAAACATGTCATTTTGTAACATATAATCCAATGCCTGGATGTCTTTTAGAAGAGACCGGACAAATGAGCCCATTTGCTCTTTATTTTGAACTAGAGAAACTTTTTGTTCGCCCATTTACCTAAACTTAGTTTGTTTAATTCCTTTAGCAACAATATAGCATCCATCCACGTTTCATTGAAAGAATGCGAAAGATAATTTTCATACTATTTTTAGCAATTGGCTTTAGCAGTTGTGCAGATTCATTAGAATCTGCATTTGATATTGATTTAGAAACATTCTTTATCATACCTGCAGGCTTAAATAGTATTGAAACTCACGTCTTCGAAATTTCAAACGTTCCCACCTTTATAAGAGCTATTCAACCTGGAGCATCTGTTGAAAATGTGACTAGTGTAAGGTCAAGTAGAGCAAGACTTACCGGTAGATTTACCAATATCAATTTTCAAATTATAGATAGAATTACCATAACTGCAATTTCACCTGAAGATCCCGAACTAGAAAAGGAAGTGTTTTTTATGACCTTCGTTCCATTGGATCAAGAAGGAGATTTAGAATTGTTTAGTTCTTTACCTGAAGTCAAAGACATTTTATTATTGGAGAATGTTAACTTGAGAATAAAGATTAATTTTAAATCTTTTGTACAGTCAGATATTGAGACAAGGGTTTTCCTAAACTTTAAGGCCTTTATAGATGGATGATCATGAATTATATCACTATATGGTGGAATTCAAAGTTCCAGTACCCTTTCCTTCGGAGTTGTATCACAAAATTCCAAACCAACAGGAAAAGGTCCAGGAATTATTTACCAGCGGTAAACTTGTTGCTTATACGCTAGCTGCAGATTTATCTAAATTATGGGCCATTTTTGTTTGTTCTTCAGAAAGTGAATTGTTAACTCATATCGATAAATTGCCTCTCAGTCAATACATGGAATACGACTATTCTGAATTGCGTTTCCATCAAAGTCTAAAGTTACTTCCTGCAATGAGCATGAATTAACTTAGGTTACTCTTTTACACTTTACATAGCTTGATTCATTTATTGCGTTTATCATTGTGCTTCGAATGATTAGATGAGACTATCCAGAAAACAAATTTTATTCACTTTAGCTTTAATCAACTTTACACACATCGTTGATACCATGTTGATCATGCCGTTAGGTGATATTTTTATTGATCAATTCAAGATCGATGCAACAGAATACAGTTTATTGGTTTCTGGATATGCTATAGGGGCAGTTATCTCCGGTTTACTTGCCATATTTTATCTGGATCTTTTTGATCGCAAAAGAGCCTTATTACTTTCCTATACAGGTTTTGGTATAGGTACATTTCTATGTGCCTTTGCGGATAGTTATGCTATGTTGCTTTCCTTAAGATTGTTGACTGGGTTGTTTGGTGGCATACTCAGTAGTATTGTCCTTTCTATTGTCAGTGATTTATACAAATTTGAAGAACGAGGAACTGCAATGGGAATATTGTCAGGTGCTTTTGCCGCTGCATCAGCATTGGGCATACCTTTTGGTCTGTATCTGGCTGCTATTGGTTCATGGCAAATTCCTTTTTTAGTTATCGGAGTCCTAGCCATTTTTGTCACACTTTTCATCTTCTTTCTATTTCCCACCATGGACAATCATTTATCAATGGTGTCTAAGGATCGCAATGTATTTAAGGTCATCAATGATATCATTGGAGATAAAAATCAAGTTGCAGCTTTGCTGGCAGGATTTGTTTTAGTCCTTGGTCATTTTTTGATCATCCCATTTATTTCTCCTTATTTGATTAAGAATGTTGGTTTAACACAATTAGAGATCAGCTATCAATTTTTCTTTGGTGGTGTCGTATCCGTTTTTACATCTCCTTTTGTCGGTAAGATGGTTGACAAACATGGCTTTTTCAGGATTTTCATCATAATGTTATTCTTCTCCTTTATTCCTACTGTGTTGATTACACAAATGTCGGTAGCACCATTGGCATATGTCCTTACCATCACAACATTATTTTTTATTGGTGGTGTTGGTCGGATGGTGCCTGCCAATACGATCATTACTGCTTCTGCACCTACCAGTAACCGTGCGAGTTTTATGAGTTCGAAATCTATGTTACAGCAATTGGCGATTGCAATGGCAGCGTTTATAAGTGGTCGGATTGTTTATTTAGGTGAAAACAACACCTTTGAGAATTATGAGTATGTGGGCTATCTGTCTATAGTCGTGTGTTTGATTTGTATTTATTTTATTCGAAAGATTGGTGTTGCTAAGGGGAATTGATGTGAACATACTTTTACTGCTATGCGGTCAAGGGTCACATGCTTTTTGTTTGGTAACATACTTTGATCTCTATGAAGTCTGGGTGCGACTACTTTCTTACGAGACTCTAAAGGACCTTGGACTTAAGGTCAAAAGAAAAATGTTAAGTTCAATTGGTTCAATTGGTTTTAACCACTGGTTTATTTAATTAGAAATCACATATGTCGTTTGTGAAAAAACTATTAATACTTCAAATTCAAAAACTCGTTCAAAAATTATACATTGAGGTTGGCATACTAATAAATGATGCTCATTAAAACTGATGTCTAAAACCCTACACATATTTAACGGCGACTCAACAAAATCTCTATTTCTGAAAAGTGATCTGGAAGGTGAATATGTAGTATGGAGAGAAATGCTGTGCTCAGGGCCAACAATTGCAGATATCCACAGCACAGATTTTTGGAAATTACGTCAAACATTTATTCACGATAAATATGGAGCAGAGAATTATAAAGAGATCATGTACAAGCCATTGAATCAAATAAATTGGAAAGCATATGACTCCATTATGTTTTGGTTTGAATACGATTTATTTTGCTTGACCAACTTCGTAGCCGCTATAACGTATATATCTCCATTGACTAACGCTTCATTACGAGCTGTAGATTTAAGGGAGTACCAACTAAATCCAATCAAGCATTTAAAAGCACTTGGTGAATTTCATCCAAATCAATATCCCAAACTTAATCAACAGACTGTGCAAATCAGCGATAAGGATATTGACTTTGCAAAAGAATGTTGGGGCGCCTATTCCTCAGAAAAACATCATATCAGTTTCTTTAAAAATTGTAATTATTCAAGTGCCGCATTCCCATTTTTATCTTTAGTTCTCCCACAGCATTTGGCTCGTATACCCCAAAAGAATTCGTATTCAGAATTGGACAAACACATTCATGAATTATTAAAAACGAATACAGAAAAGCAAACACTGCTTAATTGCATGTCAAATTCTCATCTAGGTTATGGCGATTCACAATGGTCTTGGCACATTAATCGAGTGATAAATCACTCCCCTCTCGATCCTGACAATTGGAATAAGTTGTATGATTATAAGCTTGGAGCATATACATTAAATACAACTAAAAACATTAATTAATTTATCAGGACGATGCCAGCAATAATAGAAGCACAATGTGTCATCAATGCGCCAATAGAAAAGGTCTGGGATGCTTTGGTTGATCTCGATAATTATCATACGTGGAATACTTTTACTTCCAAAATCGAAACAGACTTTAGCATAGGATCAACGGTAGTGTTACATGTGCATTTAAATCTGAATGAAAAAATACACATTCAAAAAGAAACTATGCTTGAATATATAGAAGGTGAAAGTATGAGTTGGGGTATTACTAAATCCTTTCCTGTAAAAACTGTCCGCATTCAAAAGCTCACGAAAATTAATGAGTCTAAAACTTCTTACTATACTTCTGATGTATTAAATGGTCTAATGACACCGATTGTAATGGCATTGTATGGTAAAAAAATCAAAAATGGTTTTGATCAAGTTGCAATAGATTTAAAAAATTACTGCGAATCATTGAGTACTAGCCAACAATAACTCCTCCGATTTTTCCCACAACTTTTTTCCATTGTCAACTTGTAATGCTTTCTCGTCCATTTGTTTTTGCTGCATGAGGTGCAAATAAATGTGACTCTTTCCTTCAATCTCTGGTGAACACGCCAAATACATTACAGGTTTTGCAGCTTTAGTAGGTGAAGCAAAAAATAAACCAAACATAACTTTAAGTAGCGGTTTGAAAATAGCAGGCGCTTCTTTGGCAATGTTAGAATTAATAGCTCCAGGACACATCACATGGACAGAGCAGTTGGTAAGACCATCGGGATTTAGCCTTCGTTCTAATTCTGCTGCATATGTGTTCAATAATAATTTATAATAACCATAAAAACCAATCACTTTACTCATTGTATATTCTTCATAAATACCAAGTTGTGCTATATCAATGGGACGATTTATTCTGTGTGATTCTGAGGAGACAAATAGTATCCTTGGAATAACATTGTCTTTTATTGAAATAATGTCATGTTTGAGTAATTGATTTACCAATAAATATTTTGACAGGTAATTCACCATAAACATTTCGTCAAAACCAGTTTTTCCCCTTCGGGACCCTTTTGAAACCATTGCTGCATTACAAATGGTAATGTCTAATGTTATGTTTTGCTTATTTAATTGTTGAACTAGCTGCATGATGGAATCAATGTCAGCTAAATCCAGTTTCATCATTTCCACTTTTGAAGACCCTGTTAATGCTTTTATCTTTTCACCAGCATCAGGTATACCACTTCTGCAGGCCATGATTACTCTACCACCTCGTCTCGCCAACTCCTGTGCTACTGCAAAACCCAAACCGCTATTCGCTCCTGTAACCAAACAGACTTTACCATCTATTCTTTCATCTGTATCTAATTTTCCAATAGGCGTCTTTTTACCAAACGAATCAAGGATCCCGTGCAGCATTGCCTTAATTGGATGATCCATGTTTTTGTTAGCCATAAGGAGTATAAATGAGGATTAGTAAATAAAATCGACTATTACCATCCCTAAAATTGGTGAATTTAGCTCATATAATGGCTA
>CAYNMW010000176.1:0-8427 GCA_964398295.1 uncultured Saprospiraceae bacterium | reverse complement strand
GTGTAGTCGAGGAATACATTCTATACGCTTTACTATTTTCGACCTTGTGGAGAAAAAGTATCCCTGGATATCGCTCTTAAAATGTTTTACTACATTTAGTAAAACAGACGAATGTCACCTGAATTAGAAAACTGGAAATCAAAAGGACAATTCATCAGCTTTGGTCATCAACAGCTTAAGCTTTTTGTACTCGAATTCGGAAATTCAACAGCCAATCATGATGACACCCTGCTCATTCTACATGGTTTCCCAGAATCCTCATACTCGTTTAAAGGCGTTATTGAATCTTTAACTACACGCTTCAAGCGAATTCTTTTATTTGATATGCTCGGATATGGATTGAGTGACAAGCCAGAAACTGGATACAGTTATTCATTGATTGATCAAGCAGATACAGCTTTCCATGTTTGGAAACATTTTGGTGTGACCGGTGGACACTTGCTGTCACATGACATGGGTGATAGTGTTGCTACAGAAATCATAGCGAGGTACAATCAAGGGTTTATACCTGACTGGTTTTCTGAAGGTCTTAAAAGTTTGACCTTGACAAATGGAAGCATGGTCTTAGAACTTGCTGCTTTGCGTAGCACGCAAAAGATTTTATTGTCAAAATATGGTAAGCAGATGTCTGGCTTAACATCATATAAACTATTCAAGCAACAGGTCACGAGTGCACATGGAAATGATAATCTGACAGAAAAACAATTACAATTATTTTGGGAATTAAATACACTTCAAAAAGGGAACCGAAAAACATACTTAACTATTCACTATTTAAGGGAACGGTTACTATATGAAAAAACTCGATGGCTACCAGCTTTGAAAGAGTTGACTATTCCAATCCACCTTTGCTGGGGTGATCTTGATCAAGTTGCGCGAATTGAAATGGCGCATTACTTAAAAAAACACATTATACCGAACGCAGATTTCACTATCATGAAAGGGCTAGGACACTTTTGCCAGATGGGCAGTCCTGAGGAGTGGAGTGAGTATGTTCTGAGTTGGTACAAAAGATTAGATACTTAATATTCCAATATTTTTTTTATCCCAGTTTAGCAACCTCATATTGATTAATTCTATTTCTTTTTATTTACTTAGAAATTGTAATTAATAAAAACACCAGTTCTGAATTGGAAGGTATTTACAGAGTAATTAGCATCATTATATACAGATAGAATTGGTTTAACAAAACCCGTTTCTAGTCCAACATTGACTTTACTACTTATAGAATAATCAACCGAAACTGATGTCACGGCATTAAAATTATTTATCCTAAAGGGTTGAGTCGCATTATCAACTGGAGATACAGTAGTTAATTCGATTTCGCTGTTATCCGAAGTGAGGGCATTTACACCTGTGTCAATCGTTAACACTCTCCTTCTATATTCCATTCCAACTGATACAACTGCTGATATCGGACTCGTCTTAAAGACAGCTAACCTTGCACCAAAAGGAATAGTTATTGTCTTGAAATCGTGTGCAAGATTAAGGTTCACTGTTGAAGTTCTAATATTGGAGGGCAAATCATCAAAAATAAATGATGCTTCTAAACCACCTGCTAATGAAGGAATAGATTTAACAAGAGTTGCAGTATTACTACCCAGACCTTGTACAAAGTTTAATTCGCTTTGGTCAATTGTCAAGAGATAATCAGCATCAAAATGAGAATGGTCAATTCCTATACCAGCATATAAAGACAAACTTTTTGCAATATTTTTTTCAACCGTAAATTGATAGCCAATACTAGGTTTACCATTTAAAGCAAAATCTATTTGCTCGAAGCCTGAAAAGTTTGCAATAGAATAATTAGAGATAGAACCATAAGTATATAGACCCACAGTCCAATCCTTAGTTGAAGAAAACTTATCAACTTTTACAAAAGGTGGATTGATGACATCATGTAATTTTGTCGAAAAGAGATATGGGTGTAGTAATGGAATTTTATCAATATTCTTATCATCTCGATATTTTATAGAAGAAGCTTCTTTATTCAAAGTTTCTCCACTTACTTTATCTATGGCGAAACTATTCTTCTTCTGAGATTTGGAACTTTCATTCAGACTTTCACTTAATTCATTATCATCGTTGAGTTTTATTACTGAGCTTGTCAGATTTGCAAATTCACTTTTTGCACCAGGATGATATTTACCAAAAGGATTGAGTTGATTTTGATTTTCACCAACATTTGAAGATGTTTGGGATTCGGAATTTGCTAAATCGAAATTACTGATCGTCCCTACATGTGGCGAATTTTCTGCTTTTAATTGATTCCCCAATGCGTCACTTTTATCGCTGATTGTGGCATTTGTATGAGATACAGAATTCGTCAGATGATTTTCCTTGAGCTCGCCATGTTTATTTTCTACAGTATTAATTGCCTCGGTATTAACAGAAGATTGGATAGGCTCATTAGGTCTTTGGTTTTTTGAATAAGCCTGGATAAACATGCTACCCAACACTACTAAAAAAGCAAATCCAAATAAAAATAGGATAAATGGTTTTCGACGATCTTTCTTTTCACCAAGCTCTTCAGCAATCGATGTCCAGACATTATCCGAAGGAATGAAGTCATGATCTTGCTCATGTTCATTGGACAACATACGTTCTCTGAAATTTTCCATGCTCATATTACTGTGCAGTTTTTGAGTACTTGGTGTACTGATTAGGAAATTTCTTTATCATCAACTCTTTCATCTTTTTTTTCGACTTAAATAATTGGGATTTAGAAGTGCTTGTAGAAATGTTCAATAAATCAGAAATTTCTTTGTGATTTAAGCCTTCAACAAAATACAATACGAATATCATTCTATATCCATCTGGTAATTCATGTAGTGTAGTATATATATCATCTAGGTCTAAACTTGCCAATTTTTTCTCATCGAATGAAGTTTTCAATTCCGTGATCACATTGGTCAATTCAACTGTTTCGATGTGACTTTTCTTACGTCTAATTTGCATCAAGCAGGTATTCGTAAAAATAGCTCGCATCCATGTTTCAACTTTTCCTTTTGACGAATCATAGCTGTGCAGAGACCTAAATATTTTTACAAACCCTTCTTGCAATGCATCTTCTGCTGAATGCTTATTTTGTATATACATACGGCACAACTTGAACATTGACACTTTATGTTTTTCATAAAAGTCTCGCTGAGCTTTTCTATCTCCATTAAGCACCGGCGCTAAATCAAGCATGATCTTACGTATTCTTTTGATCGTTTCTAAAACAAAGACATTTGTTGATTGTTTCTCGCAAATGGACCTTGTCTAGTACCTATAATGCACGGATTTCTAAAGGGTTGCCTGAACGATATTTTATTTTCAAATTTTTTTTTGTTGAAAACTGCCTGCCCATTAACCTAAGTCGTTTATTCTGTGGCATTTTGATTTTATATCGTTGCTCCTTTAGCTTTTCATCCTCCCACAAAATAGTTACAACTTGCCTCTAAAGACTCTATCTGATTAATTAAATGAAGAAAGAATTTCGCGAAGAGGCAACCCTTACATTTTTAATGAATAATAAATAAGTGAGCATTCTAAAAGTCTACATCTTTTAAAGTACTCGAACATTATTCAAAATAAAAATTATATCATGACACAAAAATTATTTTCATTTCTTCTACTTTTCTTTTTTAGTATTTCTTTAATTAAAGCTCAAACGGTTGTTGATGTTGTTGTCAATAGCGCTGATCACAATACGCTTGAAACAGCTGTTGTTGCTGCCGGCCTTGCAGGTACACTGTCAGGAGATGGTCCATTCACTGTTTTCGCTCCAACTGACGCTGCTTTTTCAGCTATAAATCCTGATGTTCTAAACACACTATTAGCAGATCCAACTGGGGCACTGACTGATATTTTGTTATTTCATGTTGTTTCAGGAGTTGCAGATGGGACTAATATTTCAGATGGATTAGCTATTGGAAGTTTGTTAGGTCAGACGCTAACTTTTTCTGCAAATGATAGTGGTCTTTTTATTAATAATGCGCAAGTTACCGTAGCAGATATTCAAACTGAAAATGGCGTGGTACATGTGATTGACGCTGTATTATTACCCGCTCCCACACGGACGAGAATTGATGGTACTGTAGTAGATGTTGTTGTCAATAGTCCTGATCATACCACATTAGAAACTGCGGTTATCGCGGCTAATTTGGCAGGCACACTTTCTGGTGAAGGTCCTTTTACTGTCTTTGCACCTACAGACGCTGCATTTGCCGCAATAGATCCTGATGTGTTAACTTCATTATTGGCAGATCCAAGCGGAGCACTTACTACTATTTTATTGAATCATGTGACAAGTGGCGTTGCTTCGACAGATAATATTTCTGATGGAACTCAAGTCTCGAATTTAGCTGGTGAGACCTTAACAGTTGAGGCAAATGGAGATGGGATTTTTATCAATGGCTCAGGAGTGGTAGTCTCAGATATTTTTACAAATAATGGAGTTGTACATGTTATTGATGCTGTAATTCTTCCTCCAGCTCTAACTACTGTTTTGGATGTAGTCGTCAACAGTCCTGATCATACAACACTGGAGAGTTTAGTCATTGCTGCAGGACTAGATGATGAATTAGCAAGTGATGGTCTTTTCACAGTCTTTGCACCAACTGACGCGGCATTTGCTGCTCTACCAGAAGAAGTTGTCAGTTCATTGACTTCAGATCCAACTGGCGCATTGGCTGATGTGTTATTATTTCATGTTACTTCGGGAGTTGCTGATAGCAGCAATATTTCTGATGGCTTGACGATTGGTAGTTTGCAAGGCAGTAACCTTACATTCACAGCCAATGACAGTGGTGTATTTGTCAATGGAATCAACATTAGTGTAGTAGATATCAAAACAGATAATGGTACTGTTCATGTTATTGATGCTGTACTAGTCCCATAAAAGAAGTTAGTTATTCTTTTTGATCAAGGCGATTGGATTTATAGGAATTCAGTCGCCTTTTTTATTGCTGTCGTTCACGCATTCATTAAAGGGTGTACACCTTAGGATTTTAAGTTCATTTATTTTTCACTGGCTTTGTTAAACACCTACAAATCTGAATGATTATCCATAATTTCGTGCTTTACTAAACACCATTGACATGAAATTATTTACAAGTCTTTTTATCACTCTTTTTATTTGTGGATTTGGAATAGCACAAGATGATTCTTTAATGATGAAGTCAGCGAGCTATTCTGCACTGAAATTTAGAAATGTAGGTCCGGCAATCACTTCCGGCAGAATTGCAGATATCGCAATCCATCCTGAGAACAACAACCTTATGTATATCGCAGTAGGTTCAGGAAATGTTTGGAAAACAGAAAATGCTGGGACAACATGGAAACCAATTTTTGATAAAGAAGGTAGCTATTCAATCGGTTGCATTACCATTGATCCTTCAAATGACAAAACACTGTGGGTAGGAACAGGCGAGAATGTTGGTGGAAGACATGTTGGGTTTGGAGATGGCATTTATAAAAGCGATGATGGTGGCAATAGCTGGAAAAACATGGGCTTAAAGGACTCAGAACACATTTCCAGAATACTGGTACATCCAGAAAACTCTGACGTCATACTAGTTGCTGTACAAGGACCCTTATGGTCAAAAGGTGGCGAACGTGGCTTATATAAATCTACAGATGGTGGCGCAAGCTGGAAGCATACATTGGGAGACCATGAATGGACGGGAGTCACGGAAGTTGTCATGGATCACACCAATCCTGATGTACTTTATGCGGCAACCTGGCAACGACACCGAACCGTTGCAGCCTATATGGGAGGTGGTCCAAAGTCAAGTATTTATAAAAGTATTGATGGAGGTGACACATGGACAAAGGCAGCACAGGGACTACCGATGTCAAATCTCGGTAAAACGGGTTTAGCCATATCTCCTTTTAATAACGAAACTATTTATGCCGCAATTGAAACAGATAGAAAAACGGGTGGCTTTTATATATCAAGAGATGCAGGTGCAAGTTGGACGAGACAATCAGATATGGTATCAGGTGGCACGGGCCCACATTACTATCAGGAATTGTATGCAGATCCACATCAGGAAGGTCGACTGTATTTAATGAACAATACTGTCTTGATCACAGACGATCATGGCAAGACTTATGAGCGAATGAATGAGAACAATAAGCACGTTGATACTCACGCAATCGCCTGGAGAAAAAATGATCCAAATTATGTATTGATGGGTACCGACGGTGGTCTCTACGAATCATTTGACAAAACAAAAAGTTGGAGATTCATGCGTAATCTACCATTGACACAATATTATAAAGTTGCTGTAGATGATGCTGAACCCTTCTATAATATATATGGAGGTACACAGGATAATGGATCGCATGGAGGACCTTCCCGGACCATGTATCAGGATGGAATCAGAAACAGACATTGGAGAGTTGTGTTAGGCGCAGATGGTCATCAATCAGCAACAGAGCCAGGTAATCCAAACATTACCTATGGCGAATTTCAGGAAGGTTTTTTGTGGAGGATTGATCATAAAACTGGAGAGCAAGTTTACATTCGGCCAGAAGCTGGACCGGGTGATCCTTATGAGCGCTTCAATTGGGATGCACCGATACTGGTTAGTTCGCACGATCCTAAGCGAATCTACTTTGCTTCTCAACGTGTATGGCGTTCTGATAATCGTGGTGATGACTGGACCGCAATTAGCGAAGACATTACTAAAAACCAGAATCGGTTCGAATTGCCAATCATGGGTAAACAACAAAGTTGGGATAACGCCTGGGATGTTGATGCAATGTCCAATTACAATACGATCACTTCACTGGGAGAATCTCCGATAAATGAAAATGTCCTTTACGCCGGCACTGATGATGGTATGATACAGGTTACTGATGACGGAGGTGTAAACTGGAGACAAATCGATTATGGTCGTGTAGGCGGATTACCATCTACAGCATTTGTCAATGACATCAGAGCTGATTTGTTTAATGAGAATGTGGTTTATGCGGCATTCGATAATCATAAATATGGAGACTTCAAACCATACTTGATGAAGAGCACAAACAAAGGAGTTAACTGGACTAGCATTACAGGAAATTTGCCAGATCGATTACCTGTGTGGCGAATAGTCCAAGATCATGTTGATCCGGATTTGCTATTCATTGCTACAGAGTTCGGAATTTATTTTACGAATACTGGAGGTAATCATTGGATCAAATTGAAAGGAGGATTGCCGACAATTTCATTTAGAGATATTACAATCCAACGAAGAGAAAATGATTTGGTAGGTGCATCATTTGGACGTGGATTTTATGTGTTGGATGATTATACTGCATTGAGAAATGTCGATACAAAATCATTAGCTAATAAGGAAGCACACATATTTGATACACGACCAGCACTTTGGTATGCACCTAGACAAGGCATGTATGCGCAAGGTGATAATGATTATAAAGCACCGAATCCAGACTATGGTGCAACGTTTACCTATTTTTTAAAATCAGGTTTGACAGATTCAAAAAAGAAATTGCGAACTAAAGAAGAGAAAAAATTAGCTAAGAATAATCAAAACGTACCCTTTCCTGGATGGGATGCACTTGACGAAGAAAAGAATGAGGAAAAGAATGGTATTTATATGGTGATCAAAGATGACGGTGGTACAATTCTAAATAAGGTCAAAGGATCTGCAAACAAAGGCATTAACCGAAAAAGTTGGAATCTTCAAATCGCATCTAATGATCCTATTGCATTGGAAGCAAAACCACAGCAGCAAAGTTGGTTTGGAGGTGGTGGTTATAAAGTGACACCTGGGACATATACGATGACCTTGGTGAAAGTTGATGGTGGTACAGATACCGTTTTAGATGGTCCAAAGGAATTTGTAGTTAAGTCATTGTTAGAACCTACAATCAAAGGTGCTGATCATGAGGAGATTGTTGCGTTCCGCGAAGAGTTTCAGGCTTTTAAAAATGATCTTGCTGAAACCAACGCCAAATTATCAAAAGCAAAAAAATATTCCACAGCATTGATGACGGCATATGAACGTGCAAACGAACAGCCAACTGCGTTACTGGAAGACATCTATGCCTATAGGAATGAAGTGCGAATGATAGACAGAAAAATGAATGGCTATAGCAGCAAACGAGAAGTTGGTGAAAAAAATAATCCAACACCAGGTGATGCAAATCTATTGGGATGGGTTGCTCTAGGCGGCACCTATGGTCCAACTGGTAATCATAAGCAAGCGCTTCAGCGAGCAAAAGGTCAGCTTGCGGAATTGTCAAGTGAGTTGAATAATGTTGTGGATGCGATTGATGGAATTAAATCTCAGTTGAAGGCTGCGGGTGCACCGTTGATTCAGGAGTGATTTCATAATGTAATTGAACCATAAAAGGCATAAAAGACTATTATTCTTTTATGCCTCACCTAAAACTAAAATAACTAATGATAGGACATACTATTCCTAATCA
>CAYNMW010000175.1:0-8435 GCA_964398295.1 uncultured Saprospiraceae bacterium | reverse complement strand
GCTGTGGGACTGGTGATGAGATAACCAGACCTTGTGATGACGGTGATGTTTGTACGGAAAATGATATGGAGGTACTGGATAATTGTGGTTTTGTGTGTACTCCATGTACTGGTACAGATATTTGTATGGGTGGTGGAATGGGTATAGAATGTGATCCAAGCACACCAGTCATCACTGTTATAGACAACATTTGCGATCCCGAAACTGATGGGAGCTATGAAATTGGTACACCTTGTGCCGACGGTTTCACAATAGAGTTTTCTACTGATGGTGGAATGACGTTTAATTCTACACTTCCAACTTACCCAACTCCTTTCATCACTAGATGTGTCGGAGAGATTTGTGTACCATTGGATATCTCAGGTCTTAATGCTTCCAATGATGCCGTAAATGAAGTAAATAATGGAAATGTGATGATTGGCAATGCAGTGTTGACAATCAATCAAACATTTAATGGAACAAGTATCTTAGATGAAAACGAAATAACAAATTCTCAAACAACTGGAGATCTTGGTATTAGTTCGGGAGTTGAACATGCATGTAATGACAATACATGCGGATTGCTCGCAAACTCCATGAATAATCAATATGATTTTTCTGTCCCAGTTTGTAATTTGACCATAGACCTTTGGGATCTTGATAGAGATGATGAAATGCTTTTACAGGCATTTGATGCAGCTGGCAACCCTGTCACTTATACGATTAATACGATAGGAGCTGGAGTCAACAATATGGGCAACACATTTTATTCTAACGATCCAAGTGTCAATTACCCATCTGATGGGCCTGCAACATTAGGTATGTTTTCTGTCACCTTCAATGGCTGCGTATCCCAGATTGAGATTGATTATTTTGACAGATCTGATACCTCAGGTGATGGTGGCTCATATACGATTGTCTTTTTTCAGGAAAATTGTGTTATTGAACCATGTATAAGTGATGAATTACCTGTAATGGCTAACCCAATGGACTGTACAATGGTATGTCCAGAAGATATTGTAGCCGTACTTATGCCTGCAGAAACAGTATGTATTGGCGAACAAATTGATTTTGATGCATCAGGTTCATCTGGTCAAAACGTAAATTATGAATGGGACTTTGAAAGTGATGGTGTCGTTGATTTGACGACAACAATTCCGACAACAAGCTTTACTTATCCAACCGCTGGATTATTCACTGTGACACTTACAATTGTCGATCCAACTGGTGTTTGTGATCCTGATCAAACATCTATTGATGTAGAGATTTGTGCACCACTAATGGTCACATGTCCTGCAAGTCCAGTTGATGTTCTTGAGGGTGATCCGATAGATCCCGCTACATTAGGAGAACCAATAGTGACAACCACAACTTGTAATCCTACATTTGATGTGAACTTCATGGATGTAATCGGACCCGGTGATTGTGTGTTAGAAGAAGTTATTACCAGAACGTTTACTATAGTTGATGCTTGTGGTCAAAGTACATGTGTACAGACAATCAATGTAGAAGATATAGACCCACCAGTACTATCTGCAGAAATTGCACCACCAGCTCCAGTTTGTTTTGGACAGACTGCAACCTTCGATGCCTCAGCATCAGGAGGAGCATCACTCTTACAATACGAATGGGATTTTGATGGTGATGGTGTTATTGATCTAACTACAACAACTCCCATTAGCACTTTCACCTTTCCAAACCCTGGAACATTCACTGTCTTTGTTACGGTGAGTGCTATTACGAGTCCTTGTCCATTAGACCCTGTCACAACATCCGTAGAGATAGTCATTTGTGATCGTGTTATGGTTATATGTCCACCCACTCCGGTTAGTGTGGTTGATGGAGATCCAATCGATCCTGGAACTCTTGGGGAGCCACTCTTTACAACAAATGAATGCAGTCCAGAACCAACACTAACATTTATTGATTCTACTGCTCCAGGACAGTGTCCTTTTGAAGAAATAATTACAAGAACATTTACAATTGCAGATAATTGTGGCATCAGCCAATGTGTACAGGTTATCAATGTCATTGTAGATAATCCAGCAGATATAAATGCTCTGCCAGTTACACCAGAAATTTGCCTGGGCGAATCAATTGTCTTAGATGCAAGTGCTAGTGTAGGAGATGGACTTTCGTATTGTTGGAATGTAGGAATAGGAACAGTTGGTTGTGATTTTACCACACCCATCGCAACTCAAACGTATACTGCTCCAGGAGTTTATACGGTTACATTGATGATTACTGACCAGTTTGGTTGTGAAGATGAATTAGTGCTTGGTACTGTTACCGTTTATGAAGCTCCAGATATCATAGCTGATATTGATTTCGATCCATGTACCTTAACATTGACATATAATGGGATATCTTCTGTAGATAATTTCCCACCAAGTAATCTCATTTTTATTTGGGATTTTGGTGATGGTAATACATCAGGAATGCCATCAGGCACACATGTGTTTGACAATTGTGCAGTTGCAAATACCATTTCATTAACAGTTGTTGATCCTGACATTCCGTTTACCGCTTGTAATTCAGATCAACTTATATTTAATGTAGAAACAGATAACGAGCCACCAGTTTTGGTATGTCCACCAGTCTCAGAATTGATGTGTGGTGATCCTATACCAACGTTTGAGAATGTCGAGGACTTTATAATTGCCGGCGGACAGATAACTGATAATTGTGATGTCATTGAATTTGATGTCATTTCCTTAGATACAATTCCAGGTCTTTGTCCATATATTTTTCAAGTAATCGTTGGGTATGAAGCTTCGGATATTTGTGGCAACACAAGTACATGCTCACAAGTATATAATTTAATTCCAGAAATACCAGCTGCATCATTCCCTCCAAATGTAGTGTTAAGTTGTGGCGATGATATTAGTGAAGCTAGTACTGGTAGTCCAATTATTCAGACAGGACCTTGTCTATTACCTGCAGATTATACAGTTGAAGAAGTGATCATCAGCGGATCATGTCCTGGAGATGTAACGATAGAACGGACCTTTATAATTACGGATGTATGTGGAAATACTATCGAAGAAACTCAAATAATTACTATAGTAAATGACATCACTCCAATCTTAGATGGACCACCAGATATCACCATTGAATGTACTGACGCATGTGATCCTGATGCAACAGGAGGCATAGCTTTCGCCGTTGACTTTTGTATGCCAATTGATGGAACTACAAATGAAGTGGTCATTACATTTGAAGATGAATTTATTGGATTTGATGGCACTATATTCCCAGGAGGAATTGTCGGATTTATCGTGAGAACATTTACAGGTACCGATGCTTGTGGAAATGTGGGCATATTTGTTCAAACTATTTCAGTAAGAAGAGGTGATACGACAACACTAGTTTGCAATGATCAAATAAATGTTTCTTTAAACTCGGACTGTAATGGAATCACTCCTGATTTCTTACTTGAATTCCCAAGTGATACAAAATATTTCATCACATTAGGTGATGGTGACATTGGTTTTGCAGATGGTGCACAAACACCTTTTGATGGCATAGATTGGTCAATATATATTGAGGCAATGGAGCCAGTTCAGTATACCATTACAGATTTTTGTGGGAATACATGCTGGGGACAAATCTTAATTGAATCCAATGTCATTCCTAATTTTGAAAGTCCATGTACTCATATACCTGGTAATTTTATTGATGAATCTGGAACAATTGGAGAAGGAGCAGATGACACAAATTTAAATACCATTCTTGGTTTAACTGAAGATCCACCAAGAGCAGCAGATCTTATTGGACAAGTCACTTTATCAGATGGCACTTGTCAAGATGCATTCGTTTTAGGTCTTTCTGATTTTAAATTTGATGCTGCTCCACATAGCGAAGATCTTGATATTCAATTTGTCAATTTAGAATTGATCTTAGTTAATATAGAAACCGGTCAAGTAATAGACTACTCGTTTCCACGAGGAGTCATAACTGTCACATCACTCGACCAATTGATCTCTAATCCTGGGACTTATAATGTCTATGTTGCTACAGCAGATCCAAGAGGATTTGGTGATTATAGTTTGCATGTAGAAATTGGTACTTGTCTTCCAACGTGTACGACGATTTGTGAAGGTGGTTTTCCAGATGAGTTTTTCACAAAAGAAGAAATTTTGGATAGTCTAAATCAGGCATGCTTTGCAAATTTAGTCGGAGATCTTATTATTGAAACTTCAGAAAGTGGAGAAATGTGTGCGGGTATATTGCATGTCCAAACATGTTCCGGACTATTTAATTTACATGGTGAATTAGTCAAAAGGGAAATCTTAACGCAAGCTTTTATTGAACTACCGATAGACTTAAGTCAAGCCAATATCATGGGGCCAAATACCGTGACATTGGAATGTGGAGATGATGTCAGTCCAGAAGCTATTTTAGCACTTACCGGTAGCGGAAGCCAGGCATATCCTTTTTATTTCGATCTCAATCAAATAGTTGTTGATACCATATGCCTCGAACAAGTTGTAGACCATTTTGATGTTGCAGTAGATACTGTCCAAGAAAGAGCTTTAGTTAATGGCCTTTGGGTATTGTTGGATGTTGTCAAAAAAGAAAGACGAGATTCGATTCGATGTGTGCGGAGAGGGCCAAATCCAGATATTAGATTCCAAGAGATATTCTTTGATGATAATCTTTGTAATGTCTTGGTTGAATTTACAGATGTTGTCATAGAAACATGTGCTGGAGGAAGCAAAATAATAAGAGACTGGTCTATCATTGATTGGTGTCAGTCTAATGCCCAAATCCGACTCTCACAAAATATAGAAGTAAAAGATGAGGTTGCGCCAACTATAGAAAAGACAGATGATTTAGTGCTTAGCATTGACCCTTGGTCTTGTTCTGCAACCTATAGATTACCAGATTTGACTCATGTGGATAATTGTGAAGGTTCTGTCCTTACGGAAGTTTGGACGGTTTCTGAAGGTCGTGTCGTTGATGGATTCGCAGTCGACCTATGGTTGTCTGATGAGCCTATCAGTGCATTCTTAGCAGTAGCTGATGAGTGTGGAAATACAGCTTTAGATACAGTAAATATTTTTGTTGAAGACCTCATTGCTCCAATTGCAATTTGCAAAACAGGTCTTACAGTTACATTGACTTCTGCAATGTTGAATGACAATAATGGTGGAGGTAAAGTATTTGCTGATGCTTTTGATGCAGGCAGTAATGATAGCGGCTGTGGAGAAACAGAAATTCAAGTGAGAAGAGTTAATGGTTGTTGCGCTGAGCAATGTATGCCAGTCTATCAATGTGTATCATTTGATGTTAAAACAGGTACTTGTATAGACTCTACAATCACCTCATATACATCTGAGTTTGATGATTTTGTAAAATTCTGTTGCGACGATATTAGCCAGATTGTCCAGGTCGAATTGTTGATTACAGATCAGGCAGGCAACCACAATTCTTGTATTCTCGATGTCAATGTAACGGATAATACACAAGCATCACTTGTTTGTGAACCTATGACAGTAAACTGTGATGATGACCTTGCTTTAATAGACGTTCCTGGTATCTCTGGGGTACACTGCAATAATTCAGAGAGTAGTATACAAATGTTACAAGAATCAGAACTGACGGGAGCATGTGGCATAGATCAGGTCATCCGAGAGTGGTTTATTGATCGTGACGGTTCAGGAGGTTTATCATCAGGAGATCCTTTCTGTCAACAGATTATCACCATCGATCAAGGAAATAGTGGAATTGATCCTTTTACTATAAAATGGCCTCAACATTTTACAGGTGAGGTTTTCATTGGTAAAAACATCGAATGCGACGATGAGAATAATGTGATTGTGAATTCTGATGTTCAGGTAAATATGGGAGATTCACAGATTTGCCAACTTTCATTGAGTGAATTTTCTGAACCAGTATGGTGCGAAGCTGCTTGTAGTCTTATCGCCTCAAGTGTAGAACAGGATACCATATTTTCATCTGACGCTTGTTTCAAATTGATCAACAGATGGACTGTTATTGATTGGTGTACATGGGATGCAAATGGTAGTGATATAGATGACGATAATGATTCTTCTTCTGATGTGTTTATTGCAGTTGAGGATTGGGCTCAAGGTGTTTGTGCAGGTTGCCCTGACTTTGGACCTGTTATTGCAAATCCAGTTTACTTTTCATATGAATCTGTTGAAGAAGATGGTTTCTATACCTTTGATCAAATTATCAAAGTGATCGATGACTCTCCTCCTTCTATTGATGTGGAAGTCGATTTTGTTGTACAAACTACAGGAGGAGCAATATCCAAAGAGGATGCGACATCTTGCAGAGGCGATGATGTTTTGACTGCCACAGCAACTGATTTTTGTGGAGGTGTTGCCAATGAATCTCAATTATTGAAATGGCAAGTTACCGTTTTACGAAATGGTCAAGTGATCGATATTAAAATTGATAATGGACCTAGCATTTCAATGAATACAGGTGCTGGTTCTCCAGGTGATGTTCATGAAATCATTTGGACAGTAGTTGACGGCTGTGGTAATGAAACCTCAGTAACAACAGAAGTCACTTTTGGTGACGAAACCTTACCTGTTCCTTTCTGTATTGCAGGCTTATCAACAACAATTCCTGAAAATGCAAATGAAGTAGTAGTTTGGGCCGCTGATTTAGATTTTGGAAGTTTTGATAATTGTACAGACGCTGATGACCTTCAGTTTGCAATTGTGAATCAAGGTGTTGATCCGATTTTGCCAGGACAAGATGGATTTGAAGCTCAACAAAATTTCACTCTAAATTGCCAGAATGGCAGTGCTATAGTTTTTGTTGATTTGTGGGTGTTTGATCAAAGTGGAAATGCAGATTTTTGCAATACATCAATTTCTCTTTCCAGTGATTGTAATGTGGAACAAGAAGGTGCTTCAAATCAATTTATTGCAGGTACAATAGTAAATGAAACTGGCGAGCCGATTATGAATTCATTAGTTAGTTTAAATTCTAACCAGCCTGAGTATCCAAAATCAACATTGGTGACTGAGCAAGGTGAGTTTTTATTCCTAAATAATGCCACTTCTTTTAATTACCAACTTGAGGTGTTTAATGATATAGACCCTGCAAATGGGGTGTCTACATTTGATATTTTATTAATGCAAAGACACATCATTGGCTTAGAAGATTTGGGGACGCCTTATAAAATTATTGCAGCAGATGCCAATTACGATGGTGGAGTTTCTGTAGCTGATGCAGTGGAAGTAAGAAAACTTGTATTAGGAAAGATCGATAAATATGAATTCAATACAAGTTGGAAATTTGTAAGTTCTGATATGGCTTTTATTGATCAGTCAAATCCATGGCCATTCTCAGAGGATCGCTCCATTCTTAATCTGCAATCCAATAGAATGAATCAAGATTTTCTGGGAGTCAAAATTGGTGATGTCAACAATACAGCAACTCCTAATAATATAGCGAATACGGAATTAAGGAATGCTCCTACTATCCAGATGATGGCAAGTCTAAGCAAAGACAATGCTGAAGAAATGGTGCTCCGTTTAAGCAAAAGTGAACAAATCAATGCCATCCAGTTTTACTTGAATACAGAGGGTCAACGGATTAGATCAATTCAATCTGAAACGATGGAAATCTCAAGTGAGAATTATAGACTTGATGAAACGGCGTTTGGCTTTAGCTGGAATTCAACTGATCAATCCGCAAGCGAAGTTGAATTGGTTATCACATTCAATAATGAATTGACACCTGCAGACCTTGCACGCTTCTCTCTAAATGATAACAAAATTCAGTCTGAAGTATCTGTAAATCATTCGACTACATTACACAACTTAAGTCTTGACATACAGATTGATCAGAATGAATTGGCCTCTTTAATGCAGAATGTTCCAAATCCATTTTCAGAGGAAACAAGCATTCAGTTTTATTTACCTAAGGGCTCAGAATCATTATCATTGAGCGTCTATGATCTGACAGGTAAAGAGGTATATAGAGTGACAGATAAATACTCAGCTGGTATTCACAATGTTATTATCCCTGCCGCACGTTTAGGTGCCTCAGGTACATATTACTACCAAATCAATTCAGCAGAATTACAAGATTCGAAGTCAATGATTTTAACAAAATAAAACGTTTATTAACCTGAGAAGAAAGCTGCAATCTTAATTGATTGCGGCTTTTTTTTATGTAGCTCAGGAAAGGATATAGAATCAAACTTGATTGCCCTTCTTTATTTTTGTCAAACCTATAATTTTTAGATTTCTCCGCGAGGTCGAAATTGTAGCCAGTTAGTGCTTTTATCCCTCGACTGCGCTCGGGATGAGAAAACTTCGACTGCGCTTGGGATGACAAAGTTTCGACTTCGCTCGAGATGACAAAGCTTCGACTTCGCTATCTGTGACAACTTTGTAATACATTGATAATTAGTATTTTAAACTCTGTCATTCCGAGCGAAACGGAGTGTAGCAGCCTGTCCTGAG
>CAYNMW010000174.1:0-8451 GCA_964398295.1 uncultured Saprospiraceae bacterium | reverse complement strand
CCCATTGATGATCCAACTATTCCAAAAGATAAAAAGACATATCAAATGGATCCTGCCAATAAAAGAGAGGCGTTGATTGAAGCAGAACAAGACGAACTGGAAGGTGCAGATATGTTGATGGTCAAACCAGCATTGCATTATCTTGATGTCATTCAAACATTAAAAGACACAAGCAATCTTCCCATTAGTGCCTATCATGTGAGTGGTGAATGCGCCATGTTGATAGCTGCATGTCAAAAAGGATGGCTTGAGTTCGAATCAGCGATGCCAGAAACCTTATTGAGTTTGAGACGTGCTGGGACTGATGCGATCATCACTTATTTTGCAAAGGACTTTGCACAGATGAAAGCTGACGGTAAATTGTAAATGGCTGATTTAAATCACTTCATTCAATCTACTGATGTCATTCTGCTGGCTGCTGGTACCTCGAGTCGTATGGGAGCAGAAAACAAATTACTGCTAAAGCATAATGACAAAACCTTGATACAACATGCGGTCGATCAATTAAATCAAATTCCATTTAATCAAATCATTATCGTCTCCGGTTATCAAGAAGTAGAATTAAATGCACAATTAGATAACTATCATTCGCAGACGATAATACACAATCCAAAATATGCATCAGGTCAGACTTCAAGTATACAAACTGGCTTGAGTAAATTGTCAGACCGAGCAAGTCACTTTATGATATGTTTGTCCGATATGCCTTTTCTACTTCATTCGCATATACGTGAAGTCTTATCTTTTGCCCATCATCACGATGCTTCTATTTGCAGACCTTTCGTGAATGGCATACCAGGACATCCAGTTGTTTTTCAACGCTCTTATGCGACAGATTTATTGGCATGCGAAGACAAAGATGGATGTCGTACCGTGATAAAGCAACATGCCCAATTTCTAGTCAGGTATGAAAGCCAGGATTCTGCTTTTAATAAGGATATTGATGTGCAGGAGGATAAAAAATTACTTTCTTAGACTCAAGTGGTTGAAACCACTTGGACTTAATATGGTGTTGAGAAAGAGTTTTAATAGGATTGATTTTTAAGTCCAAGGTGCTTCAGCGCCTTGAAGATTCATTCAAGTGGTTGAAATCACTTGGATTCAATATGGTCTTGACCTTCTGCTCAGTTAATCAAAAACAAAATCCCTATTTTTGCTGTCATGTCAAATCAGGATAGGTATGATCGTTTACTCGAAGCGATCGAATGGGAACGAAAAACAGAAGAGACTTACTTCAAACAACTGCAATCCAAGAAAACAATTCCTGAAAAAATAGAGGCTGGTATTTTATGGTATCCTGTGGTAGTGGTTAAAAAATACTACACCATAGGAGAGCAAGTAGAAATCATTGTTGAAAGAGCTGAGCGGACAGTTATGTCTCACCGGTTTAAGTCAGGAATGGGTTGCGAGGTATTTACAGTCAATTCTACAGGAGAAAAAGAAAGTCTCAAAGGAGTAGTGTCATTCGTCAAACGCAAACGAATGGGAGTCATATTTGGTTCTAATGTCAATCACTTGGAGGACATAGAAGATCGTTTTAAATCTGGAGTCGAATTGGTGTACGATGAGAAGCCGTATACAATTATGAAACAAGCCATTCTGGATGTGAAAAATTCAGAAGAAGAACACATCAAAGAATTAAGAAATGGTATTGACAAATTAGAAAGCTTTGCTCCATATCAGGAATCGAACATAAAATTTCATCCTTGGACATCCTTAAATGAATCGCAAAATGCTGCAATAGAAGGTTGTCTTTCTTCTCACCGAATAGCTATTATTCATGGACCACCCGGTACAGGAAAAACCACTACCCTAGTTGCATTGATCAAAGAAATCCTGCGATCAGAAAAACGTGTACTCGTTTGTGCGCCATCAAATAATGCTGTTGATTTATTGGCACGCAGACTAGAACAGTCAGGTGTCGACACACTACGAGTTGGAAATGTATCCAGAGTGGGTGACTCCACAGCACACCTAACATTAGCAAGTCAAATTGCAAACCACGAAGACTGGAAGCACATCAAGAAAGTGAAGATTGAAGCCAATGAAGCTAAAAAACAAGCAGGATCTTTTAAACGAAGATTTGGTAGAAAAGAGAGAGAGAACAGATCTACCATGTACAAAGAATCCAGAGAGTTGCGCAAATGGGCCAGAGAATTAGAAGATCGACTTGTCCATTCTATTTTGACTAAATCCAATGCTATCTGTACAACCTTGATGAGCGCAAGTCATTCTCACCTAAAGGAATTACAGTTTGAAACAGTTATCATTGATGAGGCATCACAAGCACTCGAACCAGAATGTTGGAATGCCATACTCAAAGCAAAGCGAGTCATTTTTGCGGGTGATCATCTACAGCTACCACCTACAGTAAAGTCCAAAGAAGCTGAGGAGCTTGGTTTTTCAAAAACCATTTTGGATAGAATGACCGAACACATTCATCACTGCTATTTACTAGATACACAGTATCGGATGAATGAGAAAATTTTGGCTTTTTCGAACCAACGTTTTTACCAATCCAAGCTTCAATCACACAGCTCCAACAGTCAATGGTCATTAGATGAACATCCGATCGTATTGATCGATACCAGCGGATGTGGTTTTGAAGAAGCTAAGCATAAAGACACATTTAGCAGTTTCAACAAGGGAGAAATTTTCATTATAAGAGAATGGTTTTTACAACATAAAGAGATCATTGCTGATGATACATCTGTCGGGATCATTAGTCCATATGCAGCACAGGTTAAATTATTAAAAGAACATATAGAACAAGAAGATCAATATCGAGGAGTAAACATCGAAGTGAACAGTATTGATGGTTTTCAAGGACAAGAGAAGGATATTATTATCATTAGTCTGGTACGCTCGAATGAAAAAAATGAAATTGGTTTTTTAGCTGATGAGCGTAGACTGAATGTAGGGATGACAAGAGCTCGCAAAAAGCTAATACTCATTGGTGATCTAAGTACGCTAGGTGGTTCTGAGTTATATAGTTCATTAGCAGATTATGTTGAAGCCAATGGTCACTATCAGTCTGGTTGGGAGTATATGTCGTGAATTTGAAGTATGATGCAGCGAAGCGAAGAACCCGATCGAACAAATGAGTATCGGCAAGGGGTTGGGTTTATGGGGGTCAGGTTTTGAGGGGTCAGGAGTCAGGTTTTGAGGAGGCAGGTTTTGAATTATTATAGTTACAGTTACAATTCATATATTTAAGTAAAGCGGCTATTTTCAAATTATGCGTGCTGATACAAAACTTTCGATAAAAGATTATATATCCAATAAAAGCACAAGAGCTGTAGCAGCACTCTTTGTGATGAATGCCTTTCTTTTTTCACATTGGGCTGTGAGAATTCCAGATATAAAAGACCTATTACAATTAACTGATGGCACGCTGGGTTTGGCCCTACTCACTTCGCCATTAGGTGTTGTGGTCATTACACCAATTGTAAGTGTTTCTATTCGCAGATTTGGTCCGGGAGTTGTTGCCATCATGGGAGCAATCCTATATGCACTGACCATTATCTCTATTGGCTACATAAACAGTTACTCTGCATTACTCGTCACCCTATTTATATTAGGAGTAGCTAATGGTGCGATGGATATTGCCATGAACGCTGCTGTATCTGCATTAGAAAAAATGAAACAGTCAATTTTCATGTCAACGACACATGGATTTTGGAGTTTATCTGCAATGGTATTTACTCTAATAGCCAGTTATCTTGTAGGGTTACAAATTACACATACACAACACCTGCTGTGGTCTGGTGTCAGTAGTTTGTTGTTTCTTGTATTAACTAAGGACATTCTATTTTTAAAAGACAAATCCGAGGCAGAAACAAAATTTCAGATGCCAGGGCGATCAGTTTTTGTACTTGTCACTATTGCCTTTATTGTATTTCTAACAGAAGGTGGTATTATGGATTGGAATGCTGTTTTTTTTAAAGAAGTTTTGCAAAGTCCTGAATATTTTATCGGGTATGGTTTTGCGGCATTTTCATTTGCTATGGCAGTGGCAAGATTTTATGGTGACAATCTTATTGAAAAACACAGTACACGTAAACTGATACTTGGCGGATGTCTCATTTTGGCAGTAGGGTTACTTTTTTATGCGATGGCGTTTTCCATAGTTGCAAATTTATTGTCAATGGCATTAGCTGGACTAGGATGTTCGATCCTCATCCCAGTACTGTTCAGAGAAGCTGGATTATTAAAGGATGTACCGCCAAGTGTCGGAATTGCAACTGTATCAACATTGGGATACACCGGCTTTCTTGTAGGGCCGCCCTTAATTGGATTCCTATCAGAAGCATTTTCACTGCAAACAAGTTTCTTCTTATTGGCTATCTTAATTGCCGGTGCAGGAATGTTATCCTTACGGTTAAAAGTTTAATGAAGTAGTTGATATACTTTATATTGAATAGGTATCTACAAACAACATCGAAGATGAAAAACAAAAGTTTAGATATAAATTTCATCAAAGTCGAATCTTACATAAGAGACAAACGACCACCTGTTGAAATCAGAAGCAAACTCGATTTTGGTTTTAGTTTTACAAAGAATGCATTTGTACTTTTTGAAGTTCGGCCAATCTATCTAAGTTCTGATCCTAATGATTATCAAAAGTTACCTTATGCAAAATTTAAATACGTTAAAACTCAAATGGTATGGAAACTATATTGGATGAGAGCATCTGGTAAGTGGCAATCATATGAGCCATTGCCTGAATGCTCGAATGTTGACACAATACTAAAATGTATTGAAGAAGATGCATTTGGATGTTTTTATGGTTGATTATTAGGAATGAAAATGAAATTAACAATTAAACATATCTATGACTTTGCGCAATCACATGACATTGGATGTGATGTGTTTCTAAACAATCGAACAGGTGAAGTCATAGAGTTACCTAACCCGAATAGAATATTTGAAGTGGAATTTGAAGAGTTCTATCAAGAAGGCATTAAAAAAATCGAGGCTAATTGGGATGATATTATAAAAATCGAATGTCCCGACTCCTCTGAATCATTTGAAATAATGTCATCGTTTGCAGACAAACTTGAAGAATCAAGGCTTAAACTAAAATTATATACTGCTTTAAATAATCGAAAACCATTTAGAAATTTTAACCATATAATTCATAATTGTGAAAAACGAGAAGAGTGGTTTGAGCATAAAAGACTAGAACTCGAAGGGAGAGTAGTTCAATTACTAAACTTGTGATAATGTTGCTGTCAAATTTGCTTCAAGGAATAAATGATTAATGAAAATCGACCAGTAACAGATGATCATGATGACAAACGCGCAGGGGTATACAATATATCATCACTCGGTACGAATCTTGCATTACATATCTATTGACTGATGAAAAAAGATAAAACAAACATCGCAAGGGCGCGAATATCCAGTTCCGCTATACAAAAATTGTATGTCTCCATGAGGCATTTACTCAATAGAGGCTACTACAAACCATTGGGTGCGTCGGGTGAATCTATGATCTCTTCATTGCTTTCTTTGGAACCAGAAATATATGGAGCTATTGCCGATCCGGAAAGACTCGAGATTAAAGGTTTGCTGTATATATTTCAACGACTACCTATTGGTATTGAGCAATGTAAATTCATCAAACTCATCAGTAGAGAGGGATTGGAAACTTCATCATTCACACCGATCATTCCTGCAAAGCGTCGTAGAAATTGTTATCGGATCGATAAATATCAAATGTATATCGAGATGACAAGAGGTCGTTCTGATATTTATGATCTTATGACACACTTGACATTCATGTATGTGGAATCGGAAAAGATTAGAAGGAACAGTACTGACGCAAAAAATAAAAAGAACAGGGATTGGAAAAAATTAGAAGAAATAGTCAAGTCTATAGAAAATGGCGAAGAGTATGATACAGAAAAAGGATGTACTTACCTAAGTAGCATCATCGGCAGAACCTATAAAGAAACATTGGAGGCATGTCAACATTTTGCCAATACACAAAAAGTGAATTCCCTCTTTGAGATTGTGTACTGGATGGGCAAACTAAGTATTGATGAATTTGTCAATAAAGATGATCGTCAAATCTCGTTTTCTTCCTCTCTAAGAGAAGTTATCGGACATCACATATATGGTGAACATTGGGCTACGAGAATAAAAACATTTTTAGCAGAAAAGGGGTTGGTTGACAAACCCGTACACATTATAAGTGCCAATCAACACAGTGTAATGAACTGCTTGTTTGCATCCAGAGGAATCGGCAAAAAAAATAAGAAAAAGAATTTTGAAGAGTTGATGTTTGAAGTCAGTAAGGATAAAAATAAAAAACTTCGCACCGCCATTAAAAAATATGCTTTATCACATGGTATGTATGAATTGAAAGACGAAAGTGGGACAAATATTGCAGTCCAAATATTCGACTGCGAAAAAATAGATCACTCCCAATTGGAAACAGATTTGTCCTGGATCAAATCATGTTCAGTTGATTCCAGAGACCAGATCATCATTGTCATGGATTATGCCTTTGGCGAACAAGCATACGAAACAATGGATGAATTGTTGAAACCTATCCTTTTAAATGGTAAAAAACAACGCCTGAATGTCAAGTCAATTAATATAATGGGGAAGGCTGGAATCCTTGAAGGTGACAAAGGTGATATCATGATCCCTACTGCTCATATTTTTGAAGGTACCGCTGATAATTATCCATTTAAAAATGAATTCGGTGCGAAAGATTTTAAAGACAATGGCTTAGGCGTTTACGAAGGCTTAATGGTGACTGTGCTTGGAACGTCACTTCAAAATAAAGACATCCTCTCCTACTTTCATGATTCAAGTTGGAATGGTATCGGTCTAGAAATGGAAGGCGCTCATTATCAAAAAGCCATACAATCCGCTTCAAAAATCAGAAAACATATTGATAAAAATGTGAAGTTGCGCTATGCTTATTACGCTTCTGATAATCCTTTAAAAACAGGTAGTACTCTAGCATCAGGTGGACTTGGACAAGATGGCATCAAACCTACTTACATGATTACTTCTAAAATATTGCAGCAAATTCTTTGTTAGTCATTAACTTCAACAACATTATTCTCAGAAGTTATTATTGAACATTAATTAGACTTGTATGGCAAAATTTATCTTACTCTTTATCTCTGCAATTGTATTTACAACTTGTCCAAAACACAAGCTTCCAGAAAACACCATACTACAAAATGTCACCATAATTCCGATGAATGGAATGGACAATTACATAGCTGATATTGAAATAATTGATTCAAAGATTAACGCCATTGGAGAAATCAAAGCAAACAAGAAATCAACAGTCATCGATGCTAACGGAAAATTTGTCATCCCTGGTTTAACAGAAATGCATGCACACATACCAACTCCAGAAGATGGCGATGACGGGTATGTAAAGGAAGTATTGTTTTTGTATTTATCACAAGGCGTAACAACAATTAGAGGAATGCTTGGTGATCCATACCATTTGGAATTGAGATCTCAAATTGAACAAGGCGAAATTGTGGGTCCAAGGATCTATACTTCAAGCCCATCTATGAATGGCAATTCTGTCACCTCCAAAGAAGAGGCGATCGAGCAGGTCAAACAATATAAAGTTGATGGCTATGACTTTCTCAAAATTCATCCTGGAATTCAACTTGATGTTTGGGATGCGCTTGAATCAACTGCTAAGGAGGTTGGTCTGCCCTTCTCTGGCCATGTACCTGTAGAAGTTGGCATACATCGAGCACTTGAATCAGGATATGCTACCATCGATCACCTGGATGGATACATTGATGGCCTAGTACCGAAAAGTGAGAATGCAGATAAAGATGCTGGTGGATTTTTTGGTTTCTCCTTTACCGATCTTGTAGATGTAGCATTAATTGATGGACTTGTACAAAAAACAAAAGATAAGCAAGTAGCAGTGGTTCCTACCCAGACTTTGTTTACTCGCTGGTTTTCTCCTACTGAGCCAGTCAAAAACATTCAGGAACCCGAAATGAAATACATGCCGTCTAAAACCCGATTTACCTGGAGACAGAATAAAGAGCGTATGATTAATGACGAGTCTTATTCAAGTGAGACTTGGGAAATATTCATTGCCATACGCAAACAACTTTTAAAAGCAATGGATGATGGTGGAGTGACCATACTTCTGGGATCTGATGCACCTCAAGTTATGAATGTCCCAGGCTTTTCATTGCATCATGAAATGAAAGATATGGCAGATGCGGGTATGAGTAATTACAACATCATCAAAAGTGGAACGCAATCACCAGCAATATTTTTTAATGCAATTGATAGTTATGGTACGATTGAAAAAGGTAAGTCGGCTGACTTTATTTTACTTGATCAAAATCCATTGGAAGATATTTCTCATGCCAGACAAATTGCTGGTGTGATGTATCGTGGTAATTGGTTGTCGAGGGAAATGATTGATGAGCGATTGAAGGA
>CAYNMW010000173.1:0-8486 GCA_964398295.1 uncultured Saprospiraceae bacterium | reverse complement strand
GTAAGCAAGTTTTATGATCCAGATGGATTCATTGTAGAGTTTAATAAATTACTGAATGATATTTAGAAATATAAAAGAGTTGGATTGAAATAGCTGTGCCTAACAAAGTATAAAACGCTTATAACTCCCATTCGGTCGTTACGCCGTTTATACTGAACGTAGAAGATGGCAATACACATCCGAATGAAAAATTAGTATCAAGTGGTTGGAATTATAGTGCAACAAGAAATTCAGCTGGAAAAACTAAATAATAAAATATAATGAACCAAATCCAATTCTACGGCGCTGACTGGTGCCCAGACTGCAGAAGAGCAAAGGCATTCTTAAAAGAGAATAATATAAACTATGAATTTATCGATGTTGATTTAGATGAAGCTGCAACGCGAAGAGTAGAATCGATAAATAAAGGAAAACGCATCATACCTACAATTATCATTAATGGAAAACCTTATACCAATCCCAATAATGCACAATTGGCATCAGCTTTAGGAATCAATGATGAGTTCCATATTATATTGTATGGTGCTGATTGGTGTCCTGACTGTAGAAAATCAAAATCATTTTTGGATGATAATAACATTAATTATCAATTCATAGATACAGATAAAAATGCTTGGTCAATTCCAATCATTACTAAATTGAATAATGGCAAGCGGAGAATTCCTACAATCATAATCAATGACGATATTGTATTAGTTGAACCAGAAAATGAAGAATTACGACAGACACTCAAACTTGACGAAGTTAAGGAAGAAAGAGTATTTGACAGTATCATTATAGGGGGAGGTGCTGCAGGATTAACAACTTCTATTTATGCGCAAAGAGATCGATTTAGCACACTTATTTTAGAAAAGAAGACGATTGGAGGAAATGCATTCTTGACAGAAAAAATTGAAAACTATCCAGGATTTACTTCTATCTCTGGTCCTAATTTAATGGACAAAATGGAAGAGCAAGCGAGAACTTATGGAGCTACTATTAAGACAGGTGAAGATGTGTTATCTATTGAGAAGGAAAATGAATTGTTTAAAATCAAAACATCCAGCACACATTATCTAGGTAAATCAGTCGTGTTGTCTACAGGATCTACCTATCGTCAATTAGGTATACCTGGAGAATCAGAATTGATTGGTTCAGGTGTGCATTTTTGTGCCACATGTGATGGTGCGTTTTATCGGGACAGAGATATCATTGTCATTGGTGGTGGTAATTCTGCACTTGAAGAAGGAATCTTTCTTGCAGGTTTTTGTAAAAGTGTAAAGATTGTTCACATCTTACCAGAATTTACAGCATCTGAAACCTATGTAGAAAAACTAGAGAAGATTGAGAATATGTCAACTTACATGAATAAAAAATCTCTAGAATTCATAGCAGATGACAATGGCATATTTAAAGCCTTAAAAATAGAAGACAACGAGACCAAAGAACAAGAAATAATTACAGCTGATGGCGTATTTGTTTTTATAGGCTTAATCCCGAATACCAAACCCTTTGAACGTTTTGTAGATCTAAACGAAAGAGGATTCATTACAACTAATGGACTTGCCCAAACTTCTCAAGATGGCGTTTTTGCAGCTGGTGATTGTCGTGAAGGTGCTATTGCTCAGGTAGCTGCTGCTACTGGTGAAGGGGTTTTAGCAAGTTATGGGGTTAGGGACTATTTGAAATAAGCTATGATAATCTTGTCATTTTATTTCGTTTGGGAAATACGACATTAGTTTTAAGAAACAATTGATCCAATGAGTAACAAAACCTTTACGCACAGACTACTTGGTTTTATAATTATAACAAAAGGAAGAGATATATTCTTAAAACCTATTTTAAAAAATTGCAGATAGTTCTAAATAACGATATTGATTTTTTTAATGGTAAAAAACTGATATCCAATTTAAATAATCGCAAATTGATATATCTTTAAACACTCAATGAGTAGCCATAACCAGCTGAAATTGACTGTAAATGAATATGAATAGCTCCATCCACAAATATTCAGCCGCAAGCAGTTTGCTAATAATTATCTTGCTTACAGCATCACTTGTGAGAAGTCAGTGTCCTACAGGGCCTGTGGAATTATTTTCACAAAGCCAAGTCGATAGCTTCCCCATTCTCTATCCTCAATGTGACTCGATTAATAATCTACTTCAAATCGGATATGTTCGTTACGCCACCAACCTGAAGTCAGACATTACTGACCTTTCACCACTTGGTGGAATAAAATATGCTCGAACATTGCAAATATGGAATAACGAATTCTTACAAACATTATCAGGGCTAAACATTCAAAGTGCTCGAGGTATTACTATCGTGTTTAACGATGCTCTTCTAGACGTAGAAGGACTTAATAACATTACTGAACTTGGTGATTCCTTTAGTGCCCAAAACAATCCTCTTTTAGCCTCAATCACTGGCATAAACAATCTTTCAACGGTGGAGTATTTTTTTGTTGTAGGAGGTAATCATAGCCTGGTTAATATTGACTTACCCAAGCTCACATCTGTAGGCAGCAAGATGTCCATAACTTCCAATAACGATCTTTCATCAGTTGCATTTACAGGACTATCATCATTAAATTCCCTACTCATAAGCAATAATGACCTCATCAATAACCAGGTTCATATTCCTCTTATAGACACTATCAACGAATTACAAATAAGAAACAATGACGGCTTAACGGATCTTTCAATTTTTCAACATATAGATCATGTTAGTGGAGAATGGGATATCACTAACAACCCTAACCTCGTTAACTACAATATCCCTTCATTATGTCAATCTATCTCAAATAATCCAGAAGAAGTATTTATTGAAGATAATGGCCCAGGCTATGAAACCCTCAATGAAATCCAAATGCACTGTGGTATATCAAACGACTGTCCTCAAGGCTATTATTTTTATGACCAACCAAGCATTGACAATTTTAAAAGTATGTACCCCAACTGCCAAAAAGTACAAGGCAATATCCACATTTTGGGCGACAGGCAATTTGACATTATTCGTTTTGATAGCCTACACAACCTCACTAGTATATCAGGGACTTTACATATAGAAGATAATCATGGATTGCTTACACTAGAGGGATTACATAATATCGATAGCATAGGTGTGGACTTGAAAATCGATGGCAACTTTGAAATCCAGGATTATTTAGGACTTCGTAATCTACACTATATCGGAAGAAATCTTCTCAGTAATTTTAGTACAGAAATTGTTGACTTTAAAGGTCTTGAAAATATACAAGAGATTAGAGGTAATCTTGAGGTTACCAATAACGATGAACTGATCAATTTCATCGGTTTAGATAATCTTATTACCATCGATGGACAATTTCTTTTACAATGGAATGATAGTCAGATAAATTTTGAAGGACTGAGTCAACTTAAAGTCATTGGAGATAATTTTAATATCCTCAATGCTTTCAAACTTGTCAATTTCGAAGGATTGTCACAATTGGAATCCATTGGGAGAACATTTTGGCCTGGCGATGGTCCATCACTCGAAGATTTTACTGGACTTTCAAACCTAAAAAAAATAGGGCTAACCTTTTTCCTTACCAATGACAATGTTAAAAATTTCACAGGTCTTGAGTCTCTGGATTCTATTGGATTCGAAATGCATATAAATGGCTGTGATAGCCTCGAAACATTAACAGGCCTAACAAAATTAAAGCATCTAGACAATCTTACTATCTTCAATACCAAGGAACTCTCAAATCTTGAAGGGCTCAATTGCTTAGAAAAGATTGATAGTTCAATTACTATAAGTGGAAATACCAAACTGCAAAACTGTTCGGCACTAGCTATCTGCAATACCCTGTCCCTCCCACATACCAATATCGACATACAGAGCAATAACGATGTAGGCTGTAACTCAGAATCCGAAGTTCTGTCTAACTGCGACTTTTGTTCTTGTTCGTATGTAGCAACCAATGAATGGACTGGCAATGCCAATGATCATGATTGGAATACTGCTCTTAACTGGAGTCTAGGTCGAGTGCCTGAGTTATGCGATAAGGTCAATTTATTGTTGCCTAATAGTGTAAATATTTTTAACGATGCCAACTGCTATGATTTGACATCAAGTGCTTTAGTTAACTTGTATCTGGCACCAAACGCTAACATCAAAATTGCTTGTGAAGAGCAATAATTACTGGCGCCTTTCGACCAATGCATTAGGAAGTAAACAGATTCAAAACAATCCACTTTCTCACTCAATCCCAAACGGACTGAAACAATAGATGTACCAATTGAAAACTATTGGGATCTGTCTTTCCAATTTAATTTGGAAGACATTGGGTGTGTTAAGTGGCACGAGTTAGTTTGATGATGTCACAAGATGCAACAAAGCGCTATGAATTTTTCTTAGAGAACTTCCTAATCTCGCCAACAGAATACCATTAAATTATATCTCTTCCTATATCGGTATCACCAAATCTTCCTTAAGTAGAATCAGAAGAAACATCACAAAAAAGAGCGACCAATAGTAAGCAATTGTTGGATACACATCTATCCACATTCTACCCTATTCCAAACGGACTGAACAAGCCCCATAGAAGTAATACCAAAATCACCAAAACAATACTCAGGATTACATCGGAGCTTGATTTGGAAGAAATTGATTTTGTGCCTTTCTGAAATGTAACCAGCTCCAAAGACTTTCCAATATCAGGAGCTGTTATCTTACTGACGATCATCAAAACAGCCGCACAGAAAAGGAATAAAAATAAGGCAAAATGCAAAAAGTTAATCCCAAGAAAATATTCCAGCAGGCTTCCTTCTTTTACGACAATACTTCCAGAATTACTCATAAACTCCATGACTAATCTTAATATGCCAATGGCAAAACCTGTCCATAAACTGACAATGGCTCCCTTTGAATTAATCCACTTATAAAATAGACCCAATAAAAAAACAGCAGCAATTGGTGGCGAAATATAAGCTTGTATACTTTGCAGATAATGAAAAATGCCACCATCCATGAGTGCATTCATAAAAGGAATCCAACCTAAACTTGCGATGACTAAAATAATGGTTGCCATGCGTCCGAAACGAACCAAATCTTTTTCAGTCGCTGCGGGGTTATATTTTTGATAAAAATCAATGGTCAATAAAGTCGAACTAGAATTAAAGGCTGATGATAAAGAACTCATCAAGGCTGCCAATAACCCTGCAATGGCTAGGCCTTTTAATCCACTCGGAAGAAACTCTGTAATTAAAGTTGGCAAGGCTTGGTCGGCATTATCGAAAGAATACGTGATCATCCCTTTTTGCATCAATGCATAGGCGATGACACCTGGAATGAAAAAGAGAAAGACGGGCAATAACTTTAGATAGCCTGCAAACAAAGCACCCTTGCGGGCATTGCTGACATCCTTGGCAGATAAAGCTCGTTGGACAATGTACTGGTCCGTACACCAATACCAAACACCTAAAATAGGAGCTCCAAATAACATACCTGTCCATGGATACTCTGTATCTTTCATCGGTCTCCAGAGATTGAAAAATTTGTCAACTGGTGGATTGCCTTCTGTCTGTGCCGCTATTGTAAGGGTATCCATCAAACCACTCCAACCGCCTAATTGGCTCAAACCAAAAAATGTGACAGCAGCTGTACCTAGTATTAAAATAAATGCTTGTACTAAGTCGGTATAGATAACAGCTTTTAATCCTCCCAATACGGTATAAAGTCCAGTTGCAACAACCGTAACAATCGCTCCTGTCCAGAAGGGGATTCCCAACACTTCAAATACTAGAGCACCAGCAAAAATGATAAGGGATATTTTTGTGATGATATATGCCAATACAGAAACAATAGACAAGTAGGTCCGACAAGCTCTCGAATATCGTTTTTCTAAAAATTCAGGCATGGTATATACACCGCTACGCAAATAAAACGGAACAAATACCCATCCAAATAAAATCAACACCAAGGAAGCAATTATTTCAAAATTAGCCAATGGCATATTGGCTCTTGCTCCAGCTCCCGATACACCTAAAATAATTTCTGAACCGATATTAGAAGCGAATAGTGAAGCTCCAATGACCAACCAGCCTTGATTTTTCCCAGCTAAGAAATAGTCAACAGAAGAAAAAGCACCTCCTTCTTTTTTTGTAGAAGCCCACTTTGCAATCCAAAGTATGATTGCAATATAAATGGCAATAATAGAAAAGTCTAATGCGTTCATGTGCTGGTTTTTATGAGCTTTTATACCATAAAATGAGATTCCAATTTTTAATTGAACGCTCTCTTTTTGGATAATCGGGTTCGCTAAATTAGTATTTTCTTACACCTCCTTGACATTTCACAATGGGTTAAAATCCCTCGTTAGCAATGTTAAACCCCTACAGGGTTTAGAGTAACCCCCAACGGGGTGACACTATCCTAAAAATGGGTTTCAACCCATCTATTTGTGAAGTTCACACTTATAAAATAAGTAATTGATCCTTATAAATTTTCTCTCCTAGACATTCCGTATCTTTCCGAAGAACTAACTTTACAACAATGATACATCAAGTACTCAAAGACACCTTTGGTTATGATGCCTTTCGGCCAATGCAAGAGGAAGCAATACAAGCAATTTTAAATAAGAAAGATGTATTGCTTGTCTTACCTACAGGTGGTGGCAAATCGATTTGTTATCAGGTTCCAGCACTTGCATCAGAAGGAATGGGCTTGGTCATTTCTCCACTCATCGCTTTAATGAATGATCAAGTATTGGCCCTGCAGCAGAATGGGGTAAAAGCAGCTGCATTCCACAGCCAAATCGACGAGGAGAAAAAACATGCAATGATTGAATCCATCAACAAACAGGAAATGAAGTTGCTGTACGTTTCTCCGGAAAGCATGCAATCTGAATCTTTTGTCAGTTACCTACAACGACAAGATATTTCATTGATTGCTATAGATGAAGCGCATTGCGTTTCCATGTGGGGAAATGATTTTAGACAGGATTATGCAAAACTGTCAACACTTAAACAGACATTCCCAAATGTACCTTTGATAGCAGTGACTGCTACAGCCGATGAAGCCACAAGAAAAGATATTTCCAAAACCTTAGACTTAAATAGTCCAGAAGAATATACTGGAAGTTTTGCACGCGAAAACATTCACATATCCACACGTCCAGGACAAGATCGATTCAATCAGATTCTACATTTTCTCAAAGACAAGCAAGAATCAAATGGCATCATCTATGTCACGACGAGAAAGAATGCAGAAAATTTATCCAATAAATTAAATAAGCAAGGCATTGATGCATCCTTTTACCATGCAGGTATGGATCGAGATAAACGGGAGAAAGTTCATCTTGATTTTGTTCATGACCGCACACGGATAGTATGTGCCACAATTGCTTTTGGGATGGGTATTGACAAAAGCAATATTCGTTTTGTCATCCACTACAACTTATCCAAAAACATTGAAAGCTATTATCAGGAAATAGGTCGTGCTGGTAGAGATGGTTCTGCAGCGGAGGCAGTTTTATTTGCAAGTTTTGCCGATGTCAATTTGTTTCGATCATTTATAGATGATAGTGATTCCACAGAAGTGTATAAGAAAATCCAACATCAAAAATTGGATCGCATGTGGTCCTTTGCCAATGGGCACCATTGTCGCACCAATATGATCCTGAGCTATTTTGGAGAATTTAAAGAAGAGACATGCGGCAACTGTGACAACTGTCTTCAGCCACCTAAAACATTTGATGGCACAACCTATACACAAATGGCATTGAGTGCAATAACACGTACAAATGAAAAAGTCCAATTAACCATGTTGATTGATATATTAAGAGGGTCAGGAAAACAAGAAATACACAATGCTGGGTTTCATCAAATTAAGACATATGGAGCTGGTCGAGATATACCTTTTGCAGATTGGCGTTCCTACATCACACAAATGATTGAGCAAGGTTTAATTCAATTGGATTATAGTCAGTCTTCCGTATTAAAATTGACACCAAGATCTAAGGAAGTTTTATTTAATGGCGACAAAATAGAACTTGTCAAATTTGAATGGCGAGAGAAAACTGCAGCAAAACAAAAAAAACAAATTGCCTTCTCTGAAGCGGATGTAGATATCAACTTATTCAAAAAATTAAAAGAGTTACGGTTGTCTTTTGCAAGAGAACAAAATGTCCCTGCCTATATTATATTTCCAAATAAAAGCCTTGAACAAATGGCTGCTCAGAAACCGAAGGATACATTATCCTTTTCATTGATATCTGGAGTAGGGAAGCAGAAATTAGAGAAGTATGGTGAAGCGTTTATTCAAGAAATTAGGGTATACGCTGAGAACAAGTAGTTATCAATTAGTTGTCGATAATGGAGCATAATTATTTAATTAATCCTAATCATAAACAATTTCAAAAAATCAAGATTAAAACCATCGAAGAATTTAAATTTGACCCTAGGTTAAAAGAATAACTATCGACAACAGTAGGTGATGACAGCATATCTCTCCTACCGTCGAGAGACGCTGGATACCATTAT
>CAYNMW010000172.1:6628-8617 GCA_964398295.1 uncultured Saprospiraceae bacterium | reverse complement strand
GTTTGCTCCAGTGATGATTTGTTTTTAAAATCATTAAAGTAGCGATCAATCTTTTTCAATGAATGAAATGCTTCTGTAGCATCAGCTTTCCGCTCATAGTTTATGCCTTCAAGCAAGCGTTCTGCATTTGCATAATGATAATTAGCAGCGTTCAAACTCGCTTCTTCTAAAAGTGGGTAAACATTCGTCAGTTCAAAATAGCCCACATAACCGTCTTTACTGATCAACGGTAAGAATGGACTTATCTTTTCTTGTCTGCGTTCGATTTGACTAAGCACATCATATGCTTTGTCCCAGCGTTCTGGATATGTCTCAGCATTCAGCGATTGTACAAAGGCAAAGTCTCTTGCGTTTACTTTAGCAAATGCTTCTTCTAATCCTTGGATGTGTTTGGTCTTCTTGTTTTTCTTGCCATGCAATTTTTTAGCAGCAAGATAAATGGCACCGTCGTAGTCTCCTTTGTCAACTAGCTCTTGAACGGATTTACAAGAACTTATGACGATTAATAATGTGAATGTGTAGAGAATCCATTTCATAAGCCTATGTTTTAGTAGTGAGATAATCTTTCTATTATATCAAAGACTGCATGGTTGTGCTAAAAGTAAACACGGAGATAAATTTTAGTATTTCATTAACTGTTGGACAGCAATACTGATCATCTGGTTCGTGTGCCAGAAGTTGCAAATAAAAAGACCTTCTGCGGTTAGAAGGTCATTTATGATTCATGTATGTATAAAACTTAGTTGTTCAATTGAATCGAGCGCATAAAGTTAGTCTCGAAAGTTATCAATGTATTAGTCTCTGTCACACCTTGAATGGATTGGATCTTTTCATACACGATATCACGCAAGTGTGTGTTGTTGGCAGCATAGATTTTAACCATAATCGCATACCTACCGACTATATTGACACACTCCACAATTTCGGGTACCTTCTCCAATTCGTGGATGATAGATTTTAGAAATTTTGATTCACCAATGATGATTTGCGTAAACGCACAAGTCTCGTATCCAAGTTTGTCAGGACTTAAACGATACTGTGCTTCACCAAGGATTCCAGCATCTTCCAGCTTTCGAATTCGTTGATGAATTAGCGAATTAGAAACGTTGAGATTTTTGGCTAATTGAGAGTAAGGAATTCGAGCATTTACTGTCAATTCATTCACGATTCTGGTGTCTAATGCATCAAGTTGGTTATGTAGTCTATATTCTTGCATAGAATGATGTCAATTTGACATAAAATATGATATAAAGATATAAAAATGATCTATAATCGAACATTTTATTGCCATAAGGACTTTATTTGTAGTCAATTAGTAAATATTAAATATTAAGCGGATGTTACTTAAATCTATACTTTCTGTTACCTTGATTCTCTTCTCAGTCATCGATATTCCAGGTTCTTTGCCTGTTATTTTATCAATGAAAAAAGAAGGTGTGAAGATTCAACCATTTTTAGCTACACTCACTGCTGGCATCATTATGATCGTCTTCTTTTTTGGAGGCGCTTCTGTACTTGGAATCATGGGCATAGATATGTCATCATTTGCCATAGCAGGCTCACTAATTATATTTTTTATTGGACTTGAAATGGTACTAGGTATTCGTTTTTTCAGAGACTCTCTTGAAGATGGAGGTTCGGGTAGCATTGTACCAATTGCGTTTCCACTGATCGCTGGTGCCGGTACATTGACAACCTTGATATCTTTAAAAACAGAATTTGATTCAGTTTCCATTTTTATAGCTGTTTTGATCAATTTAGTAATCGTGTACATTGTATTAAGATCTACAGGTTGGTTGGAAAGAGTACTTTCAGCTCAGACTATTTCAACCTTGCGTAAAGTATTTGGGATTTTGCTTTTGGCGATTGCTATTCAGATGTTTAGATCTAATATTGGTGGGTGATGCTGCAAAGAGGTGAGACACCTTTTGCTCAGAAAGAACTTTGGGGCGATGCTGAGGCAAAGGTCTTTGACCTCTTGCCATTCTG
>CAYNMW010000172.1:0-6528 GCA_964398295.1 uncultured Saprospiraceae bacterium | reverse complement strand
TGAGGCAAAGGTCTTTGACCTCTTGCCATTCTGTGTCGCTATCCAGCAATAAACTCAAAATACTCCGCCAACACCTCTTCATTACTGACAGCCCTAGTATCTACCTCCAGAATTGGTGGCTTATCAAATGATTCTGTATGAAAGAGTTGGAGTACTTCTTTCAAACTGTTTGCATCATTTACCTGATAATACGGACAGCCAAATGCCTTTGCTATGTGCTCTGCTGAAAATTGTTGTTCGGTTGCAAAATATTGTTCGTATTGCTTTGTGGTTTTTGGACCTGGAATGATTTTAAAAATTCCACCACCTCCATTGTTGATTATAATAATGCGCAGGTTTGTGGGTAGATGATGATTCCATAAGGCATTAGAGTCGTAAAAGAATGCCATATCTCCTGTCACAATAGTTGTCAACTGTTGTGATTTAGAGGCAAATCCTGCTGCCGTTGAAGTTGAACCATCGATGCCACTCACTCCACGATTGCAGAAATAGGAAATGTCCTGACGTTGATCAAATAACTGGGTGTATCGAATAGGGGAACTGTTGCCTAGGTGCACATTAGATTCAGAAGGAAGTGCAGCCAAGATGACTTCAAATGCTTTCAAATCACTCCACTTACACTGGCTTAAATATGTTTCATGATGTTGCTTTGTTTTGACATGCCGACTGTGCCACAAGCTAGAAAAGTCGCTCGAAGTTGTTAGGTGATTTATCTCGGATAGGAAGGTCGAGGCAGAGCAACGCAAGTGTTTAGTCAATGCCAAAAAAGTATCTTGAGGAAGCGCTTGTTCGTTGACATACCAATGTTCTTCTGGATGATAATTGCTGATCATCACTTTAATTTTTTTCGAAATGATGGCATCACCTAATGATACAACGATGTCTGGTTTAAAATTGTCTAATTCCTCCACTCCAATAGTCGTGATAAGTCTATCAATGCATGGATTTGATGGAGTGACAAATCGATTGGAACAAGTTTCAGAAATGATGGCAACAGATGGATCTTGAGCGACTTGAATTAGCAAACCATCTGTTTCTGTATCAGGTCTGGATTGTCCAAGAATGATCAACTTTCTTGTCGATGCTTTCCATTTCTCTTCAATAAACGATTTTTCTTCCTTGCTGAGAGAAAAATCTGAGTGTTGTGAGTCTATAAACTGAAGATTGTCAAATTCTTTTTCTTCAACAACATTGTATAAGGGTTCTCGTAAAGGAACATTGATGTGTACGGGGCCTTTACATGGAAAGTTTGCCAGATTTATTGCCTCACACATCATCCGATCGTTTTGTTGCAAATCTTTAAGAGAATGCGCTTCCTCAATCAATTCAAAACTACTTTTTATATAATTGTGGTACACGTTTTTTTGGCGCATAGTTTGGCCGGCACCCTGATCTATTCGATCGACAGGTCTATCTGCCGTTAGGACCAAAAGTGGAATTTTTTGATAATAGGCTTCTACAATCGCCGGAGCATAATTGAGTGCTGCACTCCCTGATGTGCAACAGATTATGACTGGTTCATTGAGTTGCAATGCCATTCCCAAAGCAAAAAAAGCTGCTACTCGTTCATCTGGAATTGTGATGCACTCGAAATATGGATTTTCATCAAAGCTAATGACCAAAGGTGCGTTTCTTGAACCAGGTGAAAAGACAACATTCTTGATTTGTTTGATCTCACAGATCTTAACCAGCCGTTGTATGAATTCTTTATCTGATACCATCCACCGCAAGGTAGGAATCTTCCAAAACCGAAAGTAATGTTTGGCTTTTCAATTCTGTTTCATTCCACTCAGATTCAATCTCCGAATCTTTGGTATATCCACCACCAACATAGATTGACACAGAATGTTGAAACAATTGCATACACCTCAAATTGATAAACAATGTCGTTTCCAGGTCGCTGACTGGACCTAAAAATCCACAGTAGTAATCCCGTTGATGTAATTCTGTATTGGCAATAAAGTCTAGTGCTTCCTTAATAGGATACCCAGAAATTGCTGGTCCAGGATGCAAGGCTAATGCAACATCAACCGGGTCGATGAATTGACTTGAGGAGAATACACTTTTCAAATGCACTACTTCGCCAGCAACTGAATTTCTAGGTCCTTCTAGTTGATAAGAAATGTTTCGTTCAGCTAATTTATGTTTTATGTAATCGACAATTATGTGTTGTTCTTGCTTTTCCTTTTCTGTCCATTGTGGTTCTCCAAATTCTGGTTTTGCTAATGTCCCAGCTAATGCAACAGTCTCAAAACCATCTGCATCACTTTTCAACAGTACCTCTGGTGAAGCACCTATCCAGCTTCCTTGTCCAGGAATATTAAAGAAATAACAGAATGCTTTTGGGTAGGCGTTGACCAAGGATTGAAAAATAGTGCCATAGTCCGGATCATCCAATTTGATGGATTTTATTCTGGATAGGATTGCTTTTGAAAACATTTTTTGTTCAATACATGACAACAAATGTTCGGCCTGCTTAAGATAATCTTCTTTGGATGTTTCTGATTGTGTATTAGAAATATTCGTCCGAAATTGTAAAGAAGGATTTTTGATTATCGAACTACTTCTTATGAATGTAGTGTCAACAGATTTTCTAATAAATGGATGAATCACAAATTGATGTGATCCGCCTTCCTCATGCTTACATAGCCTTATATCAAGTTCACCTGGCAGACTATATGCTACAAATAAATCCGCTGTTGTCAGTATCACTTTTTCCATTATAAGAATAACATATCTACTGATTCAAAGTTTTTCGAATGGTCTCTTTTCGTCTCACTTTTCCTGTCTTTGTATAGTTAAAAGATGGGATATAAAATATTGCTTTTGGTAGCTCTAATTTGCTTAAATATTGGGATAATGTCTCCATTATTTCGTCTTTATTTCCAGCTGTACCTTCAATGAGCAATATCACCTCATCTCCATACACTTCTGAAGGTCTGGAACCAATAATTATCGCTGTATCAAATAACTTATTGATTTTTTGTTCAAGAATTTCTGGATGAATTTTAATCCCTCCACTATTAATGACATTATCTGCCCTACCAAGCCATTCAAATTGATTAGGCTTGATCAGTTTAACGACATCTGTTGTGTGGACAGCTTCGTCAAGATGATTTGCATGGATGGTCAATGTGCCAGAATCAGATTGTGTAAAAGTAACGCCATCTAACGCACTGAATGCATTCTCTGATTGTCCATTGATTCGCTTAACTGCAATGTGAGTAATGGTTTCTGTCATACCATAACCTAGGTAAATTTCTGTGTCAAGTCTTTGGATTTGGTTCATCAATGCTTGACTTACTGGCGCACCACCAAGTAGCAATTGTTTTACCATTCCAAGTTTCCAGGCATTTTGGTTTAGGACAGTTGACAACTGGTGAGGAGTCATAGCTACAAAGTCGAGTTCATCTTCCAGATCTGACAGTGGATTTGACTTTGGAGGAACGAGATGAAAATTCCAATTGAGAACTAATGCACGTATCACCATCATCTTCCCGGCAATAAAGGAGTAGGGAAGAGCTGCTAAAGCATGTGTTCCTTTGCGAAGATTAAAATACTGAGCCGTCTTCATGGCACTTTCTATCATCGCCTTTTTCGACAACTTGATTGTTTTCGGAATACCAGTTGATCCCGAAGTTTGTGCTGTCATATAATCTTTGTCATCATTCCAGTCTATGATGACTTGTGCAAATTCTTGAAGCCATTGCTGAGGTTGTTCTAACAATTGCAAAGCCAAGGACTGCAATTCTTTTTGATGATACACTTTATTGGGAAAGAAGAGATTCACGTGCGTTTAGTTATAACGTTATGTAAACGAGCAAATATATTCACCATAGTTCCAGTAACCTTGCTTATCAAAATTTAATTCTTCACCTTTCAAGTACAGCGGACTGTCAATATTGTTTGTAAACAATTGTCCTGTCCCAAGTCCTTGTGGCATCGACAAATCTTTGGTTGCAGTCCATTGTGCAATTGCATTTAATCCAATGTTTGATTCCAGAGCAGATGTGGCCCACCATCCAATATTGAGTTTTTCTGCTTCTGTAATCCATTCGTCTGATTTGGCTAAGCCTCCTACCAAACTTGGTTTTAGGATAATATATTGAGGCCGAATGTTAAGCAGGCATTCTCTCTTTTTCTCTACCGCTTGTATACCGATCAATTCTTCATCTAACGCAATTGGAATTGGTGAATCTTCACACAAGTTATTCATCTCTTCCCATTGCCCTTGCTTGATTGGTTGCTCAATAGAATGGATGTGAAAGTTGGACAACTGCTTTAACTTGTCCAACGCCTCAGTAGAGTCGAATGCACCATTTGCGTCAAGCCTCAATTCCAACTCATTGGCATCAAAGTGCTGTCGTATATAGCGCATCAGGGATAGTTCTTTTTTGAAGTCAATAGCCCCTATTTTCAATTTTAAACAAGAAAAACCAGCATCAAGTTTTTGTTTGATTTGTTCAAACATAAAGTCTTTTGTTCCCATCCAGATCAATCCATTAATTTGAATACCAGTTTTGCCTTCTGTAAAATCTGAACGAAGAAGTATCCCGTCTCCTTGATGTTGCAGATCAAGCAGTGCAGATTCTAAGCCAAATCGCAATGATGGTAATTCATCCAATTCTATATCAGCAATAGTAAGTCCATTCGGATCTTCACAAAATTGTTCCAATCTTGATTGCAATTTATGTGGATCATCTGGACTCAAGCCCTCAATCAATGAGCATTCACCATACCCTTGTTTGCCTTTATTTTCTAGGCAAATAATCCAACTGTCCTTCGTTTTCAGCACTCCGCGAGAGGTACCAGATGGTCGTTTAAATTTTAATGTGTATTTATTAAATGAAGCTTTGATGTTTGTAATAAAGTAATATTTATCGAAAGAAGCTATTTTTGTCCTAATTGTAATTATGATCACCCTCTTAATCTTCTCCGATGAGTCTGATATGATTATCGCAATCATCAGACCTCAAAGGCAGTGTCAAAACAGTTCTAACAAGTCAATGACTCCTTAGGAGTCAAATTATGTTAGCCAAGTATCGAATACTAGGTTAATGGTTAATCTAAACTGTTGATTTGGCGGTATTTTTGATTCAAAAATAGTGATAAATCAACTGATAAATTAGAGTTGAATAGCCCTAGGCTAAGAGAGTGAAACAAGTAAAACTATTATAGTGAACCCCTGGCTAAAAGCTTTCCGCTTGCGAACTCTTCCCCTTGGCATTGCCTCAGTAGCGATGGGTACAATCCTTGCCTATGGAGACGGTCGTCATTCATGGATGATCGCAGCACTCACACTACTTACTACAGTCTTACTCCAGGTTTTATCAAATGTTGCCAATGATTATGGTGATTCAGAAAATGGAGCTGATAATGAACTCCGTGAAGGACCATTGCGTCAAACACAGATAGCTGCTATTTCTGGACCAGCAATGAAGAATGCCATGATCTTGTTAGGGATCTTAACCTTTATTTCAGGTATCAGTCTATTGTTGATCTCTGGCATTTCGAAGCAGTCAATAATCATCTTATTTATATTGGGGCTTGTATGCATAGTCGCAGCTATTAAGTACACTACAGGCAAGAATCCCTACGGATATGCAGGCTTAGGTGATCTGTCTGTGCTCATTTTTTTTGGATGGATTGGTGTTTTAGGAAGCTATTATTTACAGACAAAGACATTTGCAAATCTGACCTACATTCTGCCAGCAACTACCTTAGGTCTGTTCATGGCAGGTGTATTAAATATCAATAACATCCGGGATATCGTTTCTGACAAAGCAGCTGGTAAACGATCTATACCTGTTCGTATTGGAAGGTCTAAAGCAGTTGTGTATCACTGGAGCTTATTGATTGGTGGATTGGGTTTGACCATTTTATTTGTGGCACTCAATTATAAGGCGTCCATACAGTTTGGATTTCTGGCAGTACTTCCTTTATTGTTGATCAATGGTAGGTCTGTAGCATCGAAAACAGAGGCGATGAAATTAGATCCATACCTAAAACAATTGGTCTTGACTACTCTTTTATTTGTCATCACATTCGGCATCGGACACATTATTTCTCGTATTTAGAATCGTTCTATGAACTTTGGTAAGTTACTTGCAGTTCTATTACTATAAATTATATCTAAATGTCAGATTTACCTAAAATTGCCGGAAAGGCACCGATCAAACACGAAGCAGAAGCTGGAAAAACCTATGCATGGTGTACCTGTGGCTTATCAGATAAACAACCTTTTTGCAATGGCGCGCATCGAGATACTGAAATGACAAACCTCAAAGTCACTGAAACAGAATCAAAAGATGTGTTTTTGTGTACATGCAAGCAGACTAAGAATCCGCCGTATTGTGATGGAAGTCATAAGGCGCTTTAGTCTCTTTCAAGTGGTTGAAACCACTTGAATTCAATAAATAAATGAAGTCCAAGGTAATTTATTGCCTTGTCCTAGATAATCACAAGATCTAGTATATCAATGCAGAATCTTCTTCATTGTTAATATCTGCTCATACTCTTTAGTCTGGT
>CAYNMW010000171.1:0-8780 GCA_964398295.1 uncultured Saprospiraceae bacterium | reverse complement strand
TTTTTGCCTTGATATGAACAAAAAAAGTTTTGAAAGTAAATGATATTTAATTAAATGGTAAATTTAATTGATCTTATCTAATACATATAGGGTATTATGAAATATCGTTTTGCTAACTTTAAATAAATTAAAAACCAGGTGTTAGTGCAGTTCAGTTTTGATTCCTCGAAGGGACTAGCTTCTATTGTTATAGTGGAGAAAAATTTCGATCAAGTGGTTTTGAAAATTCCCTTAATGATCGCACAGCTTCAAAATAATAACATTAACAAGATTATTTTAATGGATAAGGAGTTGAAGTGTATGAGTATGTTTCAGTTATACCGCATTTCTGAATTATTCATTAATGAACTTAGTGACAAGCAAATTGATAATCCTCAGATTGCCGTTGTCAAAGAAAGTGGCGTTCCAGAGGAGACAAGCTTGTTCCTCGAAACGGTTTGTCAAAACAGAGGCTTACAGCTTAAGTTTTTTCTTGAAATAGAAGACGCAAATGATTGGTTAAGTATATAACGTAAAGATCAATTGGGCCTTGATAAGGCTTCAATCTCATTATCTTTTTCTTTCATGAGATTTCTAAGATTTTGATTTTCAGTTTCTAATTTTCTTAGCTCGTTTCTCAGCTCATTTATTGTGGTATTCAGCTCAAGAACATCTCCACCTACATCGGTTGATTTAGATGAACTGGTATTCTCAATGGTACGTTCACCAAGCCTATTTTGAACATAATCTAGAGGATTCTCCCCGTGATAATATGAAGAAATTGCAAATGCTGCTGGAACAGCAATGATTAAAAAAATGAGAAATTTAAGACAGCCCGTAGATTTATATTTTGCCATTCTACTTTTTTTCTCAATATACAACTTCATCATTTCAGAATCCTGTATATTCTACAGATACCCGTTTTCTGACGATGAATCCTGATGTTCACTTCGTTGATAGTTAGACCATAAAAGCCATTACAGTGAGACATAAAAGACATAAAGAGTTTACAAAATTTATACTTATAAAATGATAAGCGCAGAAGGCCTTTTGTATCTCCACTTCTGAGCCTTTTGTTCCTTTTGTGGTTCAAAATTTCACTCTTTAGGCCCATTTCAATCACTCAAGATATATTACCCAAATCAATAGTCCTCTGCCTTATAACATCGAGTTGTTTGCAGATGATGGCATTCGATTCATTGGTTAGCTCAGGGTCTTCTTTGAGAATATGCTGTACTATAATTCTTGCAGTTTTGATGATTTCCTGATCAGCCACTAAGCTCAATAAATTAAATGCTGCTACACCACTTTGTTGAGTACCTTGTATGTCTCCATGACCTCGCAACTTCATATCCGCTTCTGCAATTTCAAATCCATTATTGGTAGAGCACATTGTTTTGATTCTGGTTTTTGCTTCTTTACTCAACTTATAACTGGTCATCAATATGCAATAGGATTGTTCGGCACCTCTGCCAACACGACCTCTCAATTGATGCAGCTGTGATAGGCCAAATCTCTCTGCATTCTCAATAATCATAATGGAGGCATTTGGCACATTGACACCAACTTCTATGACAGTCGTTGCAACCATGATATTGGTTTTCCCCTTCACAAAACGTTGCATTTCGAAATCCTTGTCCTTGGGTTTCATCCGACCATGGACTACGCTAATTTGAAAATCGGATTTTGGAAAAAAGTGTTCTAATTGTTCATAACCAGTTTGCAAATTTTGCAAATCTAATTTTGCAGATTCTTCTATCAACGGAAAGACAACATAAATTTGACGGCCTTTCTCGATCTCTTTATGCATGAACTCCAATACTTCTGGTCGTCTTGCTTCTGTATTGTGGACAGTGGTCACCGGTTTTCTGCCAGGTGGCAGTTCGTCAATGATGGACACATCCAGATCGCCATATACTGTCATTGCTAGCGTCCTGGGAATTGGCGTAGCAGTCATCACCAATATGTGTGGGGGCTTTGTCGTATTCTTCTCCCAGAGTCTTGCGCGTTGCATGACACCAAATCGATGTTGTTCGTCAGTGATTGCTAGCCCTATGTTTTTGAAAATGACAGGATCTTCTAAAATGGCATGCGTGCCAATCAAAATATGGATATCACCTGACGCTACTAATTTCAGCAACTCCTTTCTTTTTTTGCCTTTTACTGAGCCTGATAAAAAACCTACATTGAGTTGTAGGCCATCCAACATTTCTGTGATGGAACTATAGTGTTGTTGTGCTAAAATTTCAGTTGGTGCCAACAATGCTGCTTGAAATCCATTGTCGATTGCAAGTAACATACACATCAGGCCAACGATGGTTTTACCACTTCCGACATCTCCTTGAAGCAATCTATTCATATGTACACCTGAGCCAAGGTCTTTACGTATTTCTTTGATGACTTTCTTTTGTGCACCAGTTAATTCGAAGCTCAATTTTGTATTAAAGAAGGTACTGAATTTGTCTCCGACCTTTTCGAATACCCACCCATTCATCTTTGACTCACGAATATTTTTTGCGTATAGCATTTTCAATTGGGAGAAAAATATTTCTTCAAATTTTATTCTGTTTTGTGCGGCTCTTAAGCTTAGCTCATCAGTGGGGAAGTGTATCCATCTCATTGCCTTATATCGCGAACACAACTTGAGTTTATTGATTATTTTTTGATCTAAATTTTCTGGTAAATCTTGCTCTGTCAATTTAACTAAGATAGATTTGACCATTCTTTTCCTAGCCTTAGAATCAAGCCCCCTTGCGTTTAGTTTTTCTGTAGAATGATAGACTGGATCCATTTTGCTTTGTACAATCTGCTTGCCTTCTGGTGATTGTGTCAATTCTATCTCTGGATGCGCAATGGTCTTTTTCCCTTTATATACACTAACCTTCCCAAACACAATGTATTCTACACCTTCCTGCAAAGCTTTCTCTATCCAGCTGGCACCTTGAAACCAAACCAACTCAATGAAGCCTGTGGAGTCCTTAAACATAGCGACAAGTCGTTTGGCACGTTTCCCTTTGATCAGTTTTTTATCTAGAAGTGTTCCTTTCAGTAATACTTGTTGTCCATCAGAGAAGATGTCTTTGATGAAATGTTGTTTTGTTTTATCGATATATCGGAATGGAAAATGATTGAGCAGATCACCCCAAACAAATACGTTAAGTTCGGATTGTAGAAGTTTAGCCTTTTCTGGACCAACCCCTTTGAGAAATTCTATTTTTGTTTGTAAATGTGTTTGTCTCAAACTGGCAACAAAATACTGCTCTCTTCTGTATAGTAATGGAAATTCAGAACTTAAAAACTAACTTTGCAGCTCAGTTATTACTATGGAATCGAAACGGCAATTGCAGGTAGCAGAATTGATCAAACGTAATTTTAGCGTTGTATTGCAACAAGAAGGCAGATATTTATATGGAGACCAAGCTTTGGTTACAGTTACTCAGGTAAAAATGTCAAGTGATCTTGGTCTGGCGAAGATTTATTTGAGTGTCTTTAATACGGAGAATAAGCAAGCTGTCATTTTACAATTGGAACAAGAATCTACAAGGCTAAGGAAATCATTATCGCAGCGTATCCGTAAACATGTCAGGCGTATTCCTCATATCGATATGTACGAGGATGATACCTTGGATGAAATGTGGCGACTGAACTCTGTGTTTGATCGGCTGCATAAGCAAAAGCAGATGGGGGAGGAAGAGTAAGATTTAACAGCTACAACCTTAGAGAACAATTTAAACCATTTTCTACTCAAACAATCTCTATGATAATTCTGAGTGTGTAATAAAGTTCTGGTAGTCTTCTTCACCTTAACTCGATTTAATTGGTAATCTAACCAACACTTTTGATGAAATGTAGAGGCTGAATATACTTTTCGACGAGTTGTATAATGAGAAACAGATGGAGAGTAGCAATGATTGTATTTGTTAAAAAAATATTTAAAGAGTGAAATAATTGTTTAAATACGGTTACTTTTTTCTGGACGAACACATTTCTTTTAAAACTTTAAACTTATGCGAATGTTATCAACAAAGAACTATTTTCGAACAGTTTTCTCTATTTCTCTATTTCTAGTTGTTGTTATTAGTCTTCATTCTCAAACCATAAGAGAAGCTGAAGTCGATATAGATGGAATTGTTTTTCCAAGGATGACCACAGCGTCAAGAAATGCACTATCACCAATCCAAGGACAATGCATTTATCACCTCAATGCCCTTCAAGTAGAATGCTGGGATGGCAGTCAATGGTTGCCAGCAGCGACAACAGGTATTTCAAATTTGGTAGATACAGATGGAGATACAGAAATAAATGTAGAAACCAATCCAGATGATGACGAAATACTATTTACCATAGAAGGAGATCAATATGGGAGTATTGTGAAAAATCCATTTGGTATTCGACTTTTTAATTTGTCAAATAATGGTCAACAAGCAAGTCATGTGATTTTTGGTCGTGATGCTGGACTGAATATAGATCCGTCAGATCCAAACAGCTTCTGCTGCAATACCTTATTTGGAGATGAAACTGGTAGAGCACTGACTTCTGGATCCACAAATGTGATGATGGGTACGGGAGCAGGAAGAAATTCAACAACAGCTAATGCAAATACATTTATTGGTACAGATGCTGGTGAGGCGAATATGGTTGGTTTTGATAATACATTTTTAGGCCAATCAGCCGGAGCAAATAATAATTCAAACTCTAATGTGTTTATTGGTCATTCTGCTGGCGGAAATTCTGTTGCAGGTGCAAAGAATACAATTGTAGGAGAATACAGTGGTGCTAATACAGAATTAGGAGATGGAAATGTCTTTGTTGGATCAGAGGCTGGACGGGCTGCAGGTTCTGATGGTGCCGGTGGATTTGTTCCAATTAACAATTCTATTTTTATAGGAAAGTCAGCTGGAATTCAGGCCGGTGACCCAATATTAGGGATGGAAAATGCAATTTTGATTGGAACAAGTGCAGGGGAGCAAAATATTGCATCAGAAGCTATAGCAATTGGAACCAATGCGGGAGCTAATAATAGTGCGCTCTTTAACACGTTTATTGGATTCAATTCTGGACAGTCCAATTCAGGAGAAGGAAATACTTTGATCGGATACAATACAGGTGCCAATGTGATGTTCTCTGGAGGAGACAATGTTTTTGTGGGCACTGATGCCGGAAATAATGATACTTCTGGTGATCGAAATACCTTTGTTGGAAGATCATCCGGGAGGGTAAATGCATCTGGTACTGCAAATACATACATAGGAGCAGAATCCGGTGCTCAAAATGATGGCGAAGGAAACGTCTTCATTGGCCATCAAGCTGGTCAACAATATGATGTTGGAACCAGCACTGAGGTCGACAATACCTTAGTGATCTCTAACAACAGTACATTGACTCCACTCATTTTTGGAAAATTTGATACCGATGACGTCAAAATTCATGGTACGTTGGCAGTGGAAGACAATACCAATCAAGTCATGAACGCCTATCATGATTTTTCAATTGGTGTAAATACCTTAGAGCTGAGTCAGGTGTTGAAATTGAGGAAACAACCAGGTGCTCCAGCTGTTTGTAATGTGACAACTGAAGGAGCCATATACTTTGGAGCTAATGGTATAGTAAGCGACGGTCTTTGGTTATGTCGAAATGATAATAGTGGTCCTACTCCTATGATGAATTGGGTGCAAATAGATTAAGGCAATATTAAATGGGGAGGGATAATTCTTTGGCGTTCGGACAAAGTATTAAGTCCAAGTGGTTATATCGACAATTATTGGGATAACTATTTGAGAGTTGCGTGTAGTTTTACTACTCTAATTGACTAATTAATCTTGATCGATCCTTTCCCGAATATTGACTTTTCTTCTTTCAGGAATATGCTTTTCAAATTATTGTTGAGGCTAACCATGTTGACTACATCTGTTGGTTCCATTGGTAAAGAAGATGTCGTAATAACGGTTCCTTCTTTTTCAATCTTATAATGAAAGCGATTGTTGAAAACAATATTATCAGGATCCTTGTAATAATTCTTTTTATTGCTATTCAAGGTATTTAATAGCGTCAGTTTGTCATAGCTGGTTGAGCTTGTCTTTGTTTCAGCACCCAAATAGTTTTGTTCATTTTCCAATGCAATACTAATGGTATCTTCTGTTGTTTGTCTGAAGGTCATTTTACCTCCTTCGTAGGTTCCCCAGTCTCCAGATTTAGTATACGTTAGGGTAAACTCCTCATTGACAGAAAGGTCTTCAATTTGCCTCATTAAATCATCAAATTGACTAGAAGCAGAGAAACTGAACATGAGCAGGAGTGATAGTGATAGTATGTATTTCATAATTGTTGGTATACACGTTTATAATGCATATTATGCCTTTTACATTCCAAAAACAGCAGGATTAAGCAAATTTTAAGAGATATACCGAAGAGGATTTGGTTTAGGACTATTAAAAAATCAGCAAACCAAAGTCTTTCGGGTATTATAATTCGATTTATTTTACCAAAGTAAATAACGTCTGAATAGTTGGTCTTCTCTATTTCTCGAATTCGAATGTATAGCTTAGATAATGGAAAAAAGGATTTCCGTCCTCATCTGTATTTCGTAAAATGACATCCACATCTACTGGTTCTTCATCGTCCTTTTTAGCACTGTCAAAAATGAATGATATTTCACCTGAATCTCCAGCTAATATTTCTTCCTCGGACCATTTAGCCTTTGTACATACACAAGTTGAGACAAGATCGATAAAGACTGATTCCTGACTTGTATTTGTATACTGAAAGCTTCCCTCAATTCTATCTCCCTTCTTAACTGTTCCAAGCTCGATTTCTACTGCCTCAAATTGCAAGGGACTGACTGTTTGTGAATCAGCCGAGTAGGAGAGTGCGAGTAGTAAGCAGATTGAGCATAAGAGTCTCATGAATACAAATGTATCATATTGAATATGAGGATGCAATATTACAGAAGCCCTTTAAGATATCTTTAATGTCTACTTGAAAAGTGATTCGACAAATGCTGTTTTATTGAAAACCTGGAGTTGCTCCATTCCTTCTCCCACACCAATGAATCGAATCGGTACTTTGAATTGATCTGAAATGCCGATTGCTACACCACCTTTGGCACTTCCATCTAATTTGGTAAGCGCAAGACAAGTAACATCTGTTGCTTCAGTGAATGCTCTTGCCTGTTCGATGGCATTCTGACCTGTAGTGGCATCGAGAACCAACATAACATCGTGTGGGGCACCAGGCATCTTTTTTCCGATTGAATCCTTAATCTTTGTCAGTTCACGCATCAAATGTTTCTTGGTATGCAGTCTGCCTGCAGTATCGATGATAGCAACATCCATAGCGTGTTGTTGCGCATATTGAATTGTTTCATAAGCCACAGCGGCAGGATCTGTATTCATTCCTTTATTAAAGAAATGAGTATCTGCACGATCGGACCAAATTTTCAGTTGGTCAACAGCTGCAGCCCTGAAGGTATCGCCTGCGCCTAGGACAACTGATTTGCCTTGCAATCGAAATTGATGTGCTAGCTTGCCTATTGTGGTTGTCTTACCAACGCCATTAACACCAACTACTAGCATCACATAAGGAAACTTGTTATCGTCGAATGTAAAATCGTCAACATCGACAGTGTTGTTATCACCAAGTAAACTGACAATCTCATCTTTGAGTATTGTATTCAGTTCAGCAGTATTGATATACTTGTCTTGTGCAACGCGTTGCTCAAGTCTTTCGATTATCTTGATGGTGGTATCGAGACCAACGTCGGATTCTATAAGGATTTGTTCTAGTTGATCTAAAAATTCCTCATCAACTGTAGATTTACCTGCTACAGCCTTTGTTATCTTACCTAAGAAGGAGGATTTGGTTTTTTCTATCCCTTTATCGAGTTCTTCTTCTTTCTCTTTTGTGAAGAACTTATCAAAGAAGCTCATAATGTCGGTTACTAAAGTCTATAAAAAAATGAAGGCCTTCCCGTAAGAAAGGCCTCTCATATCCTTAAAATCTCTGTGTTTCGAATTATACTTTATTAAGTACGTTTCATTAAGGTATGCTGCAAAGATAATAACATTTTATGTTATTTACCTTCTGCGAAGAATTCTTTTACTTTATCTTTATGAATCATCAATTCTTTAAATGTGTATTTGCCTGATTCTGAGTCTTTTACACTTTTTATAACCTTAACAAAATCTCTTCCAGATCCCGCGTTTGCTGCTCTTTGCGCAACTCTTGCGTTTTTCGATACTTTAGCCATGATTACTTAATTTCTTTGTGGATTGTATATTTTTTTAAGATAGGGTTATACTTCTTCAATTCCAACCTATCAGGTGTGTTTTTACGATTCTTTTGCGTCACATATCTTGAAGTACCTGGCATTCCGCTTTCTTTGTGTTCGGTACATTCTAAAATGATTTGTGATCTATTTCCTTTTGACTTTGCCATAACTTGTTGATTTTAAACAACTTATAATTTTATTCCAAGTTTAGCACCTTTTCTTTCCATCTTTTTAAGGTATTCATGGATACCTAATTTATTGATGGACCGGATAGCAGATGTCGTGACTTTAAGTGTCACCCATTCATCCGTTTCTGGTATATAAAAACGCTTTTTTTGAAGATTCGGCACGAATCTTCTCTTTGTTTTCACGTTCGAGTGAGAAACATTATGACCAGATATTGGTCTTTTTCCTGTTACTTGACAAACTTTAGACATTATTCTAAGTTTTTCTGTGTTATCCGAGCTTTTGGAGTGACTCCGGCAGGATTCGAACCTGCAACCGCCTGATTCGTAGTCAGGTACTCTATCCAGTT
>CAYNMW010000170.1:0-8957 GCA_964398295.1 uncultured Saprospiraceae bacterium | reverse complement strand
TAACAAAGGTTATAACTCTTAATGCTTTGGAAGCTAAATGTTAAAAAACATCTAATTTATTTAAAATTAGAACCTTTAGGCCCTAAAAAACGTCATAATGATGTACGTTTTATCTAAATAGATTCCTGAAACGTCAGGTAAACGATAGTTAAATTACAGTATCACATGCTTAGATTTAGTATATTGCAAATCAAGCATAATTATAAGAAAGTCAATGGATTTACACTTTAAAAAAATAAATATGAAAACGTTTAATATCAAGTCTTCGATTTTATCATTAGTTGCTTTGTTTTTCGTAGCGACTATGGCACACGCGCAATTTGATGATATCTATTATAGTGCATCAGATGATTCACATTTTGTAGAAGTGGAAGAAGAATACATAGCTGAGTCAAGAGACGATTATGGCTATAGCAGTTTTGCTGAGGATGATGGTTATTATTACACATCTAGGATAAGAAGATTCAGTAACCCTACCACTTCAATAGGTTACTTCTCTCCTATCTACACGAATACTTTTAACTACGGTGGATACAGCCCTTTTGGGTTCAATAATGTCTACAGAGGAAGCGGAGTTCGAGTAATCGGTAATAATGCTTTCGTAAATACTGGATTTGGTAATCGTTTTATCACTCCATCAAATAGACTTGGATTCGGTACATCTTCTTTCGGAAGATTTGGCGGAGGTGGTTTCTCTAATGCATATTTATGTCCTCCAGTTGGTGGATTTGCAAACACGAGAACTATAAATACTAACTCAGCAGTGAATTCAAGGAATGCATCAACAGTAAGCTCTACAAGAAGGTCTGGTTCAACAGCAGGTTCAACAGCAGGTTCAACAAGAACTGCAAGAACTACAAGAAACTTCACAACGGGTAACTCATCTTCTAATACTGTTAGAAGAAGTACTCCAAGAAGTTCTACAAGAACTAGTAGCTCAAGAAGCTTTAGCTCTCCAAGATCAAGCTCAAGTAGATCAAGTAGATCAATTAGTTCTCCTAGATCTAGTTCATCTTCTAGAAGCTCTTCAGTAAGATCTTCTAGTTCAAGAGGAGCAAGAGGATAAAAGCGTTTTCAATAAGTAAATTACATAAGGTGGTTGAAATTCTATTTCATCCACCTTTTTTTTGTCCAAATTATTCTATACCCCACAGAATACTCTATAACTTACATCCAATAAACCAAGCGTAATATGTTGCGTAATACAATCATAGCAATTCTTTGTACAAGCTGTATGTTCAGCTTATCCTATTCCCAAACAATTAATGACGCAGTTAGATATTCCTCATTTGATTATGCAAGCACAGCAAGATCGATAGGTGTAGGAGGAGCTTTCAGTGCTTTAGGTGCAGATATGTCAGCAGTCAATATCAATCCTGCGGGTTTAGGAGAATACAAATTCGGCGAATTTGTTTTTTCTTTAGGCCTAAATTTTGACAACCAAGATGCAAGTCTTGCAGGTCAAACGCCTACTGGGAATACAGCTACAAACTCTAACTTAGGTGTTTTGGGCTATGTGTCCACAAATCGTCATCGTTCATCCTCTGCACTAGATCATTCGAGCTTTGCCATTTCCTTTAATCGGTTCCTAAGTTTTGATACTGCATTCGAATTTAATGGCACGACAGCAGGTTCTATTACTGAGCGTTTTGTAGAACAAGCCAATTCGTTGGGATTAAATGATCTCGATGATTTTGAAGCAGGTCCTGCCTTTGATGCTGGTGCTATTTTTGATTTTGAGGGTGATCTGTTCTATGAAACGGATTTTGGAGACTTCACGACTCTGGTAGCAAGAAGCCAAACAGTTACTCAAACGGGTTCCGGTTCTGAACTGAGTTTTGGATATGGAGCAAGTCTGAAAAATAAGTTATCGTTCGGTGCTAATGTTGGCATCCCAATCTTCAGCTTCGAGGAGAATCGCGTTTATAATGAATTTGATGAAAGCAATTCGATTGATTTTTTTGAGGACTTGGAATATGTTGAGGTATTAGAGACAAGTGGAGTTGGCATTAATGCAAAGCTTGGTTTTATCTATAAGTTGAATAAACTTAGACTTTCATTAGCTGGACACAGCCCAAGCTTGCTGTTCTTAACTGATGAATTTTTTACTGATTTCTCATATTCATTCAATGACAATGGAAGTACGCAAACAATACTAGAAATGAGCCCCAATGGTGAATTTGATTATCGTTTAAGGACTCCGTGGAGAGCGATATTAGGAGGAGCCTATTTGTTCACTTTAGGAGGAGAAGTGATTCAACGTAATAATGAAGAAGATGTTGATTTTGCAGCTAGAAGAAGGAAGCAGGTTCGAGGTTTCTTAACAGCAGAAGTAGAGTATGTAGGATTTTCCAATTCCAACTTTAATCTAACAGCAAATAGTAATAATCCCTTGGATGCAGCCTTTGAAGAATCGCTTAATACCGAGATTTCAACTGAATTAAGGTCAATACCGATTGTCAAAATTGGAGCTGAAATAGCAAAAGGGAAATTTAGATATAGAGCTGGTGCTAGATATCAACCTTCAATATTTGTCAACGACGATGATTCAAATATCAGATTAAGTGGAGGACTTGGAGTTCGACTAAACAGGGTGTTCATAGACCTAGCAGGTACTTTCGAAACCAATACCTTCACTTACAGTCCATATTTTCTCCTTGACAGCGCTAACAATCAAATTGTAGATGTAGACGGGCGAATCATCCGAGTTGATTTAACTTTCGGTTACAAACTATAAAACACAAAACCTCGGCTGATTTGGAGTTCAGCCAAGGTTCTTACTCAATTTAATAACCAACAATACTCTGATAGAATATTTCTCTAAGGTTCTATTGTATTCTCTCCTCCTTAACATCCATAATTATGCCATTTAAGGAAAAAATAGCTGAATTGACGGATTGTGAATAGTAGAGAATTGGAATATTTAGAACCTAGCCACATTTACAATGCATTCATAAATCAAGAATGTTCTTTGAGTCTCCAAGGTGGGTTTAATCGATTAACACCTGCATGAAACAGTATCAGTCTATTTCCATCTAGATCTTTTAATCGTGCCTCTCTCCACAACCAACTTTGATCTGTGGGTTCAAGATCGAATTTTATTCCCTTGTTCTTTAATTCAATGTATTTCTCATCAAGATTTTTGCACTCGAAATAGACGTAAACACCCTCACCTGTTGGTAATTGCTCCGCTTTGTGTATTGAAAAAGTTGAATCTCCATTTGGGCATATAAATCTTGCGTAATCTGGCAATGATTTGACGATCAATTTCAATCCTAATGTTTCATAGAATAGTATTGCTTTTGATAAATCCAATGACGGTACAGTAATTTGATTAAGATTCATACTTCAATATAATAATTGAAAGTAGACTTACCATTTGAATCTTTCAAGGTAATGCATCGAGACCCATTGGATGAGATACACAAAAAAATGGACAGTATTTATTTATCCACCAAAATCATCAAAAGCGATATTCTCCTCTGGGACACCTAATTCATCAAGTGTACGTATGACGGAAGCATTCATTGCAGGAGGACCACAGAAGTAATATTCTATCTCTTCTGGTTCAGGATGATTTTTAAGGTATTGTTCATGACAAACACTCATAATGTAACCCTTAAAGCCATCACCTGGAGCATCAATATTTTCCTTTTCCTTCCAGTTGTCTTCTTCTAGTGGGTTATCAAGTGCTACATAGAATTTAAAATTTGGGAATTCTTCTTCTATTTTTCTAAACTCCTCAATATAGAACAATTCTCTTTTCGTACGACCACCATACCAGAAAGATACTTTCCTGTCTGTCATTTTCAAGGTGTGAAACATATGGAATAAATGTGATCTCAATGGAGCCATACCTGCACCACCGCCTATATAGACCATTTCCTTTTTCGTTTCCTTAATAAAGAATTCTCCGTAAGGACCAGAAATCATGCACTTGTCACCAGGTTTTAAACCAAATACATATGATGAACATACACCTGGATTGACATCCATCCAACCATTTTTAGCTCTGTCAAATGGAGGTGTAGCTATTCTAATGTTTAATTTGACAATATTCCCTTCTGCAGGGTGGTTAGCCATTGAATATGCTCTGAATTGTTCTTCTTCATTTACCATTTTCAAATCCCACAACTTGAATTTATCCCACTCGGATTGAAATTTCTTAGGATCATCATGGTGCTCAGGATGGGCATCAATCTCCATGTCCTGGTAATTGACTGTAATCTCTGGAACATCAATTTGAATATATCCACCTGATTCAAAATCAAGCGTTTCACCTTCAGGCAATGCAACAACGAATTCTTTGATGAAGGATGCCACATTATAATTGGAGACAACCTCGCACTCCCATTTCTTTATACCAAAGATTTCTTCTGGAATAGAGATCTCCATGTCTTCTCTCACTTTTACCTGACAGGCAAGTCTTTTACCCTCCGCAGCTTCTTTTCGAGTCAAGTGATTCATCTCTGTAGGCAATACATCTCCACCACCTTCATGAACATGACATTCGCACATTGCACAAGTGCCACCGCCACCACATGCAGAAGGTAAAAACACACTCTTATCTGACAAAGCGGTTAATAATGTATTACCTGGCTCTACTTGCAATGGATTATCTGTATCTCCATTCACAATGATACTTACAGCGCCTTGAGGAACAAGTTGCTTTCTTGCATAAATAAGCATCATCATCAATGATAAAATCACTGTTGCGAAAACAAAAACTGCTATTAAAATTGGAATAAGTAAAGACATATATCTTCTTATAAATTAAATCAAATTAAAATGCATTGGGATCAATTCCCATCAAGCCCATAAAAGCCATACCCATTAAACCTGTCAATATAAAGGCCATACCTAGTCCCCTTAAGGCAGGCGGTACATCACTGTATCTAATTTTTTCACGTATTGCTGCAATAGCTATAATAGCCAGGAACCATCCAAAACCTCCTCCCAATCCAAAAGCAACAGATTCACTGAAATTATATTCCTTGGAGACCATAAACAGGGATCCACCCAATATGGCACAGTTCACCGTTATCAGTGGCAAAAATATCCCGAGTGAATTGTACAAAGCGGGGGAAAATTTCTCTACAACCATTTCAACAAGTTGTACCATAGAGGCAATTACTGCGATAAATAGGATCAATCGTAAGAATGTCAAATCCATTCCGAAAATCCCACTCTCGCCTAATAAGAAGGTGTTGATCAACCAGTTGATTGGCATTGTTATGCCTAAAACAAAAATAACAGCAAGACCAAGACCAAAGGCCGTCTTCACTGTTTTGGATACTGCCAGATAAGAACACATTCCCAAGAAATAGGACAATGCAAGATTCTCTATAAAAGCAGATTTGACAAATATATTTACAAGTTCCATAAGTTCTGTTTAAGAGACATCAACTAAGTTAGGATTCCATGCTCTGTGTACCCATATCACAATTCCAATGACAAACATTGCTGATGGAAATAATACCATCAGATTGTTATTTGCATACCAGCCAAATAGCCAGCTGTCTGTTGTATTAATCAAGTATTCTGGAGTAGCACCAATAAGCTTATAATCAAACAGTGTACCTTTCCCTAACAACTCTCTAAAGAAAGCAACGATCAAGAGAATGACACCATACCCCACTCCATTCCCAAGTCCATCGAGAAATGATTCCCATGGTCTGTTGCTACTCGCAAATGCTTCCAATCGTCCCATGATGATACAGTTTGTGATAATCAATCCTATAAAGACTGACAATGCTTTATAGCTTTCAAAACTTACCGCTTTCAATGTCAACTCTACTATAGTTACCAAGGTTGCTATGATCACCAACTGCACAATCATTCTCACTTGTTTTGGTATCACATTTCTCAACATAGAGGTAATGACATTCGAACCGATACAAACAAAGACCACTGCAATTGACATGACGAATGCATTTTTCATTCCTGTTGTCACAGCAAGTGCTGAACAGATTCCAAGTACTTGTACCGTAATTGGGTTGTTATCATTTAATGGATCTGTGAGTAGCTTTTTTTCTTTCTTTCCAAACTTAATTGGAGCCGATTCTTTTTTAACTACAACTGAAGTTTCTGCCATAATTTATCCTTTTACTGTATTTAAAAAAGGTTCGTAATATTTTAAGCCTCTTGCCAACATTTCAGTAACACCATCAGCTGTAATGGTCGCACCAGAAATCCCATCTACCTCATATACTGGATCTTTAGCACGTCCTTTTCTGACAAACACTGATCTGAATGAGCCATCAGCATTGTAAATTTTCTTTCCTACAAATTGATTCGCCCATGCGACGTTATCTTTGATTTCTGCACCAAGACCTGGGGTCTCTGCAGTATGGTCAAAAGATACACCTGCAATCGTATTTAGATCATCTTCAAATGCTATATTACCCCATATGGTATCCCAAAGTCCTTTGCCTCTCGTGTGCAAAATGTAGAACTTCTTGCCGTCGGCTTTTGTGAATATAAATATGGGTAGTACCTGATCATCTTCAGGTTTCTTTGCCTCTTTAGCCATATCTACATTTTCGGCTAGACCGCCAACGTATCCTAAAGATTCAATTGCACTTGACTCTATTTTGTCACCAGTCATATCGACAACGACTTGTTCTATTTGTTCGTTGAAAATGTCTTGAATTTGAGTGTCATTAAATGTTGCAAAATCACCTTCTACATGATCAGCGACAGCAGAAAGAATAGCTTTCTTATTATATACTGCTTCATTCCTATCATGAATAGGCTTCAGAAAATTATACATGCCTGCCAATATGAATGCGACAAGTGTACACATGATAAATCCGAATATGATTACTGATCTTGTACTATGCACGGGCTAATCTTTTTTTCATGTTTGATTCGAATACATAATGGTCAATTAATGCCGAGAAGGTATTCATGAATAAAATGGCTAACATCCATCCTTCTGGATACGCTGGATTAAGAATCCTAATAATGATTCCAAACATTCCAATCATCACCCCGTATATCCATTTACCTGTATTGGTAGATGCTGCTGTCACAGGATCGGTTGCCATAAAAGCAATTGCAAACAACATACTTCCTATCCACATATGATAATACCATGGTACTGTCATAAATGCAGTAGCTCCCCACGCATTCAGTATAAGTCCCATTACGAATGCACCTAAGAAAGCACCTACTATAATTCTCCAACTTGCTATACCTCTAAAGATTAAAAACAACATACCTAGAATGATTAGAGGCTTACACGTCTCTCCTATTGATCCTGGGATAGCACCCCACCACATTTGTGATGTACTATACACATCAGTGACTGCACTCCATCCACCTTGATAAGCTAATGCTAAGGGCGTAGCTCCAGTGAATCCGTCGACTACAGCGCCGGTGGTAAACCCATCTAGCCCCATCCAACCAAACAATGTATTGAACAATCCATGCGCCCATCCATACTCTGTTGCTACTCCTGCTGCAATCTCATCGAAACCGGATACCCACACATTGTCACCTGCTATCGTCAATGGATAAGCAAAAAAGATGAAGACTCTTGCAAGCAAGGCTACATTCCAAATATTCATTCCTGTTCCTCCAAACGCTTCTTTACCTATAATGACAGCAAAGGCTACAGCTACAGCCAATATCCATAGTGGAATATCAGGTGGCATTATCAAGGTGATAAGTGGCCCAGATACGAGGAAGCCTTCTTCAACTGCGTGTCCTTTCTTGGCGGCAAAAAATATCTCGATTCCTAGTCCAACTAAATGGGTAACAAGGAATATTGGTAATATCTTAATGACACCATGAATGAGTTTTAAATGAAAACCCTCTATAAATCCAACGTATTGACCCATTGCAACAAAATGCTGATGGCCAATATTGTATGTACCGAATGCCAAACACAATTGAAGGGCAATCATCACTTGAAACATTGTTCTTTTTAAGTCCATGCCATCTCTGATATGAACTCCATCCGATGTGGTACTTTTTGGCGAATAGAGAAAGGTGAACACAGCGTCAGCACCTGTCTTTCCAATTTTACCAAGTGTAGTCTTGGCTTCCTTGTGTTCTATCTTTTCGAAAAAGTCAATTAAACCCATTCTAGTTTTTTAAAATTCGATTATCCTTGCTCTCGCATTAATTCTAATCCTTCGCGTAAAATTTTCTGCAATGGCATTTTTGATGTACATGCAAATTCACAAAGAGCAACATCTTCCTCTGACAACTCTGTTATTCCTAAACCTTCCATTCTTTCATAATCGTTGGCCATAATGGCTTTCATCAATTGCTGTAAGTGGATATCCATCGGAAGGATTGATTCATATTGGCCACTCATAACAAAAGCTCTTCGTTCACCATGTGTGTTAGTACTCGGCTCAAACTCATGATTTTTGAATAAGAAATTTGGGTAAGTCTTTGAAACACTAGGTCTTGGAGTCACTGGGAACAACCAACCGAATAGCTCATAGTCATCTCCTTCTGGTATTACTGTGATTTGGTTATCAGTGTGATTTAAAAAATCAGGCTTGTGTACTTGTTTACCTGATAATACATCGCCAGCAATGATTCTGGCTTTACTTTCTTTCAAGTTACCAGAAACTAATTCTCCTATATTGGCTCCCTGAAAAGTTTTAATGTATGTTGGTTTTTCAAATTCAGATCCTGTTAAGGCGACCAATCTTTCTGCTCTAAATTGTCCCGTTAAGAATAACTCTCCAATTGTTATTAAAGACTGTACAGTTAAGGTCCAAACCTTAGTACCCGGAGCAATTGGTGCAGCATGATGCATCTGTACACCAACATTACCAGCTGGATGTTTGCCCTTAAACCAGTTGAGTTTTGCATTTTTTATCGATGTGAACTCAGAAGCTGGAGCATTTGGAGATGAGGCATCTAAACCGATGTGGACATCGCCCGATGTCAATGTTGACAAAACATCTACTCCTTTCTGGATTGCGTCTCCTTTG
>CAYNMW010000169.1:0-9207 GCA_964398295.1 uncultured Saprospiraceae bacterium | reverse complement strand
AAGATGCTGCAGGTGATGTAGTTGAATTTCAATCTGCTGGACAATCAAATTCTAAACACGCTTATATTATCACCTCACCTACTTTGGAAATATTAGGAATCGAAATGAACGACTTCCACGATTTTGATGGAGCGCCTCCAGGAACATGCTGGGTATGGGGTCTATCTTATACAGGTAACCTGACAGCAATGGTAGGTGACGATGCATCAGCTGTTGCTTTATCTGATGATTGCTATGATCTCTCTGACGATTTCATTGAAGTGATAAGAGAAGGTGGAACAGCTGGAACCATTTCAACTGTTGATGGTGAAGCTATGACCTACACTTGTACACAAGATGGAAATGTGGATGAAGTAAGTTTCCAAACGATGGATGCTACTGGGACTAACATAGCGTATGTTGTAACTGATCCAGATTTAAACATCTTAGGATTACCTCTAGGAAATACTGTTGATTTTGATGGAGCGCCTCCAGGAACATGCTGGGTATGGGCTTTGGCTTATTCAGGAAATATTACGGCTCAAGTAGGAGACAATGCAGGAACTACTGCTTTGACTGATGGTTGTGCAAACTTGAGTGAAAACTTTGTTGAAGTGATTAGAGATGTTGTTGTCGGCGGAACGATTGCAAGAGAAGATGGTACAAATTCCATTACCACTTGTACCATGGATAGCATTCCTGATGTTGTACAATTTGTAAGCACAGGAGCTTCAAATTCAAAAATTGCTTACGTGATTACTTCTCCTACTTTAGAAATCTTAGGATTAGAAATGAACGACTTTCATGATTTTGATGATGCACCTCCAGGAACATGCTGGGTATGGACCATGGCTTACACAGGAAATATTACAGCGCAAGTTGGAGACATTGTTGGAGATGTTTCACTTACGGATGATTGCGCAGATTTGAGTACCAACTTTATAGAAGTAATCAGAACAGATAGTGGAGAAGCTTGCTTGAGTAGTACTTCAGATTTAAGCGCACAAAATGCCAAACTGAAAATATTCCCTAATCCTGTTGGAGATCAATTATTCTTCAATCTTGATGAAGGCATTGGACAGGATGCAGTGATATACATCTACTCATCTATAGGTGAGGTGATTCAGAAGTTTAATTATAGACAAACGAATGGCTCTTTAAATGTGAATGATCTAAAATCTGGATACTATTTGATTAGTGTTCAGGATAAAAATCAAAGCTTTTCAAAGGCCTTTATTAAAAACTAGTATTAATTTTTTTAGCGGAGTTTTGCCACTTTCCAGAATCCTGGAAAGTGGCTTTTTTTTGCTCCATAGTGAAATAAATCTTACACTGTAAGTTAAATCACAAAATGCTAACTATTTGATTATCAATGACAAGTTGTATTTTTGTAGGGATTGTTAAAATATTTAACACTACAAAATTGGTGATTATTAAAAGCTTTTGAACTAAAAGGCTATATATTGCATTATTAAATCTCGTATAGTAGTACATCGTTTGCCCTGAACGATGCCGAACATACCCCCACTCTTGATTGCAATTTTTTAATATCCCTTATTGATTACAATGGTTTACATGGAATGGTGCTTAGCATTTGCTGAGATATGGATGAATTTTGATTAAAAACCATTAAAAAATCAACTGAAGAATGAATCTAATTTGATTCATCTATTTACAACGCCTTCCAATTACTTAATGAATTAAGATTTGTAAAAAATCTCATGCGGTACGCTATGTGATTGTGTGCACCTAATGGATTAAATCTAATTGTAAAAAAAGAAAATGGTAAAAATTTACTCGTTCAAATTTTTTCTTCTGCTAGCTACTATTTCATTAACATCATTTGGCCTAAAGGCACAATGCAATGGTGGAACGATTAGTGATGCACAAGGCAATCTTATTTTAAATTCCTGTACCCAAGATGGTACTCCTGATGTTTTCGAATTTATAACTTCGAATGCAACAGGCGGAAGTATTTCTTATATCGTCACTGATACCAATGGTATCATAGTCGATATCTCGAAAACAAATGCTATAGACTTTGACAACCTGAACCCAGGCACATGCAGAGTTTATGCAGTTGCCTTTGACGGCGACTTTGTAGCAGTCATAGGAGACAATGCAAACACCGTTGCATTTTCTGAGGGCTGTTATGATTTATCAGACAATTTTGTTGAAATTATTAAATCAGGTGGTTCTGCCGGAGTGGTTACAACCACCAATGCAGAAGATCTTATCTACACCTGCCCTCAAGGAGGAAATGCAGACAGTGTAACTTTTCAAACTACCAATCAAACAGGTCAGTTTATAAGTTACATCGTGACATCTTTGGATTCGACGATACTTGATGTACCTCCTGGGAACATTGTTGACTTTAACAATGCAGCTAATGGTACATGTCTCGTTTGGGCACTATCCCATCCAGGAAATTTCATGACTAATATAGGAGATAATGTGGGCTCCATTTCTGTGAGTGGTGGATGTGCTTCACTGAGTGCAAATTTTGTTACAGTTATTAAAGATGATGCGGATGGTGGAATGATAGCTACATCAGAAGGAAGCAATACGGTTTATACTTGTACACAAGATGGAGTGGCAGATATCGTCAATTTTGCTTCAACAGGTCAATCCAACTCCAATCACGCATACTTGATTACAACAACTTCTCTTGAAGTAATTGATGTTGAGTTTAACAGCTTTAGAGATTTTGATCCGGCTTCAGCAGATACATGTTTAGTTTGGGGATTGTCTTATACTGGAAACTTGACCATACAGCCTGGAGATGACGCCAGCAATGTTGCCATTTCAGACGACTGCTATGATCTTTCCGACAACTTCATTACAGTTATCAGAGAATATGTAGATGGCGGATCTATCTCACTAGAAGATGGTTCTCAACTGATAAAAGTTTGTGTGCAAGATAGTTTATCGGACATCGTAAACTTCATCAATCCAACAGCTTCTGATTCTGACTTGGCTTATATTATCACCAATGAAGATTTGGAAATCATGGATATCACAAGCAATAGTTTTTATGATTTCAATACAAGTCAAACAGGCACCTGTTGGGTGTGGACTATGGCTTATACCGGAAACATTCTTGCCATGGTTGGAGATACCTTGGACAATACCATCCTGACGGATAGCTGTGCTGCAGTAAGTCCAAATTTTGTAGAAGTTATTAAAGCTTCTGGAGATGATTGCACGAGTAGTACTTCAGATTTTGAGGCAAGTAATAATAGTATCAAAATCTATCCAAATCCTGTTTCAGACATCATCAATATCGACTTGGATGTTGTATTAAGTTCTGATGCAACTATTGAAATTTACTCTATGCTTGGTGAAGTTTTAATCCGCCAAAAATATGAGAAGACCATCGCAGTAAATGAGCTGCATACTGGATATTACATTATTTCGATAATTGATAAAGGAAGAAGTTTCTCACAGAGTTTTATCAAAGAATAGAACTTAAAGAACAAAGATGAAAAGACCACTTTCTTTAATTTGAAAGTGGTCTTTTTTATTTATGCCTTATAAGCCTTGTGAATACTCGGCTATCGTTTTCTTAGATAAGATTTTGCAATTTCATGGCTAATCCCATGTCACCTTTAATTTTGACTTTACCTGTCATAACAGCCATCATCGGATTTAAATCACCAGAAGCCAATTTTTCGAAATTTTCCCAAGTGGTAGAAATTACGGTATCAGCCTCTTCATCAACAGAGCTGACTACATTACTATCACCGGTTCCATCCACCATGATAACTTTATCATCTAACTCCATTTTCAATCTTTTTCCTAATGGCTCAATATTCTGCGCTTTCTCGTTGAAAACTTCTAATAATTTTTCGATTGTCATTTTATACGTGTTTATTAAAATATTAAATGGTTTTATTAGGCTTAAGGTTCAATTTTTAGCAAAATATAAATTGACACCCAAAATTTTTTAAAGGGCATTATCTTTAATTTCTTTTACTACATCAGGATTTAGTAAGGTAGAAATGTCTCCAAGATTCGAGCTATCATTGGAAGCAATTTTCCTTAAAATCCGTCTCATGATTTTACCAGATCTCGTTTTTGGCAAGCCTGACACAATTTGAATTTTATCCGGTTTTGCAATCGGTCCAATTTCTCTGCTTACTACATCTTTTACACCTTGTATAAAATCGCCAACAGATTCAAATGCTTCATCCGTAATAACATAGGCATAAATCCCTTGTCCTTTTATATCATGAGGGTATCCAACTACCGCAGATTCAATTACATTTGGATGTTCGTTAATCGCATTTTCTACCTCAGCGGTTCCCATCCTATGTCCAGAGACATTGATGACATCATCAACACGACCGATCACTCTTATCCTTCCGTCCTCGTCTTTACGTGCACCATCTCCTGTAAAATACATACCCTCAAAAGTCGAGAAGTAAGTCATTTTACATCTTTGATGATCACCGTAAGTCGTACGTAACATGGACGGCCACGGGAATTTGATACAGAGTAATCCTTCACAATTATTTTCTAATAATTCATTTCCATCTGGATCGACCAAACAGATTTGAACTCCGGGCATTGGATAACTTGCATAAGTTGGTTTGGCATCCGTAATTCCTGGAAGGGGTGTCAACATAACCCCACCTGTCTCTGTTTGCCACCAAGTATCAATAATGGGCACATTGCCCTTTCCTATCTTTTGATCATACCAATGCCAAGCTTCTTCATTGATAGGTTCTCCAACCGAACCCAATACTTTTAAATCACTAAGGTCATATTTTGCTGGCCACTCATCACCACACGCCATCAGTGCCCGTATAGCAGTCGGTGCCGTATAAAACTGATTGACTTTGTGTTTTTCACAGATCTTCCAAAATCGACCTGCATCTGGATAAGTAGGTACTCCTTCAAACATCATAGTCGTTGCTCCAGCTAACAGCGGTCCATAGACAATGTAAGAATGACCCGTGATCCATCCGATATCTGCAGTGCACCAATAGATGTCTCCGTCTTTATATTGAAATACATTTTTGAAACTGAAACAGGTATACACCATATAACCTCCACAGGTATGCACTACACCTTTGGGCTTTCCTGTTGAACCAGATGTATAGAGTATGAAAAGCATATCCTCCGCATTCATCTCTTCTGCTTCGCATTGGGATGATTGCTCTTGAACTAACTCATGCCACCATTGATCCACGTCGTCACTCCAGTTGACATCACCATCTGTATTTTTATGAACTACAACATGATTCACACTGTTGCAGCCGATATCCATGGCGTCATCTACTACTTGTTTAACTGGGATGTTTTTTGTACCTCGATTATTATAATCAGAGCAAATAATCATTTTGGCTTGGGCATCATCTACCCTATCCGCTAATGCCTGTGCTGAAAATCCTGCAAAGACTACAGAATGCACAGCGCCTATTCTAGCACAAGCCAAAACTGCTATTGCCAACTCTGGTACCATAGGCATATACAAAACAACTCGATCACCTTTCGTGATGCCAAGTGCTTTCAAACCATTGGCACATTTACAAACTTCAGCTAGTAATTCACTGTAGGTAAATGATCTTACTGCATCATCTTCATTATTGGGTTCCCATAGAATGGCAACTTGATCTCCCCGAGTTTCTACATGTCTGTCTAGGCAATTCTCCGTGATATTTAATTTCCCACCTTCGAACCATTTAATCGATGGACCATCAAAATCCCAATCGAGCACATTGTCCCATTTCTTCTTCCATTGAAAATGTTCTGCTTGTTCTTCCCAAAAAGATGCAGGATCTTCAACAGATCTTTTATAAGTACTTTTATAATCTTTTAATGATGATATCTGATAAGTCATCTAAGTCATTTTTTTCTAAGATAGAAAATCTAAACATTTAATTTATTAATGCACTGAAGCCTCTGAAGAACCTCTTGGAATTCTAATTTCTTCAATCAATTGCTGAACCTCTACAGGTGGAGCAGAAGTCATTCTACTTACAATCATTGCTATGATCAAATTGATAAACATTCCTATGGTGCCTATGCCTTCTGGCGATATTCCGAACCAATATTGTTCTGGGTGACCAACGCCTCCTCCAAACTTAAAATAGATGATATAACTCGCCGTAAATACAATTCCGACAATCATACCTAATACGGCTCCTTGCATATTCATCCTTTTGTCAAATATGCCTAAAATAATAGCTGGAAAGAAGGAAGATGCTGCCAGCCCAAAGGCAAAGGCCACAATGGCCGCTACATAATCGGGCGGATTATATCCTGCATAGCCAGCAATGAGCACAGCTACGGCAATCGAAATTCTAGCCGCCCGTAATTCCTGTTTTTCTGTAATCTTCGGACGCAACCACTTCTTTAACAAGTCATGAGAAATAGAACTGGATATCACAAGGAGTAAACCTGCAGCAGTCGATAAGGCTGCAGCAAGACCTCCTGCTACGACCAAGGCAATTACCCAGGCAGGAAGATTAGCGATCTCAGGGTTTGCCAAAACCATTATGTCTCGATCAATTTTCAATTCGCTTCCTTTCCAATTGTTAGCTACAGCGACCGTATTTACAAATTCTTCATTTGTATCATTATAATATTGAATCCTACCGTCTCCATTTTTATCCTCAAATTCCAAGAGTCCTGTTTCTTCCCAAGAGTTAAACCAACCAGGTACTTTATCATACTCAATATTGTCAACGGTCGTAATAAGATTTGTTCTGGCAAAGGCAGCAACTGCTGGTGCTGTAGTATAAAGAATCGCGATAAAGAGCAATGCCCAACCTGCAGACTTACGTGCATCTCTCACTTTAGGCACAGTAAAAAATCTAACGATAACATGCGGCAATCCTGCGGTTCCTAACATCAGTGCCGCTGTTACACAAAAGAGATCTATCATGGGCTTATTGGCGGAGGTGTATTCATGAAAGCCCAGCTCCACCGAGAGCTGGTTCAGCTTTGTGAGTAAGGCGGTCCCATCCTCGAGATTTCCTCCCATCCCGATTTGTGGAATCGGATTGCCTACCATTTGAATAGAAATAAAAATAGCGGGCACAGTAAAGGCAAAAATCAATACACAATATTGAGCAACCTGTGTATAAGTGATGCCTTTCATTCCACCGAGCACGGCATAGAAAAACACGATTGCAACACCTATAATTACACCCGTCCCAAACTCAACACCTAAGAATTTAGAGAAAGCTACTCCAACACCTTTCATCTGACCTACTACATAGGTGAAGGAAACGAACAAGGCACAAAGCACAGCCACGATCCTCGCTGTTTGAGAATAATATCGATCCCCAATAAAATCTGGGACCGTAAACTTTCCAAATTTTCTCAAATAAGGTGCAAGCAATAAGGCAAGCAAAACATAGCCGCCTGTCCATCCAAGTAAATATTGCGATCCATCAAATCCCATGAATGAGATTAGACCTGCCATACTTAGAAATGATGCTGCGGACATCCAATCCGCCGCGGTGGCCATTCCATTAAGAACGGGATGAACTCCACCTCCTGCTACATAGAAGTCTTTCGTCGATCCTGCTCTTGCCCAGATCGCAACTAATATGTATAGAAGAAATGTTAAACCTACTATTAAATAACTCCATTCTTTGACTCCCATCTTTCGTTATTTTTCGTCTACTCCAAATTCAACATCCAATTTGTTCATCAATCGGACATATACAAAAATCAAAATAACAAAGACATAAATAGCGCCTTGTTGTGCAAACCAAAAACCCAGAGGAAATCCTCCGATTGAAAATTGATTAAGTTGTTCTGCAAAGAGAATTCCTGCACCATAAGAAACGGCAAACCAAATCAACAATAGGATTGCTAGGTATTGGAGATTTCGCTTCCAATAGGCCTGATGAGAGTGTGTGTTCATATTTCCTAAGTTAGTACTAAGTCTGAATACTTAGGAAATAATGAGGAATTTTTATTGAGGCTTCAAATTCTTAATACACCCACTTTTTGAAATAGTGTGTTTCTTGATGAAGGATCGAGTCGTTATATCGATCTATATCTTTTCGAAACTGTTCGTCACTTCCTGCTACTTTTCTAAGCAAAGCTTGGAATTCAGTTGCATAAGGATCTTCAAATGGGGTTGATTTGTCACTTTCCAAAATGATGATGGCATCCCACTTTCCAGACAAACTTTCATAAAGTTCGACCTCTACACCAAGGGCTTTTAGACTTTCGCCAAAATATTTTTCGCCAATATTCATCCCTTCATTCTTTTGGCCTTCTTTGAATTCTATCATGTAAACTTTCTTAAAGCTATAAGAACGATCTTGGGCTTGGACCAAAATGCTTGTGCATAAGAATAATAGGATCATTAAATACTTGTAATTCATTTCATTGATTTTAAAGCTTAAATGAAACAAATTACACTAAAGCAACAGGCTTGTAAATACCTAAAATTTATGATTTTTTAAAAAGCGCCTAAGAAAAGAGTCCTCCTAAAACAGCTTGCTTGCGATAAGCTCCATCTTCAATCTTCATCAATTCCTCATGTCTTCCGCGCTCAATGATTTTGCCATCATCAAGGACATAGATGCAATCAACATCAGCAATGGTACTCAGTCTATGAGCGATGATAATTGAAGTTCTGCCTTCCATTAAATTTTTCAAGGCCTCCTGAACTACTTTTTCTGATTCAGAGTCTAAGGCAGAAGTGGCTTCATCCAAAAGTAAGATGGCTGGATTTTTTAAGATGGCCCTTGCAATCGCAATTCTCTGCCTTTGGCCTCCTGAGAGTTTCACACCACGCTCTCCTATAAGGGTATCAAGCCCTTCTGGAAAGTTCGTAATGAATTCCCAGCTATTGGATTTCTTAGCAGCAGCAATAACAGCTTCCTCTGTTGCATGCTCATCTCCATAAAGGATATTCTCTCGAATGGTTCCTCCAAATAGAATAACTTCCTGCGGAACAAATGACATGTTATTTCTTAGCGATCGAATATCATAATCATTGATACTCTTCCCATCAATTTGAATTTGACCTCCAGTAGTTTCATAAAATCTTAACAGCAATTGTAGAATCGTAGACTTACCTACCCCAGAAGGACCAACGATGGCAGCTTTTGTTCCGGCCGCAATATTTATATTGATTCCTTGTAATACTTCTACATCCGTTCGACTTGGATAATGAAATTCTGTATCCACAAAAGCGATATCCCCTTTGATATTCAATTCAAGAGGATCAGAGGCTTTCATTTCTCCAATCTCATC
>CAYNMW010000168.1:0-9217 GCA_964398295.1 uncultured Saprospiraceae bacterium | reverse complement strand
CCACATATCTACAATATTTATAATATATAGTAAGAATCCTTCTTTTATTGTTTTCTAAATTTGCGCTTAATGTCTACACTTTAATACATTTGCAGCATTAAATCAAAATAGCTAGAATACATGTTTCAAGGGATTACTGAAGATGATCAGAAGATACTTCAACAAGCAATAGCACAAATCACTGTCTTGATAGCTGGGGCAGATGGAAACATTGATACAAATGAAGTAGATTGGGCTTCTAAATTAACGACAATTAGATCTTACTCTTACGCAGAAAAATTGCAAGCTTATTATGCTTCTGTAGGTGAAAATTTCGAACAAGATCTTGATGAGCTACTCAAAACCCTCCCATCTGATGCAGAGGGACGAACCAAGAAACTAAGTAACGAATTGGAAAAACTAAACAGCGTTTTTGACAAAATGGAAAACAACATTGCAGTCAATTTATATGAAAGTTATCTTTCCTTCGCAGAGCATGTAGCCAAGGCTTCTGGTGGCTTTCTACGATTTGCATCTATAAGTAAAGAAGAGAAAGATTTAATAAGTCTTTCTATGATCCACCCTGTAATTCTAGAAATATCAGAAGACGAGATATAAGAGAGTTATAAGTTTTCTTTAAGAAAGCTTTATGAGAATACAAACAACTATTTAATAGAAATTGCATTCCTATATATAAAATCAACAGTATGAAGTTTATAATATTTGTCTCTTTGATAAGCTTAATCTCCTGTAAACAAACAACAGCAGAAATTAAGCCCTCTACAGCTGAAAAACCGATTGTCGTAAATACAGAGCAAAGAGTTGCAGAGAAAAAGCAGGATACCTTCATTCCAATAGATAAAACCGAGCTGGATGCTGGCACCAAACAGCCAGAAATAAATGAGTCATCTACAAGCAAATCTGTTGCAGATGTTACAAAACACACTGCTGAGTTAGTTAAGAGCGCAACCAAAACTGGTGCTATTATTACAACGAGTAACACCGGAGAAAAAATAGCACAATCAAAAGAAGTTGTAAAAACATCAACGCAAAGTGCTCCTGCTCAGGTTAAGGAAGTAGTTGCTGAAAACACATCCAGCCAACTAAAAACAGTTTCAACAACTGCAAATGAGGCAGTCCAACAAGCGTCTCAATCAACGGCAAGTAAAATATCTGAGGTCAAGGGAACAACTAAAGTGGTTGAAGAAGCTCCAACACCTGTTGAAGAGAAAAAAGTAGCTGTTGTTACAAAACCTGATCATAGTGTCTTCAATCAACTGTTGAGTAAGTATGTATCTAATTCAGGTAATGTCAATTATAGTGGCTTTAAAGGTTCTCAATCTCAGTTGAAAAACTACATTGATGATGTAGTGACTAACTCTCCTGAATCTTCATGGGGAAGAAATGAAAAACTTGCGTATTGGATGAATTTGTACAATGCGGTTACCATTAATTTGATACTTGATAATTTACCTCTTTCTAGTATAACTGACCTTGACGGTGGGAAGCCATGGGACGTAAAACGCGTTACAGTTGATGGCAATTCGTATTCTTTAAATGATATTGAGCACAAGATCATTAGACCTAGATTTAAAGATCCGCGCATACACTTTGCCGTTAATTGTGCTGCAAAATCATGTCCTCCTATTGCGCCTAAGGCATTTACTGCTGGGAATGTCAATAGTGAATTGGATAGGTTGACGAAGAAATTTGTCAATTCTTCAGCCAATAAAATTTCAGCTAATTCGATGTCAATTTCTAAAATCTTCGAATGGTATGCAGAAGATTTTGGCGACATAAAGTCTTATATAAATAAATATTCTAATACTCAAGTTTCAGCTGGTGCTGATGTGAGTTATATAGACTATGACTGGGCATTAAACGGTAATTAGGACCATAAAAAAGTCCACCGAAAGCAGTAAATTGTTGCCCAAACGGATATTTATGAAAAGGCTGATCTTTTTGACTTTGTCAATCACTCTATTGTATTCATGTGGCACTTCACAGGAATCTCGGGAAAGAGCAGATGTTGAACGTGTGTATCCGACCTTGGATATAAATCGCTTTGATGCTGAGATCGAAGCCTTTGGTCAACAAGACAGAGTGAGAAGATATCCAAGCAACATGGCTGTTTTTGTTGGAAGTTCGTCAATCCGATTCTGGTCTTCTCTGACAGATGACTTGGCACCACACCATGTATTGAATAGAGGCTTTGGAGGTTCTACATTAAAGGAAGTCAATCATTACTTCGATAAGCTTGTAGGCAAGTATAAGCCAGCCCAAATCTTTATGTATTGCGGAGAGAATGATCTAGCAATGACCTATACTGTCAAGGAGACCTTTGATGAATTCATAGAGTTTTTGGCCTTGTGCAAAAAGCACGTGCCTGATGCTCAAATTGTCTATTTAGCTATGAAGCCTTCACCGGCAAGATGGCAGATCTGGGACAAATATGAAGAAGCAAATTCGATGATAAAAAACCTTTGTGTGCTGTCAAATCAATTGCATTACATTGATGTGGCTGCACCAATGTTAAATGAGCAAGGTTATCCCGATCCTTCTATTTTTGTTGAAGATCAATTGCATATGAATGCAGAAGGGTACAAGCGATGGACGGAAGTTGTCAAACCTGTAATTGATAAGCTGAGAGAATAAAGATCTAATTGCCAGGATTTCAGACCTGTGAGCCTCTGGCTTAGACTTTTGTCTTTAAAGTAGCTCTTTCAATAGAATAGAAAAGGTGAGCAGAACGTGTTTCACCTCTCTGCCTACAACAAGAAAAGATACTCAAAGATACCTTTCCTTGTTTAGAATCTGTCTTTCGCCAGTTGAAGCATATCTAGCAAGATCTATTTTTCTCCTAGTTCTTTTATTCTACCTATTATATAGTTTTTGAGTTCTATATCAGGACTTAAGGATAAAGCTTTTTCAAAATAGCCTATTGCTTTAACTATATCTCCTACCATACTATATCCATCACCCAGTGCACTCCATACTTTAGCTGAATGAGGATAAATTTGAGATGTCATTTCAAAAATGGATAAGGCTCCCACATTATCTCTTCCTAGTAAGCTTCTCCCAGCTTTAATAAATTCACTTTCAAAATCGAAAAATCCATAACGAGGGTCTTGAACCATGCTGATTACATCGGTTTGTAATTGAACCATATTGCCTTCAGAAAACAGCTGTACGATATGACCCATAGGATCAGGTTTAAAATTATCACCTGAAAATGTCAATGCTGCATCAAGAACAGGGTCTTCATTATTGACATACTCATTGAAACTCATTATCACAGGTATATGAGGAGAGGTACCTTCTGCATTTTGACTTTGTGGTTTATCCTGCCACCATGCATAAGATAAAAATATAGGGATTTGTGTATTGGGTAAAGCTATCACATGCGTATCCCCATAAAAATTTAGGTTTTCAGCAGTGCCTTCTCCAATAAAAACAACATTGGTGTAATTACTCAATTCATTTACCAGATTTTGACATGCGGAGAAAGTCTGCCTGCCGATGATAACCATCAACTTGCCTACTTGATTGATTTTTTGTTGTTCAATAATTCCTATTATGATTGGCTTGTTCAAAAAGTTGTTGCCTCCACCGTTAAAACGTAAGTCAAGAATAAATTTTTCTACCTCATTATTTTCTACAAAATCAAAAACACGTCCATAAAAATCAGCCATCGTTTCTGTGCGGTCATTCATGATACTACTGTGACGAATATAGACTGCTTTTTCATTCTCCAAATGTTCAAAGTAGTATAACTTATCTCTATTCTTTATGTAAAGAGGAGTACTATCTAGTTTTCTGGCTTCTAGCCAATTGTCTTGTGCAAATATCTGGTTGTACTGAATAGGAACTCGTTCTCCTTGGGGAAGAGCTTCAAATGATTGTTGAAAAACGATTCCATCTTTTTCAAGACTCAAACTAACGGAATAGTCCAATTCTGATGTTATACCCTGGGCGTGCAGTACTTCAGGAAACGCCAAATAATTTAATCCGTATGCTTGAAAGTATTGATCGTTTTCAGCATTGACTGCAGGATAGATTTTTTCAATAGCCTCGTTAGTTGGTACATTGTTGATGGCTACTAGCTTAGCGCCGAGCGCCTTCGCATAATCCTGATGTACACCTTGAATATATATGCCATCTTCATAGCGATAGAGATTAAAAGGCAGTTGCCTAAACGCATATTCAGCATGTCTAAAACTAATATCAGTATGTCCATATTTGAATAAGGCAATAATTCGGGACATACCCACTATGATCTCATGTTCTTCCAAATTTGGAATGTCTTTATATAACTGTTCTACTTCATTGTCAAAGATTTGTTTTGTTGTTTTTTTGAATAAAAATGGATAATCCTCATGTACCGTTTCTTGTATGAATCTAAGATCTTCTTGCCATTGTGCTGAGGAAATTTGTGCTTGTGTAGGAAAGTTAATGAAGCAAATTAGACTAAGGATAATTACAATTGTTTTCATTGTACGTGTTTTAAAAATGAAGTGAATTTTTTGAACAACAAAATCATGCTTTTCATGCCTATTTGAAAGAGGAATTAGCCCAACCATCGTTTTAAATGGACGAACTGTTAACTATTCATACAAATTTTGAATTCAGTAGCCTTTTTTCTGCTTAGTACGATTTGAATCCTATTAGATAAAGACGGACCTTCTCTGTGTAGAAAACTATCTCCTAGAATACACAACCTTACCTCTCTTTATTGTCTGAATAATTTTACAATCCTTAATCGCATCTTGTTCTAATTCCATTGGATTTTTATCTAGAATGATCATATCTGCCAGGAACCCAGGTTTCAATTTGCCTTTTTTATCTTCTTCAAACAACTGCCATGCTGGTCCCGTAGTCAATCCTTGTAAGGCTCTGTACATTGATACTTGTTGATCTTCGCCCAATGTCATTCCACTTCTAGTGGTCCTGTTAGTAGCAGTCCAGAGTATGAAAAACGGATCCAAAGGAGTGACAATGAAGTCAGAATGATTGGAATACACAATGCCCTTGTTAATAGCAGATTCTAAGGGACTGATATGGCTGGCACGATCGATTCCTTGGTTTTTCACATGCTCATCTCCCCAGAAAAAACAATGATTGGTAAAGTAGCTTGGCGATAAACCTAACTCTACATAGTCGTCTAAATGATCAGGACGCTGAAACTGAGAATGGATAATAACTGGTCGTCGATCATCTGCAGCTGTGATGCCGGTACTTCTTACTGCCTTTATAACATCGTCTATTGCTGCATCACCATTGGCATGAATAAACAGTTGGATTCCTTGACTTGCATAGTGTTTGACTAAGCCTTCAAATTGCTGATAGGCAAACATACGATCGCCCGTCCAGCTAGATTCTCCACTTAATCCACCGGTTAAATACTCCTGCGTCATGAATGCTGTCTTCCCTTGTGGTGAGCCATCTTGGATCAATTTAACACCCTGAAGTTTGACTCCATTCGAATAATTCCCAAAAGAATATTCGGGATTGTTTAGCCATTGTTCTCCTTCAATAAATATTGGCAACACGGCAATATCGAGTAATAGCCGTTCTTTACTTGCTTTAATTTTAAGAATATCAAGTTCATCTATGAAGCATGCAGCATCTTGTAAACTAGTGTAGCCTTCGCTTGCATACATCTGCATGATTTTTGGGATAGCAGCGAGTTTATCTTCGGTGGTAAGGCTTGGTAGATTTTTCTGAATAGCGACCCAAGACGTTTCCATTAATAAGCCTGACAGCTCGTCTGAGTTTTCCATTCTTCCAATGACACCTCCAACTGGTATCTCTGTGGATTGATCGATTCCTGCCCATTCTAGTGCCTTAGAATTGAGTACTGCACCATGTCTTGATACATGTTCCAAGACTACTTTTTGATCTGGAAAAACTTCATCCAATTCGTCTTTTGTGATATGACGTGCTTCATTAAGTTCTGATTGGTCATAGCCCCAAGCTCGGATCCATCCATCACTATCAGGATTTTTCAATTGATGATCCTTAAGTGCTTTTAAAAGAGATTTGATATCTGTAACACCACCGACTGGAGGACTGCTAACATTTGCTTGCCTGAGTAGACTGTAAGCATGAGTGAAATGACTATGTGGATCGATAAATCCTGGTAGCATTGTCTTACCTTCGAGATTGACTAAAGTAGCTTGTGTGTATCCACGCATAGCTTCTCTTACAGTCCCCGCAAAAACAATCGTTTCATTGTCTGTCACCAATGCACCCACATATTGAGCTTGATCTCCATCCATGGTTAAAATCGAACCATTGGTATACAAGAACTGTGTATCAAGACTTTTAGGTTCAATGACATTGTTTTCTGTGGCGACACTTTCCGTTATTTTTTGCTGGCATCCAACAAGATATAGGAAGAGAATGCAAATAGTTAACTGATTAATCAGTGGTAGCAAAACCCTTTTTTTCATGTGTGTAATTTTTTAGAATTTTACTTTTTCAATGCGTTCAATACCCGAAATCCAATTGTCAGGTATAGGATTTTTTTTCAACGCTCCATAGTCATATGGGATTACTATTTGTTTACTGATTGCAGCAATGCGATTGTGTTGGCTTGAGAAAATAGCTGCTTCCATTTCAAAACGATCTTCTAGCATTTTGGTTGTCTTCAGTCCTACTTTTGCCGTGTCAGGAAATGTAATTGGAAAGATATATTTACAGTCTTGCCATGCCATGATAGGCCCTATGCTATGTCCATCAAATTCTGTAGAAATGCCAGCTTCAATAAAGTAAGCAATACGAGCTGTCTCCGTCCATCTCATATAGATCAAATTATTCACATGTTTGGCAGCATCCATATCTCCCCAATGTACCTCTATCGCCAATGTGAAGTGGTAACTACTTAAATCGCTTATGATCATTCAATTTAATTTACAGCAAACGTATCTAAAAATCCTCCCATCAAAGCCATCGTTATGCACCAGTAAACAACATTGAGCAATATATTTTTTGCAGAGTTACGTTGAAATAAAAGATTACTTACTAGTACAGGTAAGCAGATTAATAAGCCTATGATTAAACCATGATAGGCACCGTGGCCAAAATTGTGATCACTTGTAAAAATCAACTGACCTGAGTCACTGATGCCTCTGTGCAAATGTTCGTTTATGGTCAGCATAAAATAAGCCAGTACAAAAGCAAGAGCTAAAGACACTACATATACGATAGGCATTTTAATGGGCTCAGGTAAATTGCTTTCTGTAAAGCCCAGAGAACTCATCCACTGTTTTCCGAAAATTGGACCATAGTAAATCATGCCAATGAGCATAGGGAAAAGGGCTGCTAGCGCAACAAATAAGATATTGATATCAGGTGCCATAATGTGAGTTGTTTGATTAACAATACTTGAATATAGTTAGAAAACAACAGTTTGGCTTCAATATACTTTATCATGTTTGCACAAATAAATTTCACAGAAAAAATTAGAGCACCACTGGTGTGATATCTATATAGACCTACATGCCAAAGGCAATGCAGCGTGAATTAGTCCAGGTATGCTAAATTTGAAATGTTCCTCAGGTCATTCCGAGTTATGTCAAATTTCATTCGGATGTTATAAAATCAACCTACGATTTAAATCGTATTTTGTAAACCAAAGCACATAACATGAAACACCTATTCAGATTCCATCATCTATCATTTATTTTGATAATTGGATTGCATTCCTGTACTCCAATCGAAGGTGATGTACTCATCCAAAACATTACTACAATCGATGCCATTAATGGTGTAAACGAAAATCAATCTGTGCTCATTACCGGCAATAGGATCACATCCATCCAAGAATCAAGCAATGGTTTGTCAGCAAAGAAAAGTATTGATGGTAGTGGAAAATTCATGATCCCTGGCTTATGGGATGCTCATGTACATCTGACATTCGAGAAGGCGATTGAGCCACACATGTTTGATTTGTTTATTGCGAATGGAATTACAAGTATCAGAGACACAGGAGGTCAAATCGAACGAATGGTGCAATTAAAAGAGCAAGCAATGAGCAATCCAAAAAAACACCCAAGAGTCAAAATTGCAGGGCCACTCATCGATGGATTACCTCGGGTATATGATGGTTCATCAGTATTTGTGCCAGATATATCAAAAGGCGTGTCTACACCAGAAGAAGCAAAGGCTTATGTAAAAGAATTGGACGAGGCTGGTGTTGATTTAATCAAAGCATATGAAATGTTAACACCTGAGTTGTTCACAGCAATCATGGAAGAAGCAACAGAGAGAGGCCTAAAAGTCACAGGTCATATTCCGTTGCAAATGACAGTACAGCAAGCTTCTGATTTAGGGATGGCAAGTGTCGAACACATGCGAAACCTGGAAATGTCAATGGTGGACAAAGCTGAAGAAAAGCGAGATCAGCGGGCTAAGATAATTGCAGCTTCCCAGGATAGCTTAGGCTATGGAGTACGCTCAAGGTTACATACGGCATATCGTTTCTCATCTGTTCGGGAAACGACTGAATCTGCAATAGCTGGTGTTCTCCATAATTTAGAAAAGAATCAAACCTGGCAAATTCCAACACTTGCTTTAATACTTAGTTCAGAATTGAAACCATGGGATGATGCAGACTGGTTGGAGACCTTTACGTATCTCCCAAGTGAAGCAAGGACGGAGTGGGAGCAAGGTGCTCAGCAAATGCCGGATGTTCCAGTTGCGGAAAATCAACAGCAGTATATGGATTGGGCAAGTAAAATGATAAGCGACCTGCATCAAAACAATATTCCTATCATGGCAGGAACAGATTGTCCCATTTTCTTTCTGACGCCTGGATTTAGTTTACATCGTGAATTACAGGTGTTGGTAGAAAAGGGTGGACTAGAGCCAATGCAGGCATTAAAAGCATCAACGTATAATCCTGCACTTTACTTTGATATGCAGGATGATTTAGGCACAATTGATACTGGTAAAATTGCAGATCTATTGATCCTTGATGCCAATCCAATAGACAATATTCGTAACACAACGGCAATTCAAACTGTCATCAAAGACGGTTACGTCTATGATAGACAATCACTTGATGATTTATTAAATTAATTTCTTTTCATTAAGTCCAAGGTACTTCAGTGCCTTGTGTTTATTTAGATTACTTGTATCGAGACAACAAGTGGATGAAATCACTTGGACTTAATAATCTGTACTGATCATCTTTTTTATTAAGTCCAAGGTACTTCAGTGCCTTGTGTTTATAGAG
>CAYNMW010000167.1:0-9241 GCA_964398295.1 uncultured Saprospiraceae bacterium | reverse complement strand
GGGTCTTGAGGTGAAGCCACAATCGGAGCATTCCAATTAAAGCGATATTTCATCTCGCTTGGCGTCCAGCCCAAACCGACGGTAGGGTAGGCAATGATGTCTGTTTCTTCATGTGTTTTCATATCCATTACAGAGATATTGCCTTGATAACATCCACCAAAAAGTTGAACAGGATTGTCAGGGTCAAATGCTAAAAATGCACTTTCACATCCTGGACCATTAAACCAGTCTTTCCACCCAATACCTGGAGAACTGGTTCTGCTTTTTGTGACGATTGACGAATTATCTTGCTGGCCACCATAAACATTGTAGGGAAATACATTGTCTGTGATGACTCTATAGAATTGGATAGTCGGCTGATTTTGCTGAGAAGACCATGTCTTACCTCCATTAAATGACACACAAGCTCCACCATCGTTTAATAACAGAATATTACTTGTATTATCTGGGTTAATCCAGAGGTGGTGTTGATCTCCATGCGGATTACGTACTGTTTTAAATGTCTTGCCACCATCAGTCGATTTTAACATAGGAGCATTGAGAACATATACAAGATTCTCATCTTTGGGGTCAGCAAATATTTCAATATAATACCAAGCTCTTGCAACCGTGATTCGATCTTTTGTCGTTTGCTTCCAAGTCTTGCCTCCATCGTTGGACCGATACACACCAGCTTTTTCTCCTTCTGCTTCGATGTTGGCGTAGACCACTTGAGGATTTGCAGGAGAGATATCAATTGCCGATTTACCAATATCTTTTGGTAAGCCTTTAGATACTTTATCCCAATGTTCACCTCCATCTACTGATTGATAAATGGCTGAACCTTTGCCTCCACTTTGTACTTGCCAAGGAACACGACGATGGTCCCACATACTAGCAAATAATTTCATCGGGTTTGAAGGATCTATGGTAAGGTCAGCTGCTCCTGTTCGTTGATCTACATACAATACCTTTCGCCAATTTGCTCCACCATCAGTTGATTTGTATACACCTCTGTCAGCGCTGTCTCCATGAAGAGCACCTTGCACAGCGACATATACAATGCTTGAGTTGTTCGGGTCGATACGTATTTCAGCTATGTGTCTGGAATTGTCCAGCCCCATGTGTGTCCAATTAATGCCACCATCTACAGACTTATACACACCATTGCCATGTGAAGTCATAACTCCTCTTACTGCATGTTCTCCCATGCCAGCATATATAATATTTGGGTTGTCACTTGCTACAGCTATAGCACCTACACTTCCTGTTTTTAGTTGTCCATCAGCAATTGGATTCCATGTGGTTCCTGCATCAGTTGTTTTCCAGATTCCTCCACCAGTGCTGCCCATATAATAGGTGAGTGGATCTCCAACTACACCACTACCTGCTACACTTCTTCCCCCTCGAAAAGGACCGATGTTTCTATATTGAAGTCCGGCAAATAAACTGTCCGGAGTCGCATACCATTGATCTGCTGATTGCGCTTCTATGGAGTTTGTAGGATTGAATAAATAAATGTAAAGAAGACTAAGAAAAAAAGTGTATTTCGTTTTCATGTATCATTATTTCAAGAGAAGAAGATACAAAGAACCACAGTTTCAATAGCCATTATCCTGTTAAAAAACTACTGTATGTTTGTTTAGCCTTTCATTCGTTTCATCTCATATAAATCTAATCCTTCACCCCAATAATTTTTTTCTATATACGTAGTAGTATAGCCAAATTTTTCAAAGAATTGATAAGCATGCTGAGAAGTACGCACCGAGAATTTCTTGACTCCAAGTTCACTCATTTGCTTGTGACAAAATTGTACTGCTTTTGTGCCAATGCCATTTCCAGTATGATCTGGATTAAAAAAAATCCACGTAATGCTTCCGATTTTATTTGCTTTAATTGCAAAGCCAAAGCCACCTGCAATTTCTTTATCGTGCAGTGCGGTATAATAAGTTGAAGTATGAGATTCAAGATGACTTTCAAAATCAGCTAATTCTGTAGGGTCAAAATATTTAGGTACATTTTGTTTGAATATACTTATCAGGGTTTCTTTGTCACTATTCTGAAAGGGTCGAATCATCTTCTACTACAATAGATGTTGCAGATGGTTCTGAAGATAGCTTGCACTGTCTGCTGCACTTTGTATAGCACTGTGTGCAAAATTTCCACCTTGCTCAATGTAATAATAGACCAATCCAGATTTTTCTGCGTTTGGCAATACATTGGCATAATTGATTGCGCCATTTCCCAATTCAGTATAGTCCCTGGTAATGGCATCCATGTCTTTAATGTGCCACATCACAAATCTGCCTGGTTGTTTGTTTACTAATTCTTTTGGAGTCGTCGTGCCAGCATGCATTACCCAGTACATATCAATTTGAAGTTTTACCAAATCGGGATCAGTTTCATTCATGATTAATTCATAACCATTTTCCCCGTCATGATTTTCAAATTCAAATCCATGATTGTGATAGGCAAATTCTAAACCCGCAGCTGATACTTGTTCTCCTATAATATTTAATTTTTCTACCATTAATCTATATCCATCCATATGCCGGTGTTCGGGTGCCAACCATGGCCAGGTGATGTAAGGTGAATCTAAGGCATTTGCGCCTTGAATGCATTTGTCCACAAACCATTTCAATTCGTCAGTAGACTTGGTCATATAATCAGTAAATGCATAATGACCGCTAGTGACTGTCAATTCCATGTCCTCAAGATGCTTTTTAAAGTCATGCGCATCAATATCATAATAGCTTACTCTTGTGGGATCAAAACCAAAAATTTCGAAATCCTCATAAGCCATTTGTTTCATTTTGTTTAATGTCCCAAGAGGATCTCGATTCATGTCTTTGTTGACACTGAACAACTGGTAACCAAGTTTATATTTTGCTTTTGCAGAGGTATTATTTTTCATTTCATTTGTTGCATGAGTTATACCAACGACTGAAGAGGCACCAACAACGGTTCCTGACTTTATAAATTCTCGTCTAATCATAGTGATTGATTGTCTTGTAATTTAATTCTTATTGGGTGAAATCTAAGAAATAGGAATGATTAATTTATTTACAGTAAAATGCCAAACTTGTGCTGGAGGAATACCACCCCTTCAGCCTATTGGCTGCCACCCGTTGACTGGAAGGGAATTTGAAACAATTGCATTGTTCAATTCCAACCCTGTTTTTAAAACCCTGAGTGTAAATTTCCCTCCTTCGGATGGGTGCCTGCAAGGCGGGGTGGTCTACCCCTCCTTCGAAGGATAGCTGAAGCCACGATGATCCCTAACTCTCAACAAGAGCCCAATCTCCAGCTAAGCAAGTTGTCTCACCTCCTTCTATAAATTTGATTGTGTTCTTCTTCTGAAGTATTTACCTTTTTTCTAATATTGATTCTAAAGCCTGATTTAAATGTAATAAAAGACGAGTAACTGGTGAATGGTAGGTGCCATTCAAGACTTGCATACAGGAATTTTGATTTAATACCTGCAGCTAAGACTCCTCCAACAGCATTTTGTTCTTCAAAAATAGCTTCCATATTGAATCTCCCTATCCGTCTGTTTTGATAATAGCCGACACCTGGTCCATAGAATAGGTAAGTTGTATTTGAAAGTATCTTGTTTCTAAAATAATTTATTTTCGCTGTACTTATCCTACTGCTTTTATTTAAAATAGTAGGATTGCCAAAATCTTCTTCAAATTGTTCTGCAATTGACGAGCTATTTCGAAAACCTAGAGCTTGACCTTCAAATAAGTAGCTTGCCGAAATACCACTTTTTGTGTTCAAATAGTAATCTAATTCTATCCAAGGGTGGAACGAAGCAACAGAATTTGCATTTATGGGAATATTGTTTGCTAAACCAAGATTGACACTTAAAAGTGGCTCTTTTTTACGTTTGTTTTTTGGTGTAAAAGAGGTTTTATTGATAATGTCGAGGTGGTAATTAATCGAAAAACCAGTTTTATTTAGATTGTTTCTTCTAAATAGAAAGCCTCGATTTAAATCGTCAAGATAATGTTGGTGATAAACTTTTATTGAAAAATTTTTTAAGGGTATGACGACGTTAAAAAGAATTCCATTTAAAGATTGAGAAGGAATGGTGAACTCTTGCTGAAATAAGTCACTAAAAATTGTAGTTTCTGTTCTTATTCCTATCATATCTCTTGCAAACCCAATTCCTACATAGGGATTCATACGGTGTGGATATGGTTTGAGATATGCAGAAAATTGCACGGAATGATAATTTGAAAAAATCGATTGTTCAGTACTTATATTATCAATCAATAATTCTTGAAAAAATGTAAATGTTGCTACTGGGATTTCATCTCCTAGTTGTGCAATCGATCTATTGTAAAGCACTTCAAAATTCAAAAATTTTATCTGTGCATCAACACCTAAGTTTACCTGTAAACTTGATGGAATATCTTCATCATCAATTATAAAGGCGTGACCCAAGCCACCAACTAATCGAAAATTAACCTGGCTTTGGGCATTTACAGAAATGAATAGGAAATAAATTCCTAAACCAATCACTGAATAAAGTTGCTTCATTTTCTTACATATCTATTAAACTTCTTTAGCCCCTTCCATCAACTGATCCACAACATCAGGATTCAATAGCGTAGAAGTGTCACCTAAATTGGATGTATCATTAGAGGCAATCTTTCGCAATATCCGTCTCATTATTTTTCCTGATCTGGTCTTTGGCAGACCATCTGTAAATTGAATTTTATCAGGTTTTGCTATTGGTCCTATTTCCTTTTTGACTACCTCAACAATTTCTTTCTTGAATGCTTCATCCAGCTCTTTACCCTGAGTGATGACGTAGGCATAAATGCCTTGACCTTTGATGTCATGAGGATAACCAACGACAGCGGATTCGATTACAGCGGGATGTTCGTTAATTGCATTTTCAACTTCTGCAGTACCCATTCTGTGCCCAGAGACATTAATGACATCGTCGACTCTGCCAATGACTCTTATTCTGCCATCTTCATCTTTCCTTGCTCCATCTCCTGTAAAGTACATGTTTTCAAATGCTGAAAAATAAACTTGTCTGCAGCGCTCATGATCTCCATAAGTCGTTCGTATCATTGATGGCCAAGGATGTTTGATGCACAACAAACCTTCAATATTATTACCTTCCAAAACTGTCCCTTCAGAATCCACGAAGACAGGTTGAATACCTGGCATTGGGTAAGAGGCATATGTGGGTTTGGCGTCCGTAATTCCCGGTAAGGGTGTGATCATGACTCCACCAGTCTCTGTCTGCCACCATGTATCGATGATTGGAGAATTGCTTTTGCCAATATGTTTATCATACCAGTGCCATGCTTCTTCATTGATCGGTTCTCCTACTGATCCAAGTAACTTTAAAGATGATAAATCATATTTAGCTGGCCACTCATCTCCTTTTGCCATTAAAGCTCTGATGGCAGTGGGAGCAGTATAAAACTGATTGACCTTGTACTTCTCACAAATTTCCCAAAAACGTCCTGGATCTGGAAAAGTGGGAACACCCTCAAACATCAAGTTTGTAGCACCTGCAAGCAAAGGACCATAAACAATGTATGAATGACCAGTAATCCAACCAATATCTGCTGTACACCAATAGACGTCTCCTTCTTTGTATTGAAATACATTTCTGAAACTGAAACATGTATAGACCATGTATCCCCCAACCGTATGTACTACACCTTTTGGTTTTCCTGTTGAGCCAGATGTGTATAGGATAAACAACATATCCTCGGCATCCATCAATTCTGCTTCGCACATTGTAGGTTGATGATTGATTTGTTCATGCCACCATTTATCCAAAGAAGATGTAGAAATATCCTCACCAGTATTTTTGTGAACAAGGACAGTATTTACAGATGGACATCCTAATGCCAAAGCATCATCTACTACTTTTTTAACAGGTATATTTTTCGCACCACGTTTATTAAAATCGGAACAAACAATAATAGTGGCTGTTGCATCATTCACTCTATCTGCCAGAGCTTGTGCCGAAAAGCCTGCAAATACGACAGAATGAACTGCGCCAATCCGGGCACAGGCTAATAATCCAATTGCTAATTCTGGTACCATTGGCATGTAAAAGACGACTCTGTCACCTCTATTAATTCCCATTTCCTTCAGCGCATTTGCACATTGACACACAGCATCGTGCAATTCCTGATAGGTGTAGGATCTCTTTTCGCTTGTTGGGTCATTGGGTTCCCACAGGATAGCTGTTTGATCTGCTCTTTCGATCAAATGACGGTCTAGGCAATTATAGGTAATGTTGGTTTTACCACCTATAAACCATTTGACGTCAGGTTCCTTAAAATTCCATTGACATACATCTGTAAATGGTTCGAACCAAACAAAGCTCTCTGCTTCATGTTTCCAAAATCCTTCAGGATCATCGACGCTTTGTTTGTAGAGTTCTTTGTAGTGTGCTAAGTCTTTAATTTGAGTGGTCATGATATAGTATAAATGATGTCCGAATATAAGGTATGATTCATTACTTTTTAAAATGAATTTCAATTATATACAGAAGAGGAATTGGTTTGGGCTATTTAAAATCGGCAGAGCTATTTCTTTCGGGTATTATACCCTATCTATTTTCCTAAAGTAAAATAGCATCGGTATAACAGAGAAACTGGAAAAAACTGAAGTAATGATTTTAGGAAAGTGAAATTTTGAATTGAACCTATTTACATAACGATGAAGAAGTCCCTAGCTCTATAAGTTATTTCCTTTTTCCAAATTGTGCAAGAAGGTATAAGTTAATGTAAGCATATCGGTTGCGTATGTCATCGCGTTCGACAAGGATAGGTAGACGTCTTGGGAAGGCATCTATTTGCAAGCCTACTTCTATTGCTTTTACTGATTTGTCGAAAGCACCAAAAGCAAAGTGGGCACCTATTTTGGCGTTCGCTCCGACGGTAGGTCTTATTTGCCAAAAGCCTTCAAAAAAGCCAGCTCCACCAAAGATTAGACTAGAGTCTAAAAAGCGATCTTGGTTCTCTTCTGTAAACCGCTCTGTAAGAAGTTCATCATCTTCATCAGAAGTCGCATCAACATTCAGGATCTCCAAAAAGTATGGTTTCTTAAGTGCGAGGGTTAAACCATAACTATAGTTGATCCCTACTGCGAGACCTTTACGTTTTGCCTTTTCAGTCAGATACAGCTTTTTACCCTGACCAAATTTGAGCAAGTATATGCTGTTTTGCTTTCCAAAAGTGAATGAGGAAGATAATCCAACACCAGCAAAATTGATATTTCTATTTTGACGTCGTTCTCGAAAGTCTTTTAGTGTACCAAATTCGAATGTGAAGTAAGTCGTTTTATAGTAGGAATCGATTTCACCAAAATTGAGTGCGAAACTCAAACCATTGGTGTACAATTTAAAATCAAAAGCTTTTTCAAATTGATATAGAATTCCTTTGTTGTTATAGTCTATCTGTTTTGGTTGAAAGACAACTTGACCTATTACAGGAATCAAAGCACCAAAACAAAGACAAAAAACCAAGAGGAAGTTTCTCATATATATCTAAAGTTAGTAGTAAAAAGAGTTCTTCCCTAAAAAAATTGTCATTTTATAATGAAAAGACAATTAACAGACCATTAATGTCTCCTTATATTTGTTTTTAAGATTATCTGTGATTCATATACTTACACATATACGAACTCCACGAATCGAATACATAGCTGCATTTATCAGCATGAGACTCGGTCTAACTGTGACATGTACATCACTTGACAAAGTTGAAGACCAATTGAATTATATCAACTACACAGACGAACATTTACCACATAGCATTCGAGTATACAACTCAAAATTCTTGGAAACCTCTGCTGTCGAAGAAGAGTTTGCGCCGGATTTTTCTATTGAAGATGACATGATTCAATTGTTTCCTGGTTCTTCAAATTATACCATATCCTTTGATATTTTAGCTAGCATTTTCTATTGTCTTAGCCGATACGAAGAGTACCAGAATTTTGTACCAGATCAGCACGACCGATTTCCTTCAATAGCTTCACATGCCTACGCCAATGATTATTTGCAAAGACCAGTCGTGGATGAATGGATGTTGTATTTAAGAAAGACAATAGAATTACATTGGAATATTAAACTGCCGGAACCAACGCCATTTGAAATATTACCAACGATTGATGTTGATATCTCCTGGGCTTATAAGCATCGATCTTTAGCTCATCGAATTGGTAGTCAGCTGAAGAAAATAGTGAAAGGACAATTAGAAGAATGGAAAGAACAACGAAATGCATATCAGTTGGGAGATGACCCATATGATACGTTTTCATACATCAGAGATCAATGCAAACAATTAGAGAGCAGATATTTTTTCTTGTGTCGAAAGAATTCTCCATACGATACTTCCTATTTTCTTGACAACACAGCCTTCTCTCAATTGATTAAAGAACACTATGCTGCCTTTTCTATTGGCATTCATCCGTCTTATTTAAGCTATACTGATCAGGAGAAGTTGATTGAAGAAAAGCAATGGTTAGAATCAGTTATTGGTACACCTATACTATCGAGTAGACAACATTTCCTCAGATTTACTCTTCCAAAAACATATAGAAACTTAATAGAAATAGGTGTTTCAGATGAATGGAGTATGGGTTATGCAGATCAGTGTGGCTTTAGAGCTGGTACGAGTATGCCGTTTTATTTTTATGATTTAAATAAAGAACAGGCAACTACATTACTGGTTCATCCTTTTTGTCTGATGGATGTTACCTTGAAGGATTATATGAAATTGTCAATTGAGGAAGCACGCGACACAATACATCAAATCAGAAATAACTTGCAAGAAGTAAATGGACAGCTTTGTTTTATCTGGCACAATAGCTCGTTTTCGATTTTAGGTGGTTGGCAAGGATGGGAAACTGTTTTTGAAGAGCTTGTTAAGAGCGAACGGATTGACGATTTGGGGCGGCCATAACATTTTATCTTCTTGCTGAATGCTTGAATAATTAGCCGAGAATTTGATATGCAATTCTTATCTGTTGTTAGGCACTGGCATTCTATATTTAATGGATTGGACTTTATTGAAAATACTACATATTTACTGACAACAGAAATACAGAATCCTCCATGCCCGTGACTGCGTGGACTTCTTCCATAGGAATTTGAAATTCATCCGTAACTGATAGTGTTTTAGAATATTTGCTGGTCTTATATTCTATCTGACCCATCAGAACGACCATTATTGTAGGTCCTGGTGCTTTATGCTCCTTTAGTTGTACGTTTTTGCCA